>JBCKWI010000005.1:0-54142 GCA_038922795.1 Gammaproteobacteria bacterium
GATACTAACAAGAGTTGATTAAGGACTGTTAGATGTAACAATATATTCAAGGCTCGGTATCTCCCTTGCAAATAAAAACCGTCGAGCCTTGAGACTGAGACTGTTCATTGTCAGTATGTAAGTCATTCTTAGACTCAGAAATCATTCTAAGTGATTTCAACTTTGTATCGTTTATTCTTATAAATTCCTGCCTAGATGAAATTTCCTCATCTGAATGAAAAGACATATATTCTGATGCCATAGATGCTCGAAATGAGCCATTACAAATATTTGCCCATCCGCCTCCTACATAGATAAGGTACTCACTTTTCATATCTATTTCTAAACCACAATCTCCTCCACCAACACCCGTTTTAACAAGTTCTGTGCTTTCTACAGAGCCCTTGAAAGACTCAATAACTATGAATTTTAACTCTCCATCGCTAGTTCGACTTTCGGATGCTAACTTTCCTAAAAAAACTTTAGCAGCATGATCATAGTACTCCTCTTCACTACAGAGGTTACAGGAACAGGCATAAGAATTAGAGGAGATGTTCGTTATCGTGAAGCAAAGAATTAATTTTATGGCGAGGTGAAAATAGCTTACCTGTATGTATTTCATAGAATGGCTGCTTACTTATCTTTTATATTGAGATAAAAATAATTATATATTTGATATTTAGAGAGGTAAAAAACAATTTTTTATATTTTAATAGATTACAGTGGATATTGTTACCCATATATACTTCCTTATAAAAGGGTAGTCTATATTTGGTAAACTGGAAAGTAGATAGGAGTTGTTAATATCTGTCAATAAGCAGTTCCCATTTACCGTGGAATGGTATAAAAATAATGCCTATCAAGGAAAATCTAACTGATTCCCAAACACATCCCTCATAGATCTTATTACGGTAATCGACAATGTTGAAGTGGGTTTAGAGCATGATAACCAGAGAACAGGTAAAAGAATATATTTTCAACAATTGCCCTGGATTTGAAACAGCATGGTCACATGGCGATTTTGACGATGGCCATTACTTTTTACAATTCAATGACTATGAAGGCCTTGAATCACAGAAGATACTTCTTCACCTAGCATTATATTTCACCTGGTTGTTATTAAGTGAGCAATATAGACAAGTACAGCAAGTAAGCTCAGTTATCGAAAAGTTATTTCAAGAAGGTACGAAAAAAGTGGCCGAGGATTTAACATTCTACTTCATTGAAATACTGTATATGAAAACTAAGGAAACACGGCTTTTAACCGAAAAATTAGAACTACTATTTTCAAAAGAATCTCTAAAATGGTATACGTTTATAAAGCAGATGCCTTGTTATAATCGTTAACTATATTTTCTTCACAGATTACACAATCTGCTTACAGTTATAAGCGGATATTCGTGATAATGCACCTTTTCTCAATCTATTTTTGATGCGTTTTCATTAGGTACATGTGGAGCATTTACATCTTTATTCAGAAAATGTTTTGTCGTGAAATATTCAATTAATTGACTGCCCATGTCTCCTGCATATTCACCATTCCGTATTTTAATGTAGTAACATCCACCAAATTTTCTACCTTCTTCAATTTCATCTGTTTCGTACATATTATCAATATGAGGGAGTATATATTCACACAAACTGTTCCAAGAACAATTTACTAAATGGCTGACAAGATAGAGGGCAAATAAGGTATGATTATTATTAGGATACATCATATATTCAGCATCCTTCTTAGAGCGTTGAGCAGATATTACTGCCGCTTCTAAGAAGCCTAGCGTAAAAGGATCCAATATGATTTCCGGTTTTATTTGGAATTTAAGCACAGGAATATTCTCTAAATAATGCTTTCCAAATAATATTTGAACATCCGGAACCATTTTCCTTATTTGCTTACATATTCTCCACCACTTAATGGGATGTAATATAATAAACCAATTTAAATGTAGCATCTAACTCACACGATTATTGATTAACTCATTCTATATAATAGCTCTAACTTCTTCTAAATAAAGTAGTATTGTTACTTATGTGACTAATAAAAACACTTCTATCTGGATATTACGAACGTCTGCTTTGTATATGGACTCCTCCTGTTAAACAAGCAATTCCCGTTTTAAATATAAGCCGCGTACGTATATTCGGTTATCGACCCTTACCGCTAAATTGATCGAGATACCATGGGAAAGTGTGACCCGGATGGCGGATTTTTCCATGCGGTCTATGTGCCAAACAACCAGTTTGCCTTGAGCTTCCTCATCCCGGATCAGTCCTGGATTCCCAATGACCTGAGACAAATACTCATGGACCATATCGACGACTGAGCCTTGCGCAAATATCAGTATCTTATATGAAATAAATTTTTCTCTTCATCCATTCAATTCTAAAAACAGCCTGCTGGTCTTCGGATCAGTGGGTTTTTCTTTTGCCATAACGGGAGAAATTCATGCTCACTTTTAAATCAAGAAATGATCTATCGAAGCTCGATCCAAGTGATCCTGCCTATCCCATCATAGAGGAATTCGTTCAACGTCTCTGTGTTGATATACCCAATGAAGGCTATCTTTATATCCCTGAAGACCATGGCTGGATTAACCTGGTTTGTCCAAATGACATGGACCGAGTCATCACGGAAATATGGAAAGACTGGACCTTACTGGATGTTCAATGGGAAGGCGTTATGCACAGGGACGGTCACTACATCGGCATCTTTCTAGCTGATAATGAAAAGGGCTTTGTCTTCGTCATACCCGATGAAGATTGGCTCACCAATGACCTTAGAGAAATTCTGGAGGAACATCTCGATCCATAAACACCCCTCCCCTCTCTTTTCTTTCTATTCATTCAAAACAAAACTTTCAAATCCATAGGAGAAATACTAATGAAGAAACCTTCATCAGACAACATTCGTGTTCTTAAAACAGATACCTGTCACTCCCTCACTGGTAAATCCAAAATCACTTACCAAATCGGCTGTACTCCAGACAATAAGATCCTTTTCCGTATTTGTGGCAACACAGGCGGTGGATTCTTCAGTGGTAAAGAATGGATCCCTTTCTCAGCCATTCAGCAAATCCTCAAAAAAGTCCCAAAGGATTCACCTGTCACATCCATTCATCTTTACCCTTTGTTCAAAGGTAAATCAGTTAATACGCCCTCCTTTCTTATGGCGGCACTCGTTTCAGAAGCATTAACGGAACCTTTACCTGACAAGAAGAGATCTCACAAACTGACAGACCCAAAGCCGTTTCTTGAAGAAATGAAAGGCATGATGTCTTCCAAGGTTGCTCAGAACGTGGCCAAGGAACACGCTGCAGTCAAGAAAGCAGTATCAAAGAAAGTCTCTAAGAAAACCTCATCCCGCAACAAGAAAACAGTCACCAAGAAATAAACCCTGTAACAGGGACTTATTTTCACTTCCACATTTTCACAAGTTCTCAGTAACTCGGTCATTTAGATCAAGTTTGCTTAGTTCTCTATGTTCCCTGCTTCAATTCTGAAGCTATACCGATGATCACAAACCTGATCATTTTCAATTACTTACTTTAAATCACACAAAACATGGCAACCCTAATACTCATCTTTTTATTCATTTGTTCTTTGTTTTTAAACACGCCCAGGATGATTGCCTTAGTTGTCGGCATTGCACTTTGCTACATGTATCCCTATTACATGGTTGCTGCACTGATTCTCTACGCAATCGTCATTTTCCTTTTCAACCGTTAATTACAGGAGAAAACCATGCTATACGAAGACTGCTTACCCGAAGCAATTCAGACCGTACTTTCTCAAGAACCATCTGTAGAAGTGATTCATCAGGTTATTGAAGCTCATGCTAAATTCGTGTCAGGCATGATGAATGAGGAATCACCGGACGACTCTTGGTAGTGATGCCTTAATATTGTCTGGGTTAGCCTTAGGGCTAGCTCAGATAATTATTACTGGCAAAATGACGCGTTGCATTTCAAAATGACACTTATCACTAATCACAGGAAATTACATTTATGGAAACTATAAACAAAGCTTTCTTTGATTATGAAACTATAACAGGCATGTTAGGTGCGATGGGAACTAACCTGAGACGCGCCATCATTCTCTTGGCTTTTATTGGTCTTATTGCTCTCAACATTGCAACTTTAGTTAGCTCAGTAGTTTATGATTTATTATATAAAGGACTTTCAAGCATGCCCATTGCTGCTATGTCCGATTTATTGGCAAATAGTCCTACAGAGAAAAACAAACGCAAAACAGCCAAACTGGAAAAAAAGCACGCTGATATTAAAGAAAAGGTGGAAATGAAATCAAGCAGTATCAAGAAAAGAACGGTTAAAATTACTGTGCTAAATGTTTCTTCAGTTGCGGCAGAAGCTATACCTTATATTGGTATTGGTGTCATCCTGGCAGTCACCGCTCTTGAAGTAAAAGCCGCCTGCGACAATATGAAGGACATGGATGAATTGGTCCAGTCTCTGGAAATCGAACCAAACCAGGAAGAGACATCCACAGTATGTGGTCTAAAGCTCCCATCAATTGAAGACTTGAAGCCTAATCTTTCATTTGATTTTGATAAATATAAAAGCAAACTTGATGAGTTATACGATGATGTAAAAGAAAAATCAGCTGAAAATTGGAGCGTTTTCAAAGATAAGGTCAATGAAGCCCATACACAATTGACTAACTAATCATGCAGGATATAGACGACATCCCAAGCCGCCCCTTTGGTGGTTTTGATTGGTCTGAGCATCCTGAAGTGACATCACTGATAGGCCATCTCATTGAAGGGTACATTGACTGGCTCAAAGGAAGTAATACGAACAAACGCATTAGAGACAAAGACAAGGTAAGACAACACCTGACTCATTTCGTGCTGGAAGCTTACCGTAACTACATGGCCTTACCTGAACTCTGCATGGGTGTCCATTTAGGCAAGCACTATTACCAGGATATTGCCTGTAGACGTTACCATCCTAACCACCTCACCTACAGTCGCGTTATCAATGTCACGGACTTCCTGGTTGACATGGATTATCTGGAAATGCCCTTTGGAAAGAGTGGCTGGAAAGCGAAACCAAGTGAACGGCGGACCACACGCTACCGGGCCACAGACAAGCTGATTTCTCTTTGTAAGGAATATGGGATTAACCGCTTCATGATTATCCCCTACCCCTATACAGAGCCTGAAATCATTATCCTGAAAGACAAGAAGGCTAAAAAGCAGTCTTCCGGGAAGGTAATGGATTACACGGATACACCCTTTACCCTGCAAGCCCGCAAGACTCTGAAGAAGATAAATACCTTCATAGGCAAACACTGTCTCAACCTGGATATCACCGATAAGCAACATCATGAACTGCAATCACGTCTACGCCACCATAATGACCCTGGTAGTGAAGCCTGTATGGACCTGACCCGTGTCCATCTAAGACGTATTTTCAATAACGGCTCTTTTGAAGAAGGGGGACGTTTCTATGGGGCATGGTGGCAACAGATCCCCTCTGATTACCGTATATTTATTACTATCAATAATAAAAAGACCTCACAACTCGATTATTCCGGTATGCATTTCTCGATTATGTATGCACAAAAGGGACTGGAATTACCCATGGAAGACCCTTATGCCTTAGAAGGGTATGACAAGGCATTACGGAGTGATATCAAGGTCGCCTTCAATGCCATCATTAACTGTCAGACTAAAAGACAAGCCATAGAGACCGTTAATCACTACATCCAAAAAGGAGAACTCTCATCAGACCTCATTAGTGGCAAGAAAGTTATAGAGGAATTCATCAAACTACATCCGGCCATCAAAGACATGATAGCCAGTGGGGAAGGTGTCAAGGTTCACTTTATAGATTCCCAGATAGCAGAGAAGATATTGCTTAAAGGTATAGATGCCGGTATCTGTGTTCTCCCGATACATGACGGCTTTATCTCTACTGCTTCAACAATACACATCCTCAAATGTTGGATGTTTGATGCATTTCATGAGGTGACAGGACAACCTGCTACAGTGAGACCAGAAACCTTTAACCTGTCTATTATTGAAGACGTTGGACAACATTCCCCTTACTGGGTAACTCATCCTGATGGTACGACTACATGTAACGGGCCTTTAGAAGGGAAAGCAACTGCTTACTCTACTGTGCATAATAAAGTGGCTCTGTGGAAAGGACTGACCGAGGACACCATTCATAAGACCATCAGGGATACTGTCTATAGCGAGTGGAAAGTAGTACATCATCCTTAATCCAGGTTAGCAGCCTTATTTTTTTAGTTACAACAACTGCAAGAATAATTTTTTCCACTAACTGTGCCCTTATATGGCCCCTTCATTACTGGGGCAGTTATGCGCCGCGCGGCTAAGTCGATGAAACTCATCGGGCTTTTTTAGTTATTGCCCCTTTTTTCTATACCACCTTCATTTTGGGTGACTTGCGTAGGAAATATTTCACACCAAAGTACAGTGCCTTTCCTTAATAGAAAATTTTCCCATTAACACCGCGTTAATATTTTTAATCGAATGGAAACCTATTGGATAGGTAATTATTTTCTATCCTTCTCCGGGGCCCATGAATAGGATCCAAGCCCGTTATATTAACCCGAAAGCCCTGTTTATAACGAATAGGAAAATTTGCTTCGGTTACATGTTATTTAATTAAACAATTATTGTGGAGCATTTATATGAAGAAAAATAAAGATAACGATGAAGACGTACAGTTAGAGAAGCTTAAGAAAGTAGCACTTATGCTGATCACTGAACAAGTAAAGGAGTTAAAGCCTGATATTGCTTACATAACGGAATACCTACTACGGCGTATCTGGAAAGACCTTTCAGAAAAGGAGCGCGGTCTTGCTGATACGGCTGTAGGCGTCTTGGCTAAGACAAACCAAATACCGCTTGTTTGTTTCTATATAACTAGTACAGATCTGAGTCTATTTACACTTAAATAATTTAGCCATAACAACTCATGGCCATGTGAAGTCTCTTTTGCATGGCCTTTTTTTATGTCCAATTTTATTGCATACAGAAAGATCACAAATAAAAAATAATAGAAAAATTTTCTGCTTGATTTTTTATAAACCGCGCCCATACTCAACGAAGAAATTTGTTACTGTATTAATATAGATCGTTCATTAAGGCAAGCGCCAACCAGCTTTTTATAAGCTGTTCAAATAGCATATCAATAACTGATTTCTCCAAAATATTTTATCAACCAATTTATTGGAGAATACATGAAAACTGTTTCAAGCAATGTTATCCACTTAAATAACCAAAGTGATGAATTAAGTTTAATACCTATCAACCAAGCTTATGAAAATGATCCGCTAACAAAGAAACTTCTTAGATTAGCGCCCAAATACATAGAGCGACTTTCCTATAATGTAGAGTTTGAAGCTAAAACTATATTGCATGAAATATGGTGGAAGCTACCAAGAACAATAGCAGGCAGACGATTCAAATATTTGGTTTTGACTAATCAGCTTCTGCTTATATACAGGGGTGATACCTCTTCACATCATGCATTGTATATTCGCAAATCAACTTATTAAGTTCATTAGGCCATGTGAAATTTCTTTTACATGGCCTTTTTTATTTCCAATTTCATTACATACAGGAGGTAATCCATGACCGAAAAACCAAAACTCACCAATGAAAATATCCATACCTTTAAGCACCCACCAGAAGGAAAACGAAAAAGTGAAATTCCAGATACACTCATCACTGGGCTCTACCTAGAGCTTAGAATGTCAGGCAAATCTACCTACTGGTTCCGCTACACCAACCCCACCACTCGCCGCCTCTCGCACATCAAAGTCGGCCCCGGTAACGCACTCACGCTCGGGCAGGCCCCGAAAGCAAGGCCCGCGCACTGCGTGCCACCCTGGCCCTCGGTGGTAACCCAAAGGCGGATTTAGAGGCCCAGCGGGATGCTCCCCTCTTCACGGTATTTATGGAAGACACCTACTTAGCGTGGACAGAGGAAACGACCAAGGAATCTTCAAGCTGTAAGAAGGAACAGCACTATCGATTGCACCTCAAGGATGAGTTCAAGGATAGACGCCTCAATCAAATCACCAAGGCCGATGTCAAAAAGCTACAGTCCAAGTTACATGCTAAAGAGCTGAGTAGTGCATCAATTAATCGCGTCATAACTACTCTGCGTCATGCGATGGGACATGCTTATGATCTGGAGCTGATTGAGAAAAATCCATGTCGGTGCATCAAGATGTATCCGGAAAATAATCAAATGGAATACTACCTGCAAGGAGATGACTTGAAGAACCTGCTCAAAGTATTGAAAACAGATAAGAACAAAATGATTTGTTCAATCGTACTTTTCTTGTTGAGTACTGGCGCACGTCTAAATGAAGCATTGAAAGCGAAATGGTCTGAATGTGATACTCAGAATCGTGTTTGGAAAATACCCGCTCAAAATGCGAAATCAGGGAAGGTACGTTCAGTTCCATTGAATGATACAGCCATCAGTGTATTGGATAGTGTCGATACAAAAGGCGAATATGACTATATATTCATCAATCGAAAGACAAATAATCCATACACCAATATCACGCGTTCATGGCACCGCATCAGGAAGGCGGCTGGACTACCTTTCTTGAGGCTTCATGATTTGCGTCATTCATTTGCTTCATTCTTGGTTAATTCAGGCAGGACTCTGTATGAAGTGCAACAGACACTTGGCCATAGCAATCAGGTGACCACGCAACGGTATGCGCATCTGAGCACCAAGACGTTACAGGATGCAAGTAATACTGCTTCGGACTTTATCAATGAAGCGATGAGAGAAGCATCGTAGGTAACAATCTAAATGACAGGAAAAGGATTTCCTGTTGTCTTTATTTTTCTTTTTTTTCCTCATGTATCCAAGCATCGTGTTCTTGACACAAATCGAAGATGATCATTAATTGCTCTAATTCAATTGCAGCTTTACTTAAAGTCCTCGCAGGTTTTGTCATGCCCTCACCATCAGTTAAACTTTTTAATAATGCATCATCTGCCAATAGATCATGTGCTATGTAGTTTCTAAATACGACTACACTATCCAGGAAGGTAGTAAAATCTTCTCTAATCTTATTCTTCTTTAACTCCTTTGCAACTATTCCAAGAGTCCATTTTTCTATTGCTTCACCATCATATCCTAATTTTCTAACCAGTAGTCCTTTTAGGCCAATCTCCAATATCTGTGTCTTTCCCATAAACATTGCATACTGTTCTAAAAAACTTAAATGATCTTGTTTAGAAAGCCTTTCAAAAGCAAGCTCGGCTACATTAATTCCTTCTTCTGTATCTTTTTTAATTATCATTTGTTTTACACGATATTTTTTATCTCAATTTAGAAGAAGCTATTGCTTATATTCAGTCACTTGGCTTTGATGAGAGTGACGAAATAATTATATAAATCAATACTGAAAGAATGGTGGCCAGGGGCGGAATCGAACCACCGACACAGGGATTTTCAGTCCCCTGCTCTACCAACTGAGCTACCTAGCCATATTTAAATTTTTCCATGCCATCCATGGCGCAAGTTCACAAACTTCGATAACGACCAGCCTTGTCATCCTCTGACAAGGCGCTCATCAGGAAATTTGTTCACTGGACAAATTTCTTTGTCCGGTTCGCCCAACTTGGTCACTAAGTTATTCGGTACTTCCATGTACCTCACCCTGCGGGCCAGCGCCGTAAACGACGCTGTTCAATTTCTGTTCCCTACGAAATTGTCGGCCTTCCAAACCAGAAGAGCGCGTATTAAACCGGGCTATTGCCGTTCCGTCAAGTCATCGGTTATTCCTTCGGCGGAACATACTCACCAGGCTTCTCCGAGCCCTGACCGAAGAAGAACTTCTCCATTTCTTCCTCCAGGAACTTTCTGGCTTTGGGTTCTATCGGGGTCAGGCGGTATTCGTTGATAAGCATGGTCTGGTGCGCCAGCCACATTTTCCAGGCCTCCTGCGACACATTTTCAAAAATGCGTTTACCGAGTTCGCCGGGGTAGGGAGCATATTTCAGCCCCTCTGCCTCTTTATTCAATTTTACACATTGTACGGTCCTGGTCATTTTTAGTTACTCATCGGTTTTAAGAGTTATATCCTGCAACAGTTTTTTTACCGGTGTTGCCATCCCCAGATATTCTTTGCCTGATGGCTCATACCAGCGATAACGTTCTGCATCATTTATCCGGCTATTTCGGGCTTTTACCCTGGCATGAACAGGCATGATATCCAGGTGAAAGTGACTAAAGGTATGTCGTATCAGGGATTTATATTCCAGCTTTTTTATCGAATATCCCCACTGCCGCTTGATCCAGGTTTTGATGTCATCCTCAGGCAAACATTCGGGTAACGACCAGAGTCCTCCCCATATCCCGGCAGGCGGACGGTGTTCCAGCAATATCTGGCCCTGATGATTCTCCAGAATAGCAAAGACCGTTTTTCGAACCGGTATGGTTTTCCTTGGTTTAGCCTGAGGAAATTCGTGCTGGCGTGATTGTTGGTACGCACAGCAATCTTTATTCACCGGGCATGCTTCACAACGTGGGTTCCTGCGAGTACACACGGTTGCGCCCAGATCCATCATCGCCTGGGTATAGTCCGCAACGTTTTTCTCCGGCGTATGTTGCATGGCTAATTCCCACAATCCCTGTTCTACCGTAGACAGGCCCGGCCAGCCCTCGATCCCGTGATACCTCGTCAATACCCGTTTCACATTGCCGTCCAATATAGGATGGCGCTGGTTACATGCCAGTGCAAGTATGGCCCCGGCTGTTGACCGGCCTATGCCCGGCAATGACATTAATTGCTCAATATGCAAAGGAAAAAGGCCACTGTGATCTTCCATGATTATTCGTGCTGCACGATGCAGGTTCCTGGCACGTGCGTAATAGCCAAGTCCCGTCCAGTAATACAGTACTTCATCCAGATCGGCTTCGGCCAGTGATTTGATGTTGGCAAAGCGGTCCATGAAATTATTGAAATACGGAATAACTGTATTGACCTGGGTTTGTTGTAACATGACCTCGGAGACCCAGACACGGTAGTGGGTAACGTCTTTTTGCCAGGGGAGATCGTGCCGGCCATGCCGGTCAGACCAGTTTAACACCTGTTCTGAAAAATCAGGTGCCTGACTGATCACTGGCATATTGTTCCAATCGATTCAATATCACGGATAATTCCTGCAGTATTTTGTTTTTTATCATCCATGGCCCGATCAACGGTGGGATCCAGAAAGCGGGTTCCAGTTTTTTCCGTAACATAATACTGGTCTGCCCGGCATCTGCCGGCAATATTTTCCAATTACTGCTCCCGGAACTGAAATTGCTCAGCGCCGGGTCGACTACTGTTATTACCTCATCTTTTCCATTCTCCTGTGCATCTTCTGTCAACACCGCATCGCGACAGAAAAACAGAATGCATGAATGCAACAACAGGCGGTATTTCTTTACCAGATCACTTTGTTTATTGATCACCGCACTTTCAACAATGATATCATTGAGACGGTAAAAATGATCATAATCAGTCAGCAAAGTGTATATTTCTGGCTGCCCCGCAGACACCAATGCATCAAATTCCACTGAGTAAACACCTTCGCTGTATTGCACGGAGGCATGCCGGATTTCTCCGGCATATACACTATAAATTACACACAACGGCAGTAATGCAACCGCGGCAATTCTGATCAATCAAACAAACCCTTCAGTGCATCCTCGAGGCCATCCTTTAACTGATCTTCCGTTTTCTTCTTTTTTTTGGTTGCCGGTTGTTCAGTTGTGGCCGCTGGTTGTTCCTGTGTCGCTGGTTGTTCCTGTGTCGCTGTTGGCTGCACCTGTGTCGCTGTTGGCTGCACCTGTGTTGCTGTTGGTTGCGCCTGTGTCGCTGGTTGCTCAACTGTAGTTTCAGCAGGAGCAGTAGCGGGGGGCTTGGCTGTCTCGATGCCCAGTGATTTTTCCAGAAATCCTTTCAATTTTTCTTCCCCGCCTTTCTGCAACAGAACCTTGGCGATATCTCCCACATCAGGTTTACAATCCGGCTTGCTTAACCGGCCACGGCATTTCACTGGTATCTCATAACCACCGAGGTTGTAGCGTTTTTCACCCTTGGTTGCGCTGGTTTCATCAACATTGACTTTCATGTCATATTTGATGGTTTCATCATTCAGATTTGCCAGGACTCCTTTCCCTGTTAATGTAAAGCCGGTTGCTGTCATTAACATGTCCTTGTTGTGCACAATTCCCTGGTTGATATCCAGCGTCCCGCTCAGTTGCTCGAATCTGGTTTCTCCTTCCGAGTTTACATTACCAAAACGTTTACTCTCAATCATGATTTCAACCTGTTCAAGCGTCTTGTTGACATCAACCCCTCGCAATATGCCATCTTTGATACTGAATTTCCCCTTACCCATCATGCTGCGTTTGATCTGGGTTGCATCATTTCCGCTGGCAGTCAACTGATCAAACGATATGTCCGCGATTCCCACGAGGGGGCTTTCCGGTTGCTGCAGGTAATCCTTGAGCAAGGGATCCAGCAGTACACCCGTCAATTGTGTATTGATCACAATATTGGGCATTTTACCCCTGGCATCCATGGCAACTGTGCCCTGATATTTACCCTGATAGAGTTCGGCAGCGGCGGGCTCCAGACGGATATCCCCATCTCTGGCCTTGATAGCCAGTTTCACGTTTGTCATTTTTGCGTTGGACAGGATCAATTGCCCGATGAGCAGTTCACCGTTGAGCCTGAGAGAGCGCAACGTATCCAGCGGTAATTCCGTTGCGGCAGCCCCGGCAGCACTCTCGGGGGTAACCGGCTTACCCTTGACGGCGGGGGGAAGATACCGATCCGCATTAATCGAATCGATGCCTATTCCAAACTGTATATCCGGCTGGGTAAATTTCGCGATGGACAAATTACCTTTCAATTGGGTTTCGTCCAGTTGTAATGTCAAATCCTTCAGGCTCAGACTGTCTGCACTTCCCGTGAAACCCGCCTGTAATGCTACTTTATTAAACACATTTTTATCCGCGGTTTCCGGGAGGGTCTGGTTTAACTGTTGCGCAAATTGGCGCAGGTTGAATTCCGCGACTGACAAATCTCCGCTAAACGCTGGCTTGTCCATTATCTGACTGGCACTAATATTACTCTTGACGTTCAGCCCCAACCCCTGCAGGGACAGATTTTCAATTACCAGGGTCTGTTTATCCAGATTGGCACGGGTATTGGCGCTAAAGGTCATAGCGACCGGCGAATTCGGGATCTGCTTTCCGGCAAAGGTGGCCTTGACCTGTAATGGGTTGAGGACAAAATCACCCCCGGTTCCCTTGATCCCGGCATCAACAGAAACTGCCTGCATCACTTCACCTAGTCCGGCCTGACCAAATGCGTTCAGCACCCCGGCCAATTTTTCACCCTTAAGCAAAAGCTTCCCGTCGATACTGGCATTGTTTGAATTCATGTTCCTGGCATCTAACTGACCATTAACACTGACACCCATAGTCTTTGCTGCCAGAGTGGGTATATTGATATTTCCCTTGTTCAGATCAGCATCAAAATCAGCGGAGATATCAAACGCCCGGTCCGGCACTTTGGCCAGACGCTGACCGTATTCTCTGAGTTTCGGTTCCTTGCCGGTTTCAAACTGACCGATCACCTGCATCAAGGCAGGCAGGTCCGGACCGGTTGCTTTAAACTTGCCTTTGGCTGATGGTGTTTTGGTTTGAATATTGGCAGCATCGATCTCGCCATTGATGGTTGCGCCGAACATCTTTGCATCCAGGCTGGAGATTTTGATATTTCCCTTCTCAAGATCAGCATCAAGATCAGTCTTGATATCAAACGACCGGTCCTGAAGACCGGCCAGTTGTGTGGCAAGTGGTTCGATACCGGCCAGCTTGAATACCAGGGCAAGATCATTACCCTTGGCATCGAGTTTGGCATTGACCACCGGCTTCCCGCTCAGGAAATTACCCGCATTGATATTGCCTGCAACATTCAGCCCCAGTCCCTGTAATGTCATGTTGTTAACCGCCAGTGTTTCTTTTTCAAGATTCATTCTGGTCTCTGCATTCAGTGTGACATCCGCCGGTGAGTTCGGGATCTGCTTACCTGCAAATGTGGCCTTGACTGACAGGGGGTTCAGTATGATCTCTTTCCCTGCACCACTGATACCAGCATCGATATTAATCACCTGCAAGACTTCACCAAGCGCCTTCTGATCAAAGGCCGTCAACACAGCGGCGAGTTTTTCTCCGTGCAATGACAATTTGCCCTCCACCTTGCCGGTGCTGGTATTCATGTCTTTCGCGTCCAGTTGTCCGTTTGCAGTAATGCCGAGCGCCTTGACCGCAAGTGTGGGAACATGAATATTCCCGCCCCCGAGATCCGCATCAAATTCCGCGGAGATATCAAAAGATTTTTCAGCCACTTTGGACAAACGCTGGCCATAGTCCTTGAGTTTAGGTTCCTTGCCGGTCTCAAACTGGCCAACAACCTGCATTAATGCAGGCAGATCCGGGCCGGTTGCCTTTAACATTCCTTTGGCTGAAGGGGTGCTTTGGAGATTACTGACATCCACCTGCCCCTGAATATTGGCGCCCAGTAATTTTGCGTCGAGTTGCGATATCTGCACATTCCCTTGCCCCGGATTGGCAGACAGGTTCAGCTTGATATCGACTGAGCGATCATGCAGACGCGCCAGTTCAGCGGCAGATGCGGGATCGAGAAGACTGAGCAACCGGGTCAGATCATCACTCTTGACAGTGAGTTGCGCACGGGTATCCGGTTGACCGGAACTGACCCGGCTGGCGGTCAGCACACCCTTGATACTGGTACCCAGTACATCCAGACTCAGGTCATCGATCTGGACCGTGTCATTCTTGAGGTTGGATTCAACAGCGGCCTTGAATACCAGATCGGCACTGCCACCGGGAACGTCTTTGCCAGTCAACCTCGCTGTGAGATCGATGGGCTTGAAGGAATATATCCCGGTGTCCAGATTATAGTTCAACACACCATCCAGTTTCAGATCACTCTTCACTGCCGGTTTGTTGGCCTCTGCCTTGAGTGCTACCTTAAGATTAACCGGGGCGCCATAGATCAGTTCACCCGTGGTCACATTAAGATCAGTGATCTTGATCTTCTGATCTGTCGTCATGTCCTGCCAGGTGATCTGTGCATCCTTGACATCGATACCACCCAACACTACTGCTGCAAACTGCAAGGGGTCCTGTTTTTTGCCGGGTTTGTCGCTGGCAAGGTCATCCCAGTTAGTTATACCCTGTTCATTTTTTGCAAGATTTACATCAAGCCCATGCAATCTGAGCGTATCCAGTTCATACTGTTTTTTGAACAAGGGCATGGTCTTGATACGAAATGCCACTATGTCTGCATGGAGAAACGGTTCATCACCAAAACCGTTGGCATTGCCCAGCGTGATTCCGCCGGCTTCCAGACCTAACCATGGATAAAAAGTCAGATCGATATCACCGGTGATAGCGAAGGACCGGCCCGTCGCCTTTTCCACCTTGGAGATAATAAAATCCTTGTGCTGGTTCGGATCAAAATACATCATGGCGCCGGCCATCACTACCATAACGGTGACAATTAATACCAGGGTCAAACCCAGCAAAAATTTGATAACTTTAACCATTCACTTGCTTCCTCATTTCTTTGTAACTTTATGCAGGCGTTGCCGTCCACGCTTGATGGCCTTCCTGATTTGGGCCGGTGCAGTACCACCGATATGCGCACGTGAGGCGATTGAGCCTTCCAGGGTTAAACAGGCAAAAACGTCTTTTGCAATTTTTTTACTGAATTGCTGCAATTCTTTCAGGGTTAATTCAGACAAATCCTTATTCCGGGCAATGGCATACTGCACGGTCTTACCGACAATAGCATGGGCATCCCGGAACGGGATCTGCTTGCGGACCAGATAGTCCGCCAGATCCGTGGCCGTCGCATAACCGCGTTGGGCCGCCATGCGCATGTTGTCCGCCCTAACCGTGATGGATGGAATCATGCCGATATAGGCCTGCAAACATCCCTTGACCGTATCAATAGTATCAAACAGAGACAATTTATCTTCCTGGTTATCACGATTATAGGCCAATGGCTGGGCCTTCATGAGTGTCAACAAGGCCAGCAGATGCCCGTACACGCGCCCCGTTTTGCCACGGACCAGTTCCGGTATATCCGGATTCTTCTTCTGCGGCATGATGGATGAACCGGTGCACCATGCATCATCCAGCTCAATGAAGGCAAATTGCTGTGATAACCACAGGATCAGTTCTTCCGAACAGCGGGACAAATGCATCATGATCAATGCGGCGCAACTGCAGAATTCAATAGCAAAATCCCGATCGCTCACTGCATCCAGCGAATTTTCAGCAATCGCACTGAAGCCCAGTAATTTTGCCGTGTATTTCCGATCTATCGGATAACTGGTGCCCGCCAGTGCGCCTGCGCCAAGCGGTAAAACATCAATCCGTTTCCGGCAATCCGCCAGACGCACGCTGTCCCGGTACATCATCTCGAACCACGCCATGACATGATGACCAAATGTAATCGGCTGAGCCGTCTGTAAATGGGTGAATCCGGGCATGATGGTATCCGCCTCGCGCTCCGCCAGATCCAGTATCGCCGTCATGAGATCTGCCAGCAGCGTAGAGATCGCATCAACCTCGGCCCGCAGATAAAGACGGGTATCCGTCGCCACCTGATCATTACGCGAACGCCCGGTATGTAGTTTCTTGCCCACTTCACCGATACGCACGATCAATGCGGATTCAATATTCATATGCACATCTTCCTGAGCCGTATCCCACTTGAACCGGCCTTGCTCGATGTCTGACTCAATGGCTTGCAATCCCTTAACAATCTTTTCACCTTCATTTTTCGTCAACACCCGCACATGCACCAGCATGCGGACGTGAGCAATTGAGCCCATAATGTCATAATGATACAACCGCTGGTCATAGGAGACAGACTGGGTGAATTGCTCGACGAAGGTATGGGTCGCGACGGAGAACCGGCCACCCCAGAGCTTTTTAGGGGGTTTCTTTTTGCTGGATTTTGACGTCATATCAGATTCATGCTTGACTGTGTCAATATGTGTAATGGCATCATTATACCGTAAGGGACAAACAAAAAATTTCCTTTTTTGACTATAACCATGAAACCGGAAACTCCCGCCAACAGTTCATTTCTGCCCGATTTTTGCGGGGTACGTATGGTATTTGTGGTCGTGTTGATCGGAGAACTATTGGCGCTGGTTCTGACACTGGCCGAAGCCAGTAATATTCAGAATGGCACCTCTTCTCTGGCGCTGAAATCGCTATTCATCCAGTGGGTCGCACTGTCCAGTGTAGCAGTTTTATGCGTCTCCCGCCCCTGGCTCAATCGTTTGCCGGATTATCAGGCTGCTTCAGCCAGTTATTTCCTGATGCTGTTGGTGTCTTTTATTATCGCCGAGATCACCTGGTGGGTATTGCAGAAGTCGCCGGCTGTTGCCGACGTGTTGACGCAAACTCATGGTATTTTTTTAATCCGTTGTATGGGGATCAGTGCGATTGTCAGCGCCCTGGCCCTGCGCTATTTCTATGTCCAGCACCAAAGACACAGGAATATTGAGTCAGAGGCGGCTGCACGCATAGAGGCCCTGCAATCTAGAATCCGGCCGCATTTTCTGTTTAACTGCATGAATACGATTGCCAGCCTGACCCGCAAGGAACCACGGCTGGCTGAAGAAGCAATAGAAGATCTCTCCGATCTCTTCCGTGTAAGTTTGAAAGACGCCCAATCATTATCAAGACTGGACGATGAACTTTCTTTATGCAAACGCTACCTGCGTATCGAGACACACCGTCTGGGGGAGAGATTACAGGTGATCTGGGACCTGGATTCTCTACCCGGCAACGTGCAACTGCCCGCACTGATTCTGCAACCTTTGATTGAGAACGCTATCTATCACGGCATCGAAACACTTGCTGGTGGCGGCACTATCCGCATCACTGGCAAAAAAACCGGTAATCACATCACGATAGACATTGATAATCCATTACCGATGGATACTTATCAGGACCATCATGATGGAAATAAACTGGCCCAGGAAAATGTACAGCAGCGCATCAATGCCTTTTTCGGTCAACGTGGGAGACTGGAAACCTATATTGCTGATGACCGCTATCACGCAGAAATTACGCTACCCTGCCAAAATGAAAATTCTGATCGTTGATGATGAAAAACTCGCCAGAGAAAGACTGATTAGTCTGATCAATGAACTGGCTACTGATCATGAAATCTCCGAGGCGGAACACGGGCTGGCCGCACTTGATAAAATTTCCAATGAACCACCGGATGTAGTGTTACTTGATATCCGCATGCCGGTCATGGATGGACTGGAAGTTGCGCACCACCTCACTTCACTGGAATATGCCCCTGCGGTAATTTTTACCACCGCCTATCAGGATCATGCCCTGCAGGCATTTGAAACACAGGCAGTGGATTATTTACTCAAACCGATTCGCAAAAACCGCCTCGAACAGGCATTGCAACGTGCCAGGATATTACAACGTGCCCATATCGCGGAAATGCGAAAAACTGATAAAACACTGCCATCTCGAAGTCATCTCAGTGCAACCATCAACGGTCAACTCAAACTGGTTGTGGTCAAGGATATCCGCTATTTCAAGGCAGAACAGAAATATGTCATTGCCGGCTGGCCGGGTGGTGAATTATTGCTGGATGAATCACTGATTGCGCTTGAAGAAGAATTCAAGGACTGGTTCGTAAGGATACACCGCAATGCCCTGATCGCGCGTGAATACATTGATACACTCAGGAAAAATAATGATGGCACCTCGATTGTAACACTTGTGGGCGTGCCTGTTTCCTTGCAAGTCAGCCGCCGTAATCTGAGTAATTTACGGGGGACATTGAAATCGGGGAAGTAAACCTTCAAAGAGTTTTTTGAAAACGTCATGACCGCGCGAAATAGTTTTCAACAAACTCTTAACCGGCCATCTCCCTTGCCGCTGCTAACATGGCCAATCTTGCAATCACCCCATAGGCATAAAAACGGTTCGGATGCGCATCCGGGGACATGCTTTTCTCCGGGGAGATACAGCAATCTTCAAATGCGAGTGGCTCAAAACGCATGCCTGGTGAATTCAGATTTTCATTCACACCCCGGGCCGAATGCACACGATAAAAGCCCCCAACCACACTATGGCCAATCAGATACACCACCGGCTCTGCAACCGCTGGCGGTTCTCCCCAGGTCTCATGAGTATAAACACCTTCCTGTATCAACACCTTGGTTACCTTCTGCCCCTCCTTGACCGTCGCCATGCGTGTGCGTTGTTTACGGTTCAGATCACTGATTTCGTCAGGACTTTTCACGGTCATGATACCCATGCCGTAAGTCCCGGCATCGGCCTTGACCATCACAAACGGTTCACTTTTGATGTCATATTCATCATATTTCTTCTGAATATTCTCCAGCAGGGCCGTAACATTTCTGGACAAACAAGTCTCACCTTCCCGTTTCATGAAATCAATCTCGCCACAGTTGCGGAACAAGGGATCAATCAACCAGGGGTCGAGATCAATTTGTTTCGCAAACTCTTCCACAACCATTTTATATTGGCCGAAATGCATGGACTTCAACCGGTTAGACCAGCCCATATTGAGTGGTGGGGCAAGCAGCTGCTGCAAACCTTCCAGCATGGCAGGACGGCCCGAGGACAGATCATTATTTAATAGTACAAGTTCCGGAATAAAGTCATTAACACCGATACGATCCTGTTCTTTCACCAATGGCTCAAGCAGTACACGACGGCCGGAGGCCAGGGTAATCTCCTTTGGCTCCGTTAAATCAGATAACATGGATCCCAGCCTGACTTCAAAACCGGCTTTTTCGATGATCTCCTGCAAGAGTGCCAGGCTTTCCATATAAAACCGGTTACGGGTATGGTTTTCCGGGATGATTAATATGCGATCGATGCGGGTATTCAACCGTTCAATGGCCAACTGTACAGCCTGTATGCACAAGGCTTCAAAGGCAGGATTGAGATTATTAAATCCGGCCGGGAACAGATTGGTATCGACCGGTGCAATCTTGAAACCGGCATTGCGTATATCAACCGAGGTATAAAAGGGTTCCTGGATATTCCGCCACTGGTTACGAAACCAGGATTCGATATCCGCCAGGTGTTCCTGCAAATGGCTTTCAACCATAAGCATGGGACCGATCTGGGCGGTAGTGATATGAGGCACGGATTGCGTCGGCATATTTTTTATATTTGTGCAGTATTATGTGTGTATTCTACAGCAATTTCCCGCTAACGCAGATCACCCCACATCACCTGACAGGCAGTGATTGCGGCCAGTGCGGCGGTCTCGGTTCGCAGGATACGCGGACCGAGGGAAATGGCCTGATAACCATGCTGCACGGCAAGGGCGACTTCAGTACCACTAAAACCACCCTCTGGTCCTGCCAGTAGGGTTACCCGGTCCTGTTTACTTTTTAACTGGCTTATTTGCATGGATGTCCCCGGCTGCAGGATTAACTTTACTTCGTTGGCATCAACATCAACCCATTCATCCAATTCCTGTGTAAGAGTCAAGGATGGGATCTGGTTGCGGCCGCATTGTTCACAGGCATTGATAATAATCTTCCCCCAGTGTTCATGCCGTTTTTGTTTTTTCTCATCATCCAGTTTGACATTGGTATATTGGCATAACACCGGGACAATCTGCTGCACACCCAATTCAACGGCCTTTTGCAAAGTATAATCCATGCGTTCGCCACGTGAGACCCCCTGCACCAGGGTGATTGCCAATGGTGATTCACATTCGTCAGGATGATGATCACCTGTTACAACCTCAACGCTGCGTTTGTCTATTCTGGTGATGGTGGCGTCGAAATATCCGCCCCGGCCATCAAACAGATGTAAAGACTGTTCAACCTCCATGCGAAGGACCTTGCTGACATGATGTGCGGCATCATCTGATAACAGGCAGCCTGTGTTTTCAGCAAGCGCCCGCTCAAGATAGATTCTCGGAATACGCATAATTATAGTGTCGCCCGTGCTATTCCGGCTTTGGCAACTTCTGCGACCTTGGCGATCTCATCCGGTGTAATCACATAGGGAGGCATGAGATAAACCACATTCCCTATCGGCCGTAACAGCACACCTTGAGTGAGCGCATATTGATATACCGTCAGACCACGGCGTTCCTGCCACGGGAAAGGTGTGCGGGATTTTTTATCCTTAATCATTTCAATGGCGAGGATCATGCCCTGTTGCCGCACTTCCGCGACATGTGGATGATCTGCGAGATCAGCCGTCAAATCATGCATGCATTTTGATAATACCTTGTTATTTTCAAGTACCGGCTGTGTGGCAAAGATATCCAGTGTGGCCAGGGCCGCACTGCAACCCAGGGGATTGCCGGTATAACTGTGTGAATGCAGAAATGCCGTCAGGTTTTCATAATCATCATAAAACGCCTGATAGATCTCATCAGTCGTGAGTGTGACTGAAAAAGGCATGTAACCCCCGGTCAGCCCTTTGGACAAACACAGGAAGTCGGGGGATATATCTGCCTGCTCGCAGGCAAACAGGGTCCCGGTCCTGCCAAAACCAACTGCAATCTCATCCGCGATCAAATGCACATCATACTTATCACAGGCTGCCCTTAACAAAGACAGATACACTGGATGATACATGCGCATATAACCTGCGCATTGCACCAGGGGTTCCACAATCACGGCACATACTTCATCGGCATACTGCTTCAGAATTGCCTCCATGCTGGTAAAACAAGCTCTTGAATGCGCTTCCCAACTAACTCCAGGTTCACGATCAAAACAATCAGGAGACTTTGCAAAGATCGTATCCAGTAATAACGGCGCATAGGTTTCTTTATAAAGCGGTACGTTGCCAACTGATAAAGCACCGATTGTCTCACCGTGATAACTGTTTTCCAGACTGATAAACCTTGTTTTATTATGCTGCCCCTTATTACGCCAATAATGAAAACTCATTTTTAATGCGACTTCCACCGCGGAGGAACCGTTATCAGCGTAAAAACAGCGGCTGAGACCCGGCGGTGTAATGCTGATCAGTTTTTCCGAAAGTATCACAGCCGGCTCATGGGTAAATCCGGCAAAGATGACATGTTCCAGTTGGTCCAGTTGCGACTTGATAGCTGCATTGATTTGCGGATGGCAGTGGCCAAAGATATTCACCCACCAGGAACTGATGGCATCGATATAACGGTTGCCGTCCATATCCTCTATCCATACGCCTGAGCCCTTGCGTATCGGTATCAGCGGCAAGGTTTCGTGATCCTTCATCTGTGTGCAGGGATGCCAGACCACGGATAAATCGCGTCCGGTAAAATCAGAATTCACCATATGACCCAAATCGGTAATATTAATCTGCTATGATAACTAAAGGAACCGATGATGTAATCAGAGTCAAGCATGCGGGTATTCAAGGCAAAATTCACGGTCGGGCAGTTGGTGATTCACAACTTGTTCAACTACCGGGGTGTTATTGTAGATGTCGATCCGGGCTATCAGGGCACTGAGGAATGGTATAACCAGATTGCCCTGACCCGCCCGCCTGTAGATAAGCCCTGGTATCGCGTACTGGTGCATAATGCATCCTATGAAACCTATGTGGCCGAACGCAACCTGGATATTGATGATTCACAAACCCCGGTCAACAACCCCTTGCTGGAAGAATATTTTGATGAGTTTGTGGAAGGCCGGTATGTCACCCACCACCGGAGTAATTAATTTTAACCTGTTTGACTAAATTCATTGTATAAAATTACCCTCACCCTTAGCCCCTCTCCCGGAGGGAGAGGGAAATATTATTTTAGTAATTCATTGAAGCCCCTCTCCTTCCGGGAGAGGGGGTGAGGGAATGTTCTCATCCAAGTATCCTGGCAATCAATTGGTCCTCCAGCTCTACGCGGGCTGCCAGTATCATCCCCAGGCTTGATAAATCATTGGTCAGATTGGCGTGATGGTTTTTATTACCGGTGCTATATTTTTCGCTAAATTCCAGCGCCTGTTGTGTAGACTGTGCAATCTGTGGATAAATATTCTTTGCAATACTGGCAACGTCCTGACGTCTCTCCTTGCCTTGGGCAATCCTTTCATATAATCCGAAATGACCCGCCGCAACATAGTCAACAACAACCTCGCAAATTTCTACAAGCAATTCCTCATCCTGGGGCTCCAGACTGTCAGCATCCAGATTTGAGGCCTGCAGCAACAACGCAAACAATTGCCGGCGTTCCGCCAGCATATGTTCAATCTGTTGCCTGGCTGCATTGCGTCTTTCTGTAGATTTACCAGATAGCATAGCTGTTTCCCTTGTATTATCCCGTATGTTCTTTTTCATCAGTGTCAAGGTTCTCTAATGACAATTTAAAACGGATCGTCCGGCCTCCAGCCATTTTCCCACACTGGCAAAGGCACTATAAATGGAGGCTCCCCATTATCCAGAAACCAGGAGTCAACAGCAAAATATTTTCCACTCCCTTTTTCACGGATTACAGCCGTAAAATGCGGCACCTGGAAGCTGCCAATGCCACGGCTGACGCGATGATCCACTGTATACCATTTCAGCAAATTATCAGTCTGGAGCATGGTCAGATATGATGATGTGTTGGTTGCTTCGTCAACACAATCCATCTGACCTTCCTCACCCATGCCTGCAAAATTCCCGGCCTTGTCGTTAGAAGTGCCGGTCATCTCACCTGCCATGATTTCAAGCAAGGCAATGGCTTCACGGATTTGCTCACGTTCCTGTCCGGCGGAAACAGCAGATGGACTGAATATCGGCCTGATCCTGTGCCATTCATTATCGGTCAGGGCAAGTACAGCAAAGTATTGGCAGGTATGCCCGTAACATATAGAAAAGCTGGAATATTCAGGGCGAGTGACAAATCCTGATTCCAGGACATGAATAATATCATTATTATTACTTATCAGATTTATCAGGGGTGCAGTATTATTGTCACCAGTATTCACGGCATGACAACCGTATAATTGGTATCCAATAATTAAAATAAACAGTATTCTCTTGTTTTTAAACATAAATAATTTGACGGCATAAAATCCATTTTATGGAAATACCCGGTTATCAAATCGACAAAATGATAGGCAAAGGAGGCATGGCGACGGTTTACCGCGCCACACAAACATCCCTTTCCAGACCGGCTGTTCTAAAAGTACTCAACATCTCCGGAGAGACTAATCACTCAAATCTGATTGACCGTTTCCTTGCTGAAGGCCGCATTGTTGCCTCTCTAAATCATCCAAACATCATCACCATATATGATATTGGTGTTACTGATGATAACGCCTTATATATTTCGATGGAATATATTGAGGGCGGAGATCTCAAGGCCCGTATGGGTATTCCCATGTCTCCGGAAGAAGCGCTGGATATCCTGATCAAAATCGGCAAGGGCCTTAAAACTGCACACGAACGTGGCGTCATCCATCGGGATGTGAAACCGGCAAACATCCTGTTCCGCGATGATGGCACACCATTACTCACTGACTTCGGGATCGCCAAACAAGTTGGTAACGATCTCGATCTCACATCGACCGGGGTGTTCCTGGGTAGCCCGAACTATGTCAGCCCGGAGCAGGCCGATGGTAAAGAGATTGACGGCAGAACGGATATTTACAGTCTCGGCTGTATTTTTTACGAGATGCTGACAGGAGAAAAGCCCTTCAAATCGGAAACATTATTTGATGTTATCAATCAACACAAGAATACCCCGATTCCATTGTTACCGGCAGACATTCAGGAGTGTCAGCCTCTGCTCAACCTGATGATGGCCAAATCTCCGCATGAACGTTTTACAAATGCCGGTGAGATGATTGAATACATAACAAGGCTGCGGAAAAAACTTAAACCCTCACTGAGCACGGTGGATTTTGACATTACGATTTCACCGGGCATACCTGTCAGCAAAAATAAACGCGCTTTTATAATACTGATGGTGTTGCTTGCCATATCGTCGATCTTCTTCGTTGCGTTGCAGTATATTGATATTAAATTCAAGCGCCCGGCTGTGAATCTTGATGCCGTTTCCGTGGAAACCACAGTAAGTGAGGGTTTCACAATGAGTCCATCAGCAGCTACAGAGAATTCCGAACCGGTATCAGAAGATGTGGTCAACGCCCTGATCTGGCTGGGCAACCAGAGTCTTGAGGAATATAAACTCACTTATCCACCCAAAGACAACGCGTATTATTATTTTTCACGATTGCTGGAGATCAACCCGCAAAGTGAAATTGCGCGCCGCGGCATACTCGATATCGCGGATCGTTACGCCCAGCTGGCAGAAAAAGCGCTTGCGGCAAATGACTACAGCAAAACACAGGCCTATATCGATATAGGATTAAAAATTAATCCCCGCAATGCGACATTACTGTCATTGCAGCAGTTGAGCGAAGAAACAAGACAAAAATCATTTATAGAGATACTAAAAGGGGTTTTTAATTAATCACGAATTATATTGTCATTTCGAATGAACGTGAGAAATCCAGAAATTTAATCTTATTTGTATTGACTCAGATTCAAGCTGGCATTGTGTGTCAGATCATCATGCTTGGAGACATAGTGAACAATTCAAATTGGCCAGTTAAAGACATTGACGAAACTGGCTCTCCGCCATGCTGGACTGGTTGACCTCCATGGATGGAGGAAATGCATAAGGATTGTCGAACAATCCATGCCCAGCATCCAGTCGATTAAAAGTTTTTACATTTTTAGACTAGATTACATCCTTCGCTCCGTTAGCGGCACATCCGTGTGCCACTCCTCTGGCAGGAGTTTATACCCGGAGGGTGCCAGAATGACGGGTTGGGTCGATTTAAGCTGTTCATGACAATATCCGTTTTCGGACACCTATTGTCAGATCGAATCTGAGTCAATACATCTTATTGCAACTACAGATTTCTCACTATGTTCGGAATGACAGCAATTTGTCAATCCATAGACGATGCATCAACACCGATTTTTTCCTTGGACTGCTGTGTCTTCTGTTGTTCCCATTCTAAAATGAGTGCGCGCAGATTATCTTCATTAAGCTCATTATTTACCGGCATATCTGATTGTTCAGCGGCAGGTTCCGGCAGGGCATTGTCCGGTAAGGCAATTTCTGTTTCGCCCGCAACCGGTGCAAATGGTTCTTCCTGTAACTGCGCACCTATCTTTAATTTAAGTTGTTCTGCCTGTAGTGCCATTTGCCTGGCCTTTTCCTTATCTTCAGCAGCTTTAGCCAGTGCCTGTCCGCGTAATTCTTCCCGCGACGAATCAGAGATATTGATACTGGTATCATCAATGACCCTGCCTTTCTCAAAGACGATGACTCGAGGCCCGTTGTCCGGACTCCTGTACCATGCAGGTGGTTTGCCTGAAAGTTGGGTCGTGCCTGTTTCGGGATCAGTCCATTGATACATGCGCGCCTGAACCGGCAGACTTGCCAACAATAAGGCCAGAAATATCAAACGCCTTGTCATATGATTTATAGCATTGCTTGGTAGACTTGCGGGAATTATAGCACTCTATAAAATTAAAATATCCAGCCAGATAATAATACAACAATAACGGGTAACCAGCATGAGTCTATTTGATATCATTGCCATATTAATCACCATCACGGCTATATTCAGTTATCTGAACTTCCGTTATCTGCGGTTACCGGCCACTATCGGGGTGATGCTGATCAGCCTGGTATTTTCTATAGGCATCATCCTGCTCAAATATGTTGGCCTTGATTTCACACTACAGGCCGAACATATCCTCAACAGGATTGATTTTGATGCCACCCTGATGCATGGCATGTTGAGCTACCTGTTATTTGCCGGCGCCCTGCATGTCAACCTTGAAGACCTGGCCAAACAAAAATGGTTGATAGTTTCTCTGGCCACCTTCGGCATCGTGGTCTCTACCTTCATCATTGGCACCCTGACCTGGCTGGCACTGGGTATGCTTGGTATGGAAATATCCTACATCTATTGTCTGTTGTTTGGTGCATTAATCTCGCCCACCGACCCGATTGCGGTTTTGGCCATATTGCGCGGTGCGGGCACCCCCAAATCACTGGAAACAAAGATTACCGGTGAGTCCCTGTTCAATGATGGTGTAGGCGTCGTGGTTTTTATCCTGATCTCAGGTATTATCATCAGCGGTCAGGACATCACTTTCGGATCTGTCACTACCCTGTTTCTGGAAGAAGCAGTAGGTGGGGCAGCCTATGGACTGATACTGGGTGGGATCACTTACTGGATGCTCAGACGAGTTGATAATTACCAGGTAGAAATACTCCTGACCCTGGCGCTGGTAACAGGTGGTTATGCCCTGGCAACAGCCATCCATGTTTCCGGGCCAATTGCCGTTGTGGTCGCGGGACTCATGATCGGTAATCAGGGCAGGTTATTGGCCATGAGCGATATCACCCGCGAGCATCTGGACACCTTCTGGGAACTCATCGACGAAATTCTGAATGCAATATTGTTTGTATTGATTGGTCTGGAGGTCTTGATTATTCAGTTCGATCTGAATACATCGATAGCCGGATTTATTGCTGTTTTCATTGTCCTGCTCGGAAGATTTATCAGTGTCGGTGTACCCATCACTGTTATGCGCAAATACAAGGAATTCAGCCCGCATGCTATCAAAATCCTGACCTGGGGCGGTTTGCGTGGAGGCATATCTGTAGCGCTTGCACTTTCTTTACCGGCAAGTCCTGAGCGTGAAGTCATATTGACCATTACTTACTTTGTCGTGATCTTCTCCATACTGGTGCAGGGATTGACGATCAGCAAGTTGATCAAGCTTTCAACGAGATCAAGCAAAGGACATGAAGATGTAATTTAAAGCGTCATTGCGAGCGCAGGTCTACAGGAAGTACAGAATTTCGGTGGAGAGTCTAGCCGGGAGCAGGAACCGGGTCGAACAGGGGGTTGTTTACTGGATGCTGGTCGCTACGGACTGACGCATAGGGATATGCTAATGCCGCGATCACAAGGAGGTGAATGAGCGGCCCTGTCCTTTCGCGGCATTTCCCATATCCTATGGGTCGTTTTCACCAGCATGATGGTAAAGATACTTAATCAGAGGTTCCTTAGAACATTCTTCGCGTGCAGGGCACGCTCCTACAGGATGACGACCTATGTAGGAGCACGCCCTGCGTGCGACAAAAATCATTCGCGGTAGTGGTCCGCTCCTGCAATGAAGATTTCTCGCTACGCTCGAAATGACAAACTGCGGTCGAAATGACAAACATTTTCTGTCATTTCGAGCGCAGGTCTACAGGAAGTACAGAATTTCGGTGGAGAGTCTAGCCGGGAGCAGGAACCGGGTCGAACAGGGGGTTGTTTACTGGATGCTGGTCGCTACGGACTGACGCATAGGGATATGCTAATGCCGCGATCACAAGGAGGTGAATGAGCGGCCCTGTCCTTTCGCGGCATTTCCCATATCCTATGGGTCGTTTTCACCAGCATGATGGTAAAGATACTTAATCAGAGGTTCCTTAGAACATTCTTCGCGTGCAGGGCACGCTCCTACAGGATGACGACCTATGTAGGAGCACGCCCTGCGTGCGACAAAAATCATTCGCGGTAGTGGTCCGCTCCTGCAATGAAGATTTCTCGCTACGCTCGAAATGACAAATCATTTTCTGTCATTTCGATTACTGTCACTCCCCGACACACTGCAAATATGCAGCTTCAAAATTATCCGCCTGATACCTGTTGCAACATTCCTGGGGAGTTCCTGAAAAACATATATTACCGTCATGCAAAATAATTACCCGGTCACACAGGGCCGCAACATCTTCCAGTAAATGCGTACTGTAAAACAGGGTCTTGCCTTGTTGTTTCAATTCCAGCAGACGGCGTTTTAACGATGCCCTGGCCCTGGGATCAAGACTGCTCATCGGCTCATCAAACACCATCAATGCCTTATTACTTAACAGACAGGCCGCCAGTCCGAGTTTCTGGCCCATGCCCTTGGAATACTGGCGCACCGGCTTGGTCAGTGCGGACAAATCCAGATCAAGGACCTTCAACATCTCTGTAACCACCACAGCGTCATAGGCCACACCATGCAGATCAGCCATATACTGCAGGAAATTTTCACCAGTTAAATAATAGGGAGGAATAAACTTCTCCGGGAGATAGGTAAGCTGTTTACGTGCCTCCGTCTGCCTGTGATCAATGCCGAATATACTGATTGAACCGGCATCGATAGAACAGAAATCCAGCAGGCATTTAATCAGAGTGGTTTTGCCAGCGCCATTGATGCCAATCAGACCGACATATTCTCCAGCGTCTATGGACAGGCTCACGTCTTTAAGCACATTCTGCTGGCCAAACTTTTTATTCAGTTTGTCTATTATGATTGAATGGGTCTGCATGCTTATATTTTGAATATTCCTTTTCACTCCTGACAAAAAGAAAGACCCGTGTTACCGGGCCTTTCTCAATTCATACATCCAGATGGGAATTATCAGTACAGAAACACAGCGTTACAAGATGTGTTGTCACTGTCCACATTATAAATGGCGGCAGCGTCGCCCTCGCCGGTGACGCATACCGGTGTGCCGGTCCAGATCAAGGCGGCGCCCATATCGGTGCCGGTTTCACCCGTGTTTGCTTCTGAAACCGTCGGGCGCATGACGCCGGTGACCGGGGACCCGTCATCGAGTTTTACATCCAGTTCGCGCAGCATGGAGGGCTGTATGCCGGCACCAAATGCAAACGCCAGCCGCACTGAGGTTGTACCGACGCCATCATAATCATCAGTGTAGGCCAGCATGATGGCCTGTTGAAAGGCATTGGCCGGCACTGCTATCGGCGTCGCCAAAACACCACCGAGATAGGTAGCCGCACTTGTTATACCAGCGCCGGTAAAGCTGCCATTCAAAAATCCTGAAGCGGACAAATGGTTCCAGACTGCGCCAGCTTCGTCCCAATCATCTATACGGCCATTCTGGTCACCGCCAACGCCGTCACCAGGACACCCATTCACTACTGTTCCTATTGCAGCACAGGCTGCAGCGCCGGGCATATCGCCAGGGATCTGGCGGAAACGGTCGATAAAGCCGAAATATGCGGCCTGAACGCCGGAATTCTGATCCGCCATGTTACGGACGCGGGCGCTGTTGATTAATTGCTGGCCCTTCAGGATCCCGCCGAGCAGCAGACCGATAATGACCAGCACGATGGCGATTTCCACCAATGTGAAACCGGATTGTTTTCTGGATGTATTCATAATCATCATAATTTTATTCCTCTGTTTAATAATGGTCATTTTCCTAGATGACACTTGTCTAAAATAAGGCATATAATATGCCAATATTATATCTTATTGATAATTATATAGATTGTGCGACTAATATAGGGGTATTCGTCCTGATTTTGACGATCTATCATCAATTATGACGGATTTTCGACACTTTGATGCACTGCCAGAAAATTTTTGTCTCTGCCGCAACCTGAAAGATCATAAAATCCGGATTGAGATTTAACCGGTGTTTTCCTGGTTAAGGAGCCTCTGATTAAGGTGTCATTTCGAGCAAAGCGAGAAATCCTTGTCTCGACCAAAGGGACGACCCCATGGACGGGGGAGGTAGAGTTGCGCCGGGAGCAGCAACCGAGAGATCTCATTAAGATCCCTCACTTCGTTCGGGACGCCTACGGCGAATTTCTCCTTTTAGTCGAAATGACAGAATTTGTTATTTCTTTTCCTCTTCAAGCCGCTCCAGCCGTTGCATCAAAAATAGCAATTCATGTTCATCCTTGATTGCGCCACTCTCCAGCAAACCTCCTATCAATATTTTGGCGCTTTCAATTTCATGCATGTCTTCCAGCACATAAATAGGCATCTGCTTTACCCAGTGAGGAACATTCTCGACTGTCACGTGTCCGGCCAGCGCCTCTGCATAGCGCAGCGCCAGTGGTAGATCATTTAATCTGTGCTTGGCCACATAAACAGCATGAGCAAGCGAAGGCCAGCGCCGGTTTGGATCCTCAAAAAACTTCTCATACACAAACTCAAGCATTTGCCTTTGCCTTGTTTCATCTGGCACCTGGCTATAGACACGGCTGGCGGCAAGCAACGGGTATTGTCCTCTCCTATCCAGCACCAGAATATTATCCAGCCAGCCTGTGACCTTGTTATAGTCAAGTTCCCGGAACGGGATGCTGATACCCGGTTGATTATCAAATGCCTGTAACCAGAGCATCAGCATTTTTGCAAGGGCAACTGGATCACCCAAACTGGAAAGCTGTAATTGTTCTTTTGATAACGGTTCGGGCAATGGTCTTGCCGAAGGATCAAGCAACGGTCTCGCTGCGTGCCATGCAATCTGCGCAGATAGCGCAACAACAAGAATAATCAAAACCACGCGCGGGACATCTGCTACTGACCGTTCATTACTATTAGGGAACCTCTGAATAAGTCTAAAAATTCTTTGAATCGTCATTACTGGCACCCTCCGGGTATAAACTCCTGCCAGTATCCCCTTCCCCCTTCCAGGGGGAAGGTACGACTGCATGGATGCAGGCGGTGAAGATACTTATTCAGAGCTTCCTTAGTTATCCATGCAGGTAACAATAATTGCATTATCAAAAATTCTTTCTGTAAAGGTCGAACAATGCCGCCGCGGAAAGCAAACTGACATATATCACGCTTTGTATAATGATAACGGGTAAATCGCCTGCATTTCCGGAACCGTATACCAGCCATTCCGTCCGGGTAAAACCGGCAAGATCCGGCAAAACATACGCAATCAGATCGATAGCTTTATTCATAAACTGCTGTGACAAGGCTGTTGATTCAAGTATCGGGCTGCGACTTAAAAGCTGAATGGTACTGATACTTCTTGCCAATAGATAAAATGCTACTACGACAGTGAAGGCAGTTGTTATGTTTCCGAATGTGAAAAGACACAGCAGACAAAGCGCAATAATGATAAATAACTCACACATCAATGACACAACCCATAAAGCAACTTGGGTAAATTCAGAATAAAGCAGGAGAGGCAAACTCAGGAGAAGCGAAAAAACCACTGTCAGAAGAAAAAACCCGGAAAGCTTGCCAAGATAATAAACGTATCTGGATAAAGGCAGCGATATGATCATGTCCACTGTTTTATCATTGAATTCCCTGACAACACTGGTAATTACAAACAGACTGATAACGAAGACAGTCGCCAGACGCATGACAAAACCCACCAGCCCTCCCTGCACCTGATGAGTTTCAGTTATGGCAAGTTCACCGGCAAACTGCCCTAGTGCAAATACACAGACTATACCAATCAAACCGAGGACAAACAGGCGGTTTTTAATCGCTTCAAGGAAAGTATATTTAGCAATCGTGATAACCGGGTGTTTCATAATGACATTGTATAAATGCTAAAGCCTCCGTGCATCAGGCAATACTGCCATCTTTCGATCAAGGGTGAGGGTCACAAGGCCGGAACGGCAGTAATCATCCGCAATAAGGCGATCAAGCAATCCACAACCAGTCCTGGTTTCAAGGATTTTGAGTACATTATTACCATTAAGAGGAGCCACCAGCCCGCTACTAAAAACCTGGGTAAGTGCAGTGCGGGCATCTCCCCTGGATACACCATAATGGTGTTGAAGAACGATATATGCTTCACCAATGACCTGGTTTGAAACAAATGTTTCTGCATCTTCCTGTTCTATGAGAAGCGTTAACTTACGAACACTGTCTTCGAAACCTGCCTTGGGATCACCTGTAAGCAGGCGAACAAGGATAGAAGTATCAATCCCGAAGCGAGGGGTCATGCGGTTTTTTTCGGAAGGTATTCAGATTAAACCTGCCTTTACCTTTACGTATTTTATTGCGTAATGGGGCAAGGCGTGAGAGATCGATACGGCGGGGCCGGAGAATATAACCTTCTGTGCCTTCACGTAATTCAAGACTATCACCGGGTTGTACTCCAAGCGAATCCAGCACCCGGGCCGGGAAAGTGACCTGACGTTTAGCTGTAATTTTGATAATCATGGTAATACCTGCATTTCACCTTACTGAAAGGATAGTTTAGTAAGGCATATATGTCAAACCAGATGTACATCCATCCCTATTAACCCGCTGGTAAAGAAGCGGTTTTTAATCGCTTCAAGGAAAGTATATTTAGCAATCGTGATTACGGGATATTTCATAGTAGAATGCGTTAAATTATGTTACGAGATCAATTATATACTATGGTGTCCATGTTATTCACATTCAGAGAGTATTCATCCCTCCCCCTTTAAGGGGGACGACTGCATGGATGCAGGAGGTAGGATGAAGCAGGATGCCAGAGTCGAGGACGCGGTGGGGGTCAAGAATATCAAACCCGCGGTTTTCGCCCCCATCCTGACCCCCGTATAAAGTACGGGGCAGGCTTCCCCCGTCAAGTGGGAAGGTTTTTGTTTCTTAATTTTTATGTTGAATTAACTATACATACTATTTCTTAAATTCCTGATCTATGACCAGTGTAATGCAACCCATCATCAACCGGCGGGATTATTTTATTCTCGCCGCCATGCTGGGTTTCCTGCATGCCGCGCTCCTGATTGATTTTGGCAGTGCAATTTCCAGCGCCCTGCTGCTGATACATCTCGGGTTTTTCCTGCTCTGGCAACCTTTACAAAAAAGTGAAGAAAAATATGCCTGGTATAATGGCATCATTTTCATAGGGCTAATGCTGGCGTTTGCCTATTGGGTCAACTGGTGGTTGATCTTTGCGTGGCTGATTTTGCTGATAGGGATAGCCGGTGGCCGGGTTGTTATCAACCGGACGGAAAGGTATGTTCTCTTTCTGGCCATGATTTTCCTCGTCTCTGAATTGTTAATTATTGCTATTCCCAGCCTGTTTACTGTCGTTTACGGTAATCCGGTTTTTAATCCTCTTAAATACGCCATCATTTTCATCCCATTGGCATTGCCACTCTTTCCACGTCCTTATGCAAGGAAAACGGAATTGTCCGTTGATTTGTTACATGCCATCACGGCCTCGCTGCTGGTAGGCCTCCTTGCACTTGGCAGTCTGGTCATTATGTATCACAGCGGCACGGATTATTTCACTTCCCTGATTTATTCCCTCCTCGCGATCGGCACCGGCCTGCTATTGATCAGCTGGCTGTTATCAGCGCATACAGGTTTCGGGATGTTGTCCCAGCTATGGTCCAGATCGCTGTTGAATATCGGCACCCCCTTTGAACAATGGCTTGCGGAGTTATCCGCTCTTAAAGATCAACACGAATCTCCGGCAGATTTTCTGGAAGCCGCCATTGAAAAACTTGCCGCCCTGCCCTGGATATCCGGTGTTAAATGGCATATATCCGATCAACTGAATATTCATGGAATCAAGACCAGCCATGCAATCAAACTCAGCATCAAAACATACCCTGTCACCCTTTATACCCGCGTCCCCGTTGGTGGCGCGCTATTGTTACACTGCAAACTACTCATGAAACTGATTGAATATTTCTATATGGCCAAGGTGAATGAGCGTGAACTGGCGAACCGGGCACATCTGCAGGCCATATTCGAGACCGGTGCCCGTATCACACACGATATTAAAAACCTTCTGCAATCCATGCATTCCATGGTCACCATACTGCAGGCGGACACGACTGAGACAGACTCAAAGTCTGTTCTTATCCTTAAAAAACAATTCCCCTATTTTATCCAGCGCCTCGAACAGGCCATGGATAAACTCCAGACGCCGCAGCAGTTCAGCAAGGAAGAGATCTATCTGATGGACTGGTGGGGGGAATTAAATGCACACTACAAGGACTACCATATTGATTTCCATGCGGAGATAGACAGCAATCCATTGATCCCGTTTGACCTGTTTAACAGTATCACGGGAAACCTGCTCGAAAATGCCATCACAAAACGCAAAGGCGAGCCTGATATCAGGATCTCCGCAAAAATAAATATCAAGGGTGACGCGATCAGCTTGATAGTTTCTGATACCGGCAAGGCCATCGATGAAAAAACTGCCGCCATGTTATTCAAGGAATCTCTGAAATCAGATAACGGCCTCGGTATAGGTCTGCTTCAGGCTGCCAAGCAGGCCGAATCCATGGGTTACACACTCAGCCTGAAATATAATTTCACCGGTAATGTGTGTTTTGAGTTACACAATTAGCATGATCATAATACCATAACCTGCATAACATACCTTTCAAAGATTCTTTAACTGTTCAGGTAACAGGCGTGCACTATGGCGTATTGTCAAAATATCTATTCGATCAGGAAGGATACGGTAGATAATCCGATACCGGCCCTCGTATATTTCCCGAATATCGTCCCGTTGATATTTAGACACTTGTTTTCCACTACGTGGATGCTCTGCTAGCACCTGCACTCTACGGGTTATTCAATCAATAAAACGTAAAGCATTAGAGGGTTGATCTTCTGCTATGTAATTATAGAGTTGTTGTAATCAATACCGGCTCTTATGCGTCCAATTGACCTTCATTCAGGTAAACCAAACTGCTGACGCACAGTTGTATTATCTACAACCCGGCCTGCATCACTATCTTCCAATCCTTCCTCAATATCTTGCATAACTGAAAGTTCATAAATCAGGTCTTTCCAGCTCGCTTCATCCGGTAATTGGTCTATCAACTGATGTGCCGCTTGTTTAATTGTATGGGTTGGCGTACTCATCTCAAACCTCATCTGGTTTTACTGTTTATAGAACCTATCTTAAAATTGATTTTCTGCTTTTTTGACAGAATCAATAACCGATGACACCTTCCCCCTGGCAGGGGGAAGGCCGGGATGGGGGTTGAGTTTCAGCCATGTTTTATATTTCACCCCCACCTCAATCCTCCCCCTTCAAGGGGGAGGAAGTTTAATTTTGAGATAGGTTCTACAATATTTTACACTATCTCACTGCTCTACACAGGTCCATGTGCATATCTTTTATATTCGTCATATGGCAACTGGCCTATCTTAACAAGGGAAAAGGTTATTCTTGAATTGATGGAACCTTATAGTCAAACCCAAGTAGTCCTTTGGGTTACACACTCAGCCTGAAATATAATTTCACCGGTAATGTGTGTTTTGAGTTAAGAAAATTAAATGACTATTGAAGCGTTACCAGATGGGCGCTATCCTTCACGTATTGATTTAATCTTTAATAACCTACAGCCATGAAACCTTCAAATTCACTCAAGCAACACAGGGCAGCTATCCGGCAAATCATTAAACGCCACCATGCAGATAACGCCAGAATCTTTGGCTCAGTTCTAAAGGGTAATGATAAAGAGGGGAGTGATCTGGATATTATTGTTGATCCAACCCCCTTAACCACGCTAATGGACATAGGTGCTATGCGCATCGAGTTACGTAACCTTCTTGGTGTTGAGGTCGATGTATTGACTCCAAATTCTCTCCCCGGCCACTTTCGTGAACAGTTGCTCCGGGACGCACAACCTGTATGAATTCTGAAGAGCGCGCCAGACTTAAAGATTACCTGGGCCACATACTTCTCGCAATTGACCGCATTAATCTGTATATCGATGAGATGAACGAAATAGCATTTACTCAGGATCAGCGTACCCAAGATGCTGTAATCTGTAATTTTTAGATTATAGGTGAAGCCTCAAGAAACATAACAAAACACTATCCTGAATATGCAGCAAAGAACTCACATGTGCCGTGGGACATTGCATATGAAATGAGGAATGTTCTGTCACATGGTTATTTCGGAGTTGATATCGGTATTGTCTGGAAAACGATTGAAAATGATCTGCCTATACTTAAAGCTCAAATAAACGGATTATTACAAACAACCAACTGAAAACAGCATGGCTGCATTGAATTATCTCTCTATAAATGACGAATTTACCCCGTTTGTATTGAGCGAATACATCAAGAACCCGGTTCGGGTTATGCGCATCGAAGCTGGCCTGAACCAGGCACAACTTGCACGCCGCTTAGGTGTCACACAAGGTTATATCAGCCGGATCGAAGGCCGCAATTATCCTGTAAGTGAAAAATTGCTTAAACGGGTAAACGATGTTCTGAAAGTTGCTCGTAAAAAGAAATAATACTGCCAGGCCATAAATCAGTTCGGCAAAATCCAATGATTTTCCCTGAAATATAATTTCACCGGTAATGTGTGTTTTGAGTTACACAATTAGACAAGACAATAATATCGATCCTGTCATTTCGAGTGAATACGAGAAATTTTATTATAAAATGAATATCAGGGAAGGATTCCTGCATTCAGCATCTTGGTCCTGAGAATATGCGGTGAGATCCAAATCATAAGATCATCAATATCAAAGCTGTAATCCCTATACACAAAATATTCATCATCATTAAGATTTTCTGCTTCATCTGTGGATGGCGCTTCAGCCCAGTCCTTTCCGTATGATACAACAATTGCGGGAATTTCTGTAGCAAGATTTGATCCGCCAGCACTATTCAGAACAACAATGTCACCATCCGAACATAATGCAAATGAAACATTCAGTGTAGTGTCAGAACATGAAGGAGGATTATTGGCACCATCTGTATTATCACCAAATGTTGTAGTAACACGGTAAGTGAATCTCTGCCCCCATGCATCATGTTCCTTAACCCCTAATATTACCCAGGGAAGATTCCCCATTGCTGTGGCACAACTAGCGCCACCCAGTATATCTTCAACGCCATCATTTGCCGTCATGGTCGCACAATCACCCGCATTGTCCCTGCAATCCGGGCATGGCAGGCGATACTTATTGAGCACATTATTTTGATTGAACATGAAACCGAATAACACCTCTTTGATCTCATCCAGTTGGGCCTGTGTTTGCTCCCGTTGCCTCTGCTCTATCTGAGTTGTCAAGGGTGGCAATATAGCGCCCAAAAGTAGTGCGAGAATAAATAACACTATCGCTAACTCGATCAGTGTAAAACCACTGTGATATTGAATTTTCATTTCGGTCATTGAAATTATGGTGTGGCAAGAACTTTTATCTGATCATTAAATATTGAGCTTGCTTTACCTTTTTCAAATATTTCATTATCAGGGGGAGTAATAATTGAATTCATTCCCTCGAAATAACTCAACAAATCACCCGGCGCTGCTGTTCTGTCCTGCTCAATACCTTCAGCTGGATTATTAATGGCCGCCCCGGCAATAATCACCAAGCCGCGATTATTATTCTCCGGGTTACCTGCGCCATCCAATACAAGGCAATCAGTTCCACTCGTACACACTGTCGCACTTCCGGGAGGACTCTCTGATTCCGGATAAGCTACATAAATCAATTTATGCCAGTCATTTTTTACAAACCAATCGGGTATTTCGCCATCATCAATATTAATATCGTATTGAATTGAGCCGACACTAATATTGCCATCCAGAATCTCTCCGATGCTCAAGACAAGTGTACTGGCACGCTGTCCATCATAAAGAACAGGATTGAACCATGCAGCAAATGCTGCCAGTCCTGAGTCATAAGTGTCTGAAAGCTGAACGCTAACATTCTCTACATTGTTGTTTGATATATCCAGAGTCCTCGCTCTTGATGAAGTTGATTCAGGATTCGCAATAATTGCATCATCAATATCTGTATATTCAAATGTGATGCTGTATGTTCTGCTGACGTTATATGTAATATCAATATCCTCTCCAAATAAATTATGGGTTCTGGTGTAAGCTGTGGTTATCGTTTTCGTTCCATTGCATTTCATATAATTTTTTGGTTCAACATCTACCGTATTTGTCCATTCACACTGTCCAACAGCTTTGGCAATTTGAATCGGGCCATTAAGAACGCCAAAAATAGAATCCGTGCAATCATCTGATCTCATACAATTTTCGTCCGGATCAGGAGTATCGGGGTTGCCTGAAGTGGTCAAAGTACCGTTATTTATATCCCATGCAACAGACTGTTCTGTATCAAATGGATTCCTGTTATTTGAACCATCAGGAAGGTCTTCCAGAAAATGATAAGGCAAATGTCCCTGCCATGTATTTATCACTGTCTTGAATGCAGATGTGGATGGATCAGAAAACGGACTCAGCCAGGGATAAGCATCATAATCAGTTTGATATTTTCTCAATGCCTGTGCCACTTCTCCCAATACGCGTTTTTCAACCGCCTGCATTAATTCGTCTTTGGTCAGCAGAATATAATTATCCGTATTACTTGTTTGAATAACCTTGTTACCACTACTGAAAACAGCTTCGATATAATTTGTATGGTCATTAGGCCCAGCATCCCTGTTCTGATTATTTTGCGGGACTCCTGGAGCAAAGATAATGGCTGCTATATCGGCCATGCCATTTACTTCAAGATTGCCGGTAGAATCACTGACAGTTTCGCTATTTTGACGCGCCAGTTTTTTGGGATTATTCCTGAAATTATCTGCTACCACATACCACAAACGCTCACCATGACTGTCCTTAATGTCCTCAGCTTCTAGCGTTTTATATGGAAACCTGCCAATAGAAGTTCCTCCACTCAATGAACAGCTGCCGCCAGCAGAACCATTATTGTTTATGTCTGCGCATGGTAAATAACCCGGTCCATCAATCGGATCAGTTCCTGATTTGGCATCAATTTCCGGGAACATGACTGCATAACCAATTAACGCCTGCTTGGCCTGATTAAGAGCCATTCTTGTCCGTTCTTCACCACCCACCCTGATTAAATTTGCATTGAGCTTATTAACGAGCAGGTAAGATGTGCCGACTATCAGAACCAGCATAAAAGCCAGCACTACTGCGCCTGATTGCTGTTTTTGCGAATCATGATTAAACACAAGATTTCTCGCTTCACTCGAAATGACAGAGGAAAGAAAGATTCCTCGGTCTCTGTTCGACAATATGTTCCCGACATTGTCTCGGTCTCTGTTCCAGACTCGACTCTACCGATTTCATCCCTGTAATCGTACCACCTACATCCTTGTAGGCGTCCAGACGCGACTCTACCTCCGGCATCCATGCAGTCGTCACATTTGCTCGAAATGACAGCTTAAATAATTCAGGCATGTTCAATTGTCTTGATATCCCGGCGAAATTATTTTATCTGCCTCAGGATCATAGGTCTGGCCGGTTTTTAATTTAATTTTTGTTTCGTTGATCGGGATTAGAATCTCAACATCTTCCGGTTTGATATTGTGCGCATCGATCTGGATATATTGATTAGCAAAATTGCCCTCATAGGTATTGGCGCTGTTAACCCACGCAGTGCTTTTGTTTCCTTTTCGGTATACCAGTCCATTGACGGTGATGCCGCCAATGACGGGTTTTTCTTCTGCAACTTCTGGTTCCGGTTCCATGAAAATGATTTCTGGCGCTTTTTCTTCAACCGGTTTCTGATGGCGCAGTTTTTCCAGCGTATTACGTTGCTGTGGCGTGGTGAACAGGCGGCCGAGATCGTCATCGGCGAAGGCATTTGGTGCTAATGTAAATAACAATATCGCCATAGCAGCAAGCACGGACATTGAGTAGAAGATATTATTTACTGGATACTGGTCGCTACGGACATCGTGTCCTCTCGCGACATTTCCTACATCCTGTAGGTCGCCTTCGCCAGTATGACAGCTGAAAGAATTTTTAGATTTATTCAGAGGTTCCTTAACATTACACCCCCATCCTGCCTCGGCTTTGGCTTCCTGCGTCGCTCTACCGCCTGCATCCATGCAGGCGTTCTCCCTTAAAAGGGGAAGGTGCTTTATGCTCGAAATGACAGGGCAGAGAAGATTTATCGTTCTTGCTCGAAATGACAGCTTGTGTATATATCGTTTCATGATGAGAGATTAATATCACTCCCGTTTGGTTTTTTTATATTCAGCCATCTGAGTTCACATTCCGCGGAAATGTTAACCTTGGTTGCATTTTCAATACTGATTTCGCCGGATCGCCGGATCATGCATGTTGAGATATTATATGTTCCCGGCGCCTCGGCGCTTAATGTATCAAGCAGTTTTTTCAGGTCGCCCTCATGCAATAAATCGATATTAAGTTTCATGGAGCTGCTGTATATCTGGAAAGAGCCTGTATTGATTGAATAATCAGGAACAAACCTGGACTGTGACTCAATTCCATATCTCAAGGCAGGCAGTTTGATATAGTCGCCTGCTCTTCGCAGCGTTTCGATCCAGCTGAGCCTGCGTTCCGGGCCGATAATGCCCTTATCGTGCAGTTTGATAAATTCGGGATAATACTGCCTGATGAGTTTCTCTTCCTGATCTATGTCGAGATACTGGTTGCTTATATTCTGAAACCGGCTTTTCTGCCTGTTATGTTCAAGCAACATTTTATCTTTGTAATACCAGGTAGCACTGATCAACGTACCGCTGACCAAAATGCTGATCATGAAGATTATGATCGCGCCTTGCAGGACTGACCAGTCTATTTTTTCAGCCTTCATGACGTATCCCCAATACCAGTCTCACGGAAAAATTTGCCGTGCCGGGCGCGGCATTCGAAACGCCCTGCAAACTGGCGCTTGAGCTGACATCTAGTGGCAGGGTGACAATGCTGACATCATGCACTGATGGTATGTTGCGTAATGTTTCCGCGAACCTGTTAATCATGTCCAGTGCTTCACGGTAGTTGCCATCGAAAGGACTGATATGGCCTTTCATGGCCGCTATCTGGTAATAATTATAGCCAGTGTCAACTGTGCCTATGTTACTCACTCCTACCACTCCCTGATCAGGATTGCCTGTATCAACATCGCTGATCTTGCGGTTGGGGTCCGCACTGGCGGCCAGGGCGATCTCATCGATCTGGACCAGTGGAAACTGATCCATCCCCTTGCTGATGACCTTCAGCACATCAAAAGGGTCCGTCTTGTGTTTGCTCACGGTATCGGCAATATTAACAACCAATTGAAGCTCTGCCGGGGTAACCGGCGTATCGGGCAGTTTTTCCCGCGCAAGCTGGTATCGCTCGCTGTAGAACTCTGATTTTTTGGCTGCGATCTCCGCCTGTTTTTTATTGACTACCGCATTCATGAAATTAAACCCGCCCCAGATCATGCCAGCCAGCATCATGCATACACTTGCTGCATACATGAAGCGGCCCGCCTTTAACATCTGGAAATAGCGTCTTTCTTCCGGCAATGCATAATAATTGTCCGGCCTGAGTTTTAGTAAATGGAAATTGAAGAGTTGATCGCTGAACGGGGTGGTTATTCCGCGGACATTGCCTTGCTGTTCACCGAATGCATTGACATCAAGGTAATAATTCAAAATTGACGGGGATTGCGTCGATAATTTTCTGATTTCGCCCAGTAGTTTTGGATCTGCCAGATAATAAATGTGCAATGGCTTGTCTATGTCGATCAGGCGTATGCTGTTCAGGTAGCGGCGTATGATTTCAACTTCTTCAATGATGACCGGTGCGTAGGGCTGGGTGCCATAACGTGGCATATCAACCAGGCGGCTGATTTTAAGCTTCTGTTTGAGAAAAAATGTCTGCCTGAGTCCACTGATGCTTTGCAGGCTGGTAACCAGCATATGATCCGCCGGGTCAGGCAAGTATTTGATTAAATGTTTCGTCAATTGCGGTATGGAGTAAATACCCGCCAGAGGTATCTTGTTCTCATGCAGAAGTTTTACCCAGGGAGAGATGAGATCAGGGTTGGTCAAACCCATGAACAGGATGCGATCATCCTTGCGGCCATCTACTTCCCGGTCCTGTATATCGGCATAGAAATAGGGCGTATCGCGGAACAACCGCGTCTTTTTTCTGCCGATGATGGCCTTTCTGTCACCGCCAAAGACATGCGGGATCGTATCTTGCCGGTATTCTTCTTCTACAAGATCAATCAGAAACCAGGTGGCTATCCTGCCGGTTTCCTTGAGATACCGATCAAAATATTTCTGGCCGTCCGCGGACACATCGAACAAATAGGAACTGCCAAGTTTGCCGTTGGCCCAATGATATATCTCGAGCTTGTCCGCGCTCAGGAAAATAGAACGCTGTGGCGATTTATCAAATCTTGACTTTAGAGATGAGATCATAAATCGGTCCTAATACGGAAAACATAACCCAGCCGATAATCGTGCCGAGCACAACAGTCATTGCAGGTTCAATCATGGTCTGTACTTTCTCAATAGATTCTTTAATGTCGCGGGTATAGAAATAACTGATATTCAGCAATGCGCCTTCCAATGCGCCTGTGTTCTCCCCTACCCTGATCATTCGCAACACCAGAGGCGGGAATAATCTGGCCTTCTCAAAACTCCTGCTCAGGGTTTCGCCTTCCGCAATCAATTGCCCGACCTGGCGCATGGCCTCTTCAATGACCTTGTTGCCGACAATCTGCTCGCCGGTGCGGATACATTCAATAATGGTTATTCCCGAGGCATACATCATGGCAAAAAAACTGGTCAGACGGGTCAGGATAATCTTTTTCAGAATCGGCCCGATGATCGGGGTCTTCAATTTCAGCGCATCGACATTATAACGGAATGAAGGGCTCACCCTGATACCTACCATAATTGCTATATACAATAAAACCGGCAACGATAAAATCAGGTACCAGTAATTTACGAACACATTGGAGACTACTATCAGTGCCTTGGTATGCGCTGGCAGTTCCTGCCCCATGGTTTTTACGAATGTGAGTAATTCAGGAACCAGATAAATCATAAGAAAAAACACAACCGCGATGACTACACTGCCTACCACTACCGGATAGATAAGCAACTTCTTGGTTTGCGCTGCTGTTTCATCCTGCCACTTCAGGTTTTCACCAATGTTAAAAAATACCTGTGTAATTTCACCTGACTGCTCGCCTGCCCGTACCAGTGCACTGAATATTCTATCAAACACAGCCGGATAATCGCGCATGGCGTCTGACAGTGTTTTACCACCTTCAATGGATTCAATCATCGAGGCAATCACTTCACGCAGCCGTGGGTTTTCAGTACTGTCCCGGAGGTCCTGCAGGCTTTCCAGGATGGGCACGCCGGCGCGACTGGTTTGTTCAAGGTGAAAACAGAAGGTGATCAAATCCCGGCGCGTTACACCGGCGCCGGTAATTCTCTGGGTACTGGAGCCCAGTTCTTTATAATTAATCAGGTCCAGACCCATCTTGGTCAGGCGCGCCTCAAGGTCAGCGATATTGACGGCATCAACCTTGCCGTTATGTATCCTGCCGTTATCGTCGATTGCCTTGTATTTGTATGCTTCCATCGGGACCCTTGTTTACCGTTTGTTCACGGATACTACTTCAACCTGCTGCGCCTTCCCCCTGGCAGGGGGAAGGTTGGGATGGGGGTTGAGTTTCAGCCATTCCTGAGATTTCACCCCCACCTCGACAACTGTTCCCGGCGTTGTTCTCGGTCTCCGCTCCAGACTCGACTCTACCTCCTCCTTCCTTGGAGTCGTCGCTTCGCTCGGAATGACAAATGAATATTCATGTTAATTAGAACCTATCTCAAAATTAGTTTTCCGCTCTTTTGACGGAAGCAATAATCCACTGCGCCTTCCCCCTGGCAGGGGGAAGGTTGGGATGGGGGTTGAATTTCAGCCATTCCTGAGATTTCACCCCCTCGACAACTGCTCCCGGCGTTGTTCTAACTCCTGCATCCATGCAGTCGACCTCAATCCTCCCCCGTCAAGGGGGAGGAAGTTTAATTTTGAGACAGGTTCTAATAAATTCTTCACTTCTGTTTTATCCTGCTGGTCAAATCAATGACACGTGACATTTCTTCCAGTGATGTTGAACCATCCAGCACCCGTGCCGAGCCTGAATCCGCCAGGGTCTTGAATCCTTTCGACAAGGCGGCGCGCATGAGTTCACGCTGGGTACCGCGCCGGGCAATGATGTCGTCCAGGTCAGTATCGAGATGCAGGATTTCCAGGATTGCCAATCTGCCCCTGTAGCCTTGCCCTTCACATTGCTGGCAACCTTTGGCACGATAGGTAGATTGATGTTTATCCGTTACCTTCAAGTTTAGCAGCGTCCGCTCCAGTTCACTCATTTCGTAAGACTCTTTACAAACGGGACAAAGCTTTCGCACCAGCCGCTGTGCGATTATCCCGATGATGTTACCGGCCAGAATGTCCGGTTTTATGCCGATATCCATGAGGCGTGGTATCGCCGCCAGAGCCGAATTGGTATGCAGGGTTGAAAACACCTGATGTCCGGTCATCGCGGCGCGCAAGGCCATGCTGGCCGTATCTTCATCACGAATTTCACCGACCAGAATAATATCCGGATCCTGGCGCATCATGGAACGGATACCGCTGGCAAAATCCAGCCGGGATGTTTCACTGGCCGAGGTCTGGCGGATCATGCTGGTGGGGTATTCCACCGGGTCTTCCAGGGTCATGATATTGACTGATTCGCTGTTCAGATAATGCAGAATGGAATAGAGCGTTGTGGTCTTGCCGCTGCCGGTGGGGCCGGTGATCAGGATAATGCCCTCCGGACGGGAAACCATGATCTTCAATATATTGAGCGCATCATCCTTGAGACCGAGTTTTTCCAGGGCGACAATACCACTCTGGCGATCCAGCACACGCAGGACAATATTTTCGCCATGTACCGTGGGTAATGTTGAAACACGGAAATCAACCGGGCGCCCGGAGAGAGAAAGCGAGATACGTCCATCCTGCGGGGAACGGGTTTCGGCAATGTCCATACCGGCCATGACTTTTAAACGCACGGCAATCGCTGACCAGTAATTTTTATGGATGCTGCGGATCTGGCGCAAGACTCCGTCAATTCGATAGCGGAACCTGAGGAAACCTTCTTCCGGCTCAAAGTGGATGTCCGAGGCACGGCGCTTGACCGCATCCGCCAGCAATGCGTTCACCAGACGCACTACCGGCTGGCTGTATTCATCGCTTTCCGCATCCAGACTTTGATAATCGATCTCGCCGGTCTCGATCTCTTTCAGGATGCCATCAACGGATAATTCAAAACCATAAAACTGATCAATACATTTTTCTATTTCCGCTTCACCAGCAAGCACAGGTATTAATTCTATCTCCCTGCCAACCTGGACACTGACCTGATCCAGCACGACCACGTTAAATGTATCCGTCATGGCGATGGTCAGCTTCTTGTTTGCACTGTCATAAGTCAGTGGCAAGACATGCAGGCGGCGGGCCAGTGCTTTGGGCACCAATGTGACTGCATCACCGTCGGCAACGGCATTTTCCAGATTGACACTGACCTGACCGATAACGCCACCAATGACATCGCGAATGATAGACTCTGTTGCAAATCCCAAACGCACCAGTATCTTGCCGAGTTTTTCCTTGCTTTTTTTCTGTTCCATCAGCGCAATTTCAATCTGATCGGGCGTGGTGACACCTTGCTGAACAAGGATCTCTCCCAGGCGTTGGACCTTTTTATTCTGGAGACTCACTTTTTATACTTTAAATTATTGATTTGAAACTTGTGTCAGGTCGTTGACACGGGCCAGCACATTGGCAGTGTTGAAACTCACCTGTGTCGAATCAGTCAGCTCAAGTGCCTTGTTATAATATTCTATTGCCGCCCGCGACTGCCCGATATGATCAAGACTTACGGCAAGATTATAGGCGTAATCCGGATTATCCGGTTGCAGGCGGTGGGCCTCAAAAAATGCCTGTTGCGCTTCAGGCCAACGTGACTGGGCTGCATAATTATTACCCAGCGCAAAATGCAGGAAAGCAGTGTCAGGCTGTTCCCGGAGCATGAGTTTTATCGTGCTCTCGTTTTTCAGCGGATCAGTATTATCCTGAAGACTGATCATCCCGGTGATTGCCACAACATCTCTGGGATAAAGTTTCAGGACTTTAAGATAATACTCATAGGCGCCCCGCACATTTCCCTTACGCCAGGCAATGGCGGCATTACCCAACAGGGCATCACGGTTCTCCGGCATGGTCTTCAACACTTCCTGATATGCCGCTTCTGCTTGTATAAAATTACCTGCGTTATATTGAGCATAGGCGGCATTGATCAGTTGATCTTTTTTGTCCGCTGATTTTGTGCGGCTGATGGCAATGGCCTGTTCGTCGACCTGTATCTTTTCAGGCAATATATTATTTTCTTCCGGCATACTCTGCGTTGCCGTTGCCGTTGCCTCAATAACAGGTGGTTTCCAGTCCGCAACTTCAGGTCCGGATATGGCCATTGGTCCAGGTTCACCTGCTGCAACCTCAGGCTGCTCAGATCCCGCAACCGGTGCGGCCGGGGATTCCATCGTTGCTATGGTTGCTGCCTCCGGCAAGACGGCGCTTGCGGATACTGGTGCTTCTTCCGCCGGCAACGGGACAACAAATGCCGGTAGCGCGTCAACTTCCACCCCTTGCGCGACTAATGGAGAAGAAACTTCCGGCGTTAAAGGTGTGATCTTGAGATAATAAAACGTGCCAGCGGCAGCCATAATGACGGCAAACAATCCAAGGAAAACCACCCACTCCATAACTTTCCGTTGACCGGAAACACCGCCAACCGCACTGAACACAGTCTGGGCTGCAACCGGTGTAGGGGCTGTCTTGCCAAGGCTGCCGATATCTCTGGCCAGTTCGGCGGCACTGATGACTGATTTGAAGGAGCGGCTGCCGCTTAACGTATCCGTAAACTTGTCTTTGAGCAGGTCATCGCCTGTATCATCAAACGGAGGAATTGAATCCTCTTCTATACTAATATCCGTCAGGGCAAATGATTTATCGTCGCCCGGCGTGGGTTGCTTTTCATCATTTAAATCATGCTCATCAAATGATCCGGAAAGACCGGCATGTTCAATGGTGACATCTTCCAGGAACAATGATTCAGGTTCAGTTTTTTTAGCGCCCGGATGGGTTGTTGATAACTCTGGACCAGGTTTATGTTCGACTGTGTTCTCATCAAGCGCCGGGAGGGACAGCCCTGAAGAGCTTTTTTTTTCTGTAACGATTGATGATCCTGCCTGTCTGGTTTCTTCTTTTGACGGCCCGTCCTTTTGCCACGGTGTTTCCGCCGTATCCTGCTGATCATCCGACTGCAGTTTAATCTGCTCGCCGGTCCTTTCCTGGGCTTCCTTGAGTCGTTTGGCTGCCTCCTTTTTTTCCTGTTCCGCCTTTTTCAAGGCATCCATTAACAGGCTCACGGACTTGCCACTCCCCGTGCACCAGGCACTGTTGACTGTTGATCCAGAAATGTATTGTAAAAATTCAGATCGCTATCAAGGCTCGGGTTACGTATTACTAATGGCCTGATAAAGATGACTGTTTCAGTTTTACTATATTCAATATTGCGCGTTTTGAACAGATTTCCTAACAAACCTAGTTTAGAAGTACCGGGAAGACCTGCATCCCTTACTGAAGACCGGTCCTCCATCAATCCGCCAAGTATCGCAACCTGCCCGCTGTTGAGCCTGATGATTGATTCCATCTCCTGTGAAACGGTTTCCGGGATAAAATTATCAAGAATCGTTGCTGTTCCCCCACCAGCAGCAGGTACCGGTATCGCCTTTTTCACGCCTGTATCACGTGAAATGGTCGGGCGCACCAGCAGAATGATCTCATCATTCTCCGCAATGTGGGGAGTGATCGTCATGACGATACCAATTGGCAGTTGGTGTATCGTCGTGTCAAACGACTGGGTAGTTCCCGCCACACTTGTCGCGGTACTACCTTCGACAGTAAAGAATACCTTGTTTTCAATACGCTTAAGTATGGCTGTCTGGTTATTCAGCGCCATCAATTGCGGGCTGGACAATACCTTGACATTACCAAACTCTTCCAGCAACTGGAGTGTCGCTTCTGTATCAGAATCTTCGTAATTCACAACCAGACCCTTAGCCCCTGATATTGCCGCTGCTGCGAGTGTCCCAAAGCCTGTTCCCAAAGTGCTGGAAGTAATAGCAAATGCGCCAAGTTCTAGAGATTTCCAGTCTATGCCGGCCTGGTATTCATCACTCAAACCAACTTCAACAATCGTGATCTGGATAAGTACCTGGCGCCGGACATTATTCATGACCTTGTCGATGAATGCCTGAATCTGCTCATGTTGTTTTGTGGTTGCATTGACCGAGATCGTCCCGGTTTCCGGGCTGGTGATCACTGCATCCGAGATCGGGACTTCACTACCCGATGAGGCAGTAACTTTTTCGCCTATGATGGCCTGAATATTATTGGTGATCGCCACCCAGAAACGGTTTAAAGACGTACTGGTCAGATCCGTCGTTGAATTATTCCCGGAGAATGCGCCGCCGCCCTGTCCGCCGCCCTCACTGCCACCAACACTGGTGGTAGCCAGGGATGTCGCCACGGTATTGGTATTTACCGTATCGCGGGCAATATTCAGATAATCAATTTTATAGGTTCTGAAGAAGGGTAAATCCGGCTCAACAAACAGATTATCGCCCTGGTATTCGTAGCGCATATCAACCTGGCGGCCGATGCGGTCCAGGATCTGGGGCAGGGTTTGATCAACCGCGTTGATAGTGACATTGCCATCGATGCGCGGATCGATATCGACATTGATCTTGGCGTCGCGGGCCAGCGCGAACAAGAGTTCCTTGGCCGGCACTTCATTCACCACCACGGTATATTTTTCCTGTTCCACGGGGGGTTGTGGCGCGGGCAGGATGGGGGTTTTCTGGACCAGTTCCGGGATTTGTCCGGCTGGTTTTGTGTCGCTCTTTATATGGCCAGCCGACGGTTCGAAGGGTTTGGGTTCAATTTCGGCACAACCAAACACCAGAAACGCCACAAGGCCGAACAGCACCGGTTTTAACTTGTTCAACTCCATATCCCCCATATAGCCCATGAACTGGACTCTTGATTATAAACTACCAAACAATAATCCTATAGGACCTCTGATTAAGTTGTTATTGTCATTTCGACCGTAGGGACGCCCTTGCATGAATGCAGGCGGTAGAACCACGCCGGGAACAGTGATCGAGAAATCCGTCGTAGGCATCCCGAACGCAAGTGAGGGATCTTAATGAGATCTCTCGGTTGCTGCTCCCGGCGCAACTCTACCTCCCCCGTCCATGGGGTCGTCCCTCCGGTCGAGACAAGGATTTCTCGCTTTGCTCGGAATGACACCTTATCAGAGATTCCCTATGTCATATATTTGACATTTATAGACTTTCCGGATTTATTAATGGCCGGTATATAATCGAAGTACAGAGCTTGCATACGGTATCAGTACCTGAAAAAACCACTGACTCCGGCGGCAATAACCTTAATTGATTAATCAATAACTCTGCCTCATCACTCGAAAGTGATGGCTCCCCCCATTCAATGACCTTTGCATAGTGCTCTTTATCAAGCAAATAATCCGCCAATCCTTTACCGGTTTCAGCCCCGGCTGATAGCGCCGTAGTACTTTTAAGGATTATGGTGTCCTCTGTCTGCGTTACTGGTAGCTGCCCCTGAGGTTCCGCTGATAATTCAGCCTGTGCTGCCGGTTCTATGGCATGACTCTCCGGCACATCAATTACGGCCCACTCACCCACACTCACCCTGTCTGCATAGACAGTATCATCCTGTGGCTGGTAGATAGTTTCAACCGGGTCCGTCCGGGTGGCTGTTTCTATATCGGTATGATCGGTGTCCGGCTGATATTCCTGATGCGCAAGATCTTTCACATCTTCTGGCGCCGGAGTCGCTGTTGTCTTCCAGCCATTAAAGCTCTCCAGCAGTTGATTAAATGGCAGCAGCCAACCCGCCAGAAGCAGAATGATAACAACCCCGGCAACCACTGCGGAAAAACGAAAATGTTGCCAACCGGCGACAAACTCACTGTCTTTAGCAGCGATTCTGACCTGTTTCGCGGAGACGTTGTGCAGGTTTGCCGCATAAGCAGCCAGCATGGCCTTGTCCGCCAAAATGTTAATTCGGCGTAGCAGTCCCCTGGAAAAACGGGCGATCACCCGGACCGAGGAGGCGCTGAATACCTCGCCACCCCGATATCCACAGGCACGCAGGCGGGAATTCAGGTAATCCTTGATCTCATTATGGTTTAATGGATTGAGGTAAAAGCTGTAAGTAATCCGTTCCTTGAGTTGCCGTATATCCCTCTGGGACAACATCTGGTCCAGTTCCGGCTGCCCGAACAGGACTATTTGTAATAATTTGTGCTGATGTGTTTCAAGATTGCTCAACAACCGGATTTCTTCCAGTGTGGCCAGCGGCATACTCTGTGCTTCTTCGACAAACAGCACCACCTGGCGGTTTTCGGCATGCCGTTGCAACAAATATTGCTGCAAACTCTGCATGACCCGGAGGCGGTCATCCTGCGCATTGATTGCCAGCTTTAACTCTATGGCAATAGCATGCAGGATGTTGTCCGGGGAAAGCCTGGGATTGGCGAGATAGACTACCTCAATCTTTTCCGGCAGTTCGACCGCCAGCATCCGGCACAACATGGTCTTGCCGCTGCCAACCTCACCCACCACCTTGACAATCCCTTCACCACTGGTAATGGCATAGATCATTGCATTGAGAATGGCGCCACGATTTCCGCCCGGAAAAAACAGGCTGGTATCCGGGGTAATCCTGAATGGCGGCTGATCCAGACCGAAATAATCGTAATACACTATTTTTTCTCCCCATTGCCCAGCCGTTCCAGCCTGCTATACAGCGTAGTACGGTTTATCCCAAGTAATCTTGCGGCCTGGCTCAGATTGCCGCTGCTCATCTCCAGTGCGGAATTGATGTAGCGCCGTTCCAGATCGCCAAGAAAACCGTCCAGTCCGAACTTCTGATCCAGCAGATTTTTGCGTATCTGGGCTTCAAAATCTTCATATTCACCAACCTCTGTATAAGGCGTAATACTCTCAAGTTCCGCCTCCAACTGTGCCCTGCTGACAGTTTTGCCTGGATATTTTGCGCCAAGCCGGATAACAATATTCCGTAACTCACGTATATTGCCCGGAAATTTATATTTCTGAAGAGTTTCTTTCGCCTCATCACTCAGCGCATACTGGCCGCCTGTGGATGAATATATTTTTATAAAGTGATCCAGCAGGAGCAGGCAGTCATTACCGCGTTCATGCAAGGGCGGAACATTAATAGTGAGCACACTCAGGCGATGATAGAGATCCTGACGAAACGTTCCCTTCCGCACGGCTTCTTTCAGATCACGATTGGTCGCGGCAATGATACGCGCGGATGATCGCCTTGGTTGTGTTTCACCGATCCGGTAATATTCACCATTCTCCAGCACCCGTAATAATTTTGATTGCAGATCAACAGGCAGATCGCCAATTTCATCAAGAAACAGACTGCCTTCATTGGTTTCTTCAAAAAAACCTGTCTTGAGCGTGATGGCGCCGGTAAATGCCCCTTTGCTGTGCCCGAATAACTGTGCTTCAAGCAACTCAGGAGTGAAAGCGGCGCAGTTAAGGGTTAAAAACGCAGACCTGACGCGTGAACTCAGATTATGCAGACTCTCGGCAACCAGTTCCTTACCGCTGCCGGATTCCCCTTCTATCAATACCGGGAAAGGTGAATCGGCAAACTGCCGGATAAGATCGCGCAGGGTTTCAATCGCCGGACTTTCCCCAATCAGTTTGTCCTTGTCTCTCTCAACGTGCTGTTGTGCCCGTTCCGCTGTGAGCATCATGACCTGATGGGCCAGCCGCGTCTTCAACAAGGAAATATCACAAGGCTTGGGAATGAAATCAACAGCTCCCAGTGTGAGCGCATGTTGAATGTTGGCCCGTTCGTTTTGTCCGGACAGGACCAATATTTTGATATCACGGTTCAGATTCAGCAGATCACGAATGAGGGCAAAGCCTTCTTCAGGCGAATGGGGTTTGGGTGGCAGCCCTAAATCCACCAGCGCCAGTGAAGGGACATCTTCCAGGGTATGCAGCAGATTGTTGGCTTGAGTACGGGTTTCCGCCGGATATATCCGGTAATCATCCTGCAAGACCATGCCAAGTGATTCAATAATCAGGGAATCGTCATCGACCAGCAATAGCCGTATTCTGGTTTCAACACCGGGCCTGGAGACACTGCTGGATTTATCAGACAAATTGGCAACCCCGTTGTGACTAATCTAACCACGGAGGACACGGATAAATGCGGGGGAATAAACCCAATAACAGAATTAATATTAAGGAATCTCTGAATAAATTGTTTTTGTCATTTCGACCGTAGGGAGAAATCCGTTGTAAGCGTCCCGGCCAGAGTGGGGGATATGATGTAGAATTCTCCCGCTGGTCGAGACAAGGATTTCTCGCTTTGCTCGAAATGACAGTTTTAAACAAAGTTTACTTAACTAATCTCCGTGTTCTCCGTGGTTTCATTGTTTAATATTATAGTATTCCTATCCTGCCGATATCTTTTTCTCACTTCGGCGCTTGCTCAAAATCAGGTTTTTCCAGATGGCCTCGGATGCCTCAGACTGGTTCATGGTATACATATGCAATCCGGGAGCGCCATGTCCCAGCAGGTTTTCACAAAGCTGTGTGGTGACATCGATACCGAAATCGCGGATCGCCTTTCTGTCATCACCGAATTCCTGCAGTCTCTTGAGTATCCAGCGAGGAATTTCAGCACCACAGGCACCGGAGAAACGCACCAGTTGCGTACAGTTAATAATAGGCATGATGCCGGGTACGATCGGAACATCAATGCCCACTTTTTCACAACTGTCGATAAACCTGAAATAGGCATCCGGATTGTAAAAATACTGTGTAATGGCGGAGTTGGCGCCCGCATCAATTTTGCGCTTGAAGTTCTCCAGGTCCTTTTTCGGGCTGGGGGCCTGGGGATGAAATTCGGGGTATGCCGCTACTTCAATATGGAAATGATCACCGGTTTCCTTGCGGATGAATTCGACCAGTTCATTGGCATAACGTAATTCACCATAACTCGCCAGACCGGATGGCATATCACCACGCAAGGCCACGGTGCGTTTGATACCGGCAGCTTTATAGGTTTTCAGTACGTCCTTGATGTCAGAGGTCATGTAACCGATGCACGAGATATGCGGCGCCGCCTCGATCCCGGTTTTTTCACGGATATCCTGGACCGTTTCAAAGGTGCGCTGACGCGTACTGCCACCGGCGCCAAAGGTAACGGAGAAAAAATCAGGATTGTATTTCGCCAGACTTTCCTGTGTCATCTGCAATTTGCCGACGGCTTCAGGCGTCCTGGGTGGAAAAAATTCAAA
>JBCKWI010000006.1:0-52957 GCA_038922795.1 Gammaproteobacteria bacterium
CCCCGAAATCAAAATAACTAGTCCCAAAAGGTTCGCCTCTGGGTTGCCTCTGGGACTAGGAGTACCCAAAAAAAAGTATCCCCCGGCCCAAAACGTCAGAGAAGGGCAGTTTGGAGAACATTCGGTGGAATTTCGGTGGTCGATTTCCGTAACTCGATGATTCAGATCGATTTTTGATGCATCGCAACTAGAAAGTTTTCGGAAAATTTCGGGACTGTTTCGGTCGGTCTTGAAGGGATCTGAGCAGGAGAGAAAAAAGGGATCAGATTCTTCAGCTTAGTTGCCAGAGGTGCAAGTCGTGCCTTCGACTGAAAATCCCTGTGTCGGTGGTTCGATTCCGCCCCTGGCCACCATTTTAATTCAGTGATTAATAACTGTACAAACTCCAAATATATTTAGTGTCAGGCAACAATTAATAGCAGGCATTAAGCAACTAGATACTATAAAATTAGGGGCAATTCCTTTCACCCCCATTATTTATAGCTTGCAAAAAGATCAACCCATATGGAAGAAATTGAGCTTGTTACCATCAAGATCACGAAAATAACCAGCATAGAATCCAGGCATACGCTCACCAGGAGCCCCTTCATCAGTGCCTCCCAGCTCTAATGCTTTCGCGTGCATTTCATCCACCTTTGCATTGCTTTCTACTAATATGCCAACCATATCGCCATTTCCAATTGATGCTGGGTTCCCATCAAACGGAATAATAACGCCAAATAATGGTGATCCTTCACCAGTACTCCATGAAACCAGGCGTTCCAATACGAGTGCCCGAGCAGCACCTATTCCACTAAGTAATGCATCGTAATAAGCAGAAGCTTGATCAAGGTCATTAGTACCAAGAGTTACATATCCAATCATTTTTTACTCCTTAAAGTATGTTTTATGAAGAACTATAAATTTATGTTTTAGATCAAGCTTTGCCAAAATAAGTCAAATATTGACTATTTTCAGTTGTTAGTGCTTGAACGATTACTACCAGTTTTCAATTGATGTACGAATATCAATTTCAAACGACCATGTGGTTTTTTCCTGTCTATAAAGGTATTCATATGCGTCAACAATTCCTTCAAGACTTATCATTCCTTCTTCTCCCAAATTATTAGCAAATTCCGGAAATCTTGTTCTGACTTGTTCACCATTAATTGCACCATCAATAATAATATGTCCTACATGTATTCCTTCCTTCCCATATTCTTTTGCCATAGCCTGAGCAAGTATTCTTAAAGCCGCTTTAGAAGCATTAAATGCAGAAAAGCCGGCGCGCCCACGAAGTGATGCGCTTGCACCGGTAAATAACAATGTGCCTTTTGCATTAGGAAGCATTCTCCGAATGGACTCTCTCCCAAATAAAAATCCACCGTAACAACAAACTTCCCAAGCTTTGGTAAAATAGTCAGCATCCATATTAACTACTTGTCCTGGAAAAATATTACCAGCATTATAGATAGCTAAATCGACATTTCCTGTTTCGCAAGCTTTATCAAATAAAGCAATAATTTGAGCTTCGTCTGTTGTGTCTGTCACACATGCAGTTGCATTACCTCCATCCCCTTTGACCACAGAGACAATATTGTCTAAATTTGATTGTGTCCGCCCAGCTAAAAACACATGCTTCCCAAGCTGTGCAAAGCGTTTGCAAAGTGTTGCACCCAAACCATCTTCAGCGCCTACGCCCATAATGATTGCGTTTTCCATGCAGTACCTCTATGTAATGAAAATTAATGATTTATATACCGATCGGTATAAAAATATACTTGAATCAATCTTTAAGTCAACATTTTTTTACCTTACGGTATAATATTCATTATGAATACGACAAAACCCAAAAAATCACCCGGTCGGCCAGTTTCTTTTGACCATGATGAGGCCCTTGATAAGGCACTGAATTTATTCTGGTTAAGGGGGTACGAAGGGACGACGATGGCGGAGCTCACCAAAGTAATGGGATTAAATCGACCCAGTATCTATGCAGCCTTTGGTAATAAGGACGAATTATTTCAAAAAGCTGTAAATAGGTATATATCGGAACCAACAGCATTTATTGCCGAGGCCTTGAAGAAATCCAAATCACGCGATGCAGTAAATAAGTTACTTAATGATGCCGCAGACTTTATGACAAAAAAAAATACGCCACCTGGCTGTATGGTTGTTCTGAGTGCACTTGTATGTGGTAAAGAATCAGAAAATATTAAGAAATTTTTAATTTCTTGTAGAGATAATCTTGAATGCGCACTTGTACAAAGATTCAAAGTGGCAAGGAAAAACAAGGAATTACCGCCGGATACAAATATATCTGAATTAGCAAAATATTACGTTACTATCCATCAAGGTATGGCGGTGCAGGCAGCAAGTGGCGCTACAAAAAAAGAACTGCTGTCAATTGCCCGTATGGCGATGAATGCCTGGCCATCTTAGCATCCTAATCAATGTACGCTTTGGATCGAAAGTAGACCAATAATAAGAAAGTGTGACAATCTTGTGTAGGTGGCTACGAAAACCATCCATGGTTTTCGCCCTGCGGGTCAGCCTGCGGCTGTTCAAATTCGTTCCCTACGAATTTGTCGATTCCGCCCCTGGCCACCATTTTAAATCCAGGTATTCAATTCGGTATTTTAATTTATTGTAGCGAACCACCTTGTGTCGGTGACTACGAAAACCATTCATGGTTTTCGCCTCTAAATTATTGCCTGGCATACCTGCCGATATTTTAAAGTCTTCGTTTACCACCGGCCACAACATCCATGTTGTGGCGCTCACCGGTGAAAAGACACGTTAAGTGTCTTTTCATTTTCCGGTTCGCCCCCTGGCCACCATGATTATATTTATTCCTTCAGATATGGACGCCAGTCAAAATTCCGGTCGCCAATGACAAGGAAATTCGGATTCAGCAGGGATTCCTTTGTGTTGTATCTTAACGGATTTAAACTTTCGTCCGTCACAATACCACCGGCTTCTTCCACGATGCATTGTGCTGCAGCGGTGTCCCATTCAGAAGTTGGCCCGAAGCGTGGATAGATGTCCACAATCCCTTCCGCAACCAGACAGAATTTAAGCGAACTGCCGATGGCGAATAATTCGATGTTGCCCAACCTTTCAAAGAAAGCCTGTTGTCTTTCGCTGCCATGGGAACGGCTGCCGGCGACAGTGAAGTGTCCGGGACTGGTAGTCCTTGTTTTTATTTGTTGTGGCTGTTCATTATTGATTTGCTTGTAAGCGCCATTACCCTTGTTGGCGAAATAGGTCATGCCGGTCACTGGTACATGTACCACACCAAGCACTGGCCGATGATCTTCAATCAGGGCAATATTGACCGTAAATTCACCATTGCGTTTGATGAACTCGCGAGTGCCATCCAGCGGGTCTACGAGCCAGTAATGTTGCCATTTTTGTCTGGTTTCAAACGGCAAATCCGCTGATTCCTCCGACAGTGCCGGAATATCCGGCGTGAGTAGTGTCAGATTGTCGTAAATGATCTTGTGGGATGCCAGATCCGCTGCGGTGAGCGGGGATTTGTCATCTTTGTGTTCAATGGCGAAATCAGATTCATATATTTCCAGAATCTGACTGGCCGCATCTTTAGCAATGCTGCTGATTTTAGCCGTTAATTCCGTGAGTGGTGGCAGGTTTCCGGAAAGTTTGTTCATCGGTTGTATTTTACGGTAATCGGCCCAACAAATGGAATCAGGTTCTGCAGGAATTGATATACTATTGCTATGATTAACTGGAACGATGTTGACACTGTATTACTTGATATGGACGGCACATTGCTCGATCTGTATTTCGATAATTATTTCTGGCAGGAATACCTGCCTATGCACTGGGGAGAAAAACATGGTCTGGATGTGGAGACAGCCAAACGTGAATTGATCCCCAGGTTCAAGAGCAGAGAAGGCACTCTCTCCTGGTATTGCCTGGATTTCTGGTCGGGCGAGCTGAATATTGATGTATTAAAATTGAAAGCAGATATTGAACACCTTATACAGGTACGCCCGTCTGCACTTGAGTTTCTGGAATCGCTCGTATCCCGGGACAAGGCACCAGTGATGGTCACGAATGCCCATCAGGATCTGATTACCATGAAACTTGAAAAAACGGGGATAGGGAAATATTTTCGTGAGGTGATCAGCTCGCATCGGCTGGGCACGCCAAAAGAAGAAGCAGAGTTCTGGCATAAATTAAATCAGGGTATGAATTTTATCCCCGCAAGGACAATGTTGATTGATGATAACCTGACGGTACTCAGAACAGCCCGTTCATACGGGATTTCAAACTTGTTCAGTATTGCCCGCCCGGATAGTCAGGCGCCGGTACGTGATACGGAAGAATTCATGGCGATCCATGATTTCAGGGATGTTATGTAAATTATTTTCTGCAGGTAAAGATAAAATCCCAGACCTGGTGTTCCAGTTTATGACCTCTTGTCTCAAATTTTGTCAGCGGCCGCCAGTGTGGACGGGGGGCAAACCGGACCGGGCCTGCCAGGTTTATAAACTCCTTGTCTTCGGCAAATACTTCCAGGATGTGTTCCGCATAATCCTGCCAGTCGGTTGCGATAAAGATACGGGCGTGTGATCTCAGACAAGGTTTTAATAAATTGAGTAACGGTTGACTGATGAGGCGCCGTTTATGGTGGCGTTTTTTGGGCCAGGGATCAGGAAAGAAGATGTATACCATATCCAGGCTGTTCACCGGGATCTGATATTGTAATATCTCGATAACATCATGATTGCTGATACGGATATTCGTTAATCCATTTGCCACGATTTGCCTGAGCAGACTTCCGATGCCGGGCCGGTGCACTTCAACCGCCAGATAATCATTTTCCGGAAGATTTGTGGCAAGCGTAATTGTTGTGTCGCCCATGCCGGTCCCGATATCGAGGATCTTCGGAGCGGTGCGGTGAAAGATTTGATTGAGTTCAATCTCCGCATGACTGAATTCAATACCGAATCGATCCCAATAATGATCAATCGCGTGACGTTGACTTTCCGTCATGCGGCCCTCACGGCGCACAAAACTGCGGATATGGCTAGCTGTGTTGTTCACGGTTGAATTCTGAAAATCAGGCTCAGCGAGTTATTGATCAGAAAAATTGCCCATCAATGGGTGAAGAAGCACTGGCATAAGCCCGGCGTGGCATGCGCCCGGCAAGATACGCTTCCCTGCCTGCTTCAATGGCCTTTTTCATGGCAGACGCCATAAGCACAGGATTTTTTGCTTCAGCGATAGCTGTATTCATAAGCACGCCATCACAACCGAGTTCCATGGCAATTGTCGCATCGGAGGCAGTTCCAACACCGGCATCCACGAGGATAGGCACCTTTGCATTTTCAACGATGGTACGGATATTATAAGGATTGCGTATACCGAGGCCTGAACCTATCGGCGCAGCCAGCGGCATGACAGCGATGCAACCCATTTCCTCGAAGCGTTTTGCCATGACCGGATCATCCGTGGTGTAAACCATGACCTCAAAGCCATCAGCAATCAATTTTTCCGCTGCCTTGAGAGTTGCAATAATGTCCGGATAGAGTGTTTTTTGATCCCCCAGCACTTCAAGTTTTACCAAAGTATGGCCATCCAGCAACTCACGGGCGAGTTGACATGTCCTGATGGCGCTGTTTTCGTCATAACAACCCGCGGTATTGGGTAATATGGTGTACTTGTCCGGTGAAATCACATCCAGCAGACTGGGTTCACCCTTGTTCTGACCGATATTGGTACGGCGGATGGCAACAGTGACTATCTCCGCTCCGCTCGCTTCAATTGCTTTGCCAGTTTCCTCAAGATCTTTGTATTTGCCAGTACCGACCAGCAGGCGTGAGGAATATGTTTTTCCGCCTATAAGTAACTTTTCGGCCATGGAATTTGTGAGTTCACTCATGTGAAATTGTCAGTTATAAATTATGTGGTGATGTGTATTTTATACTAACCACCACCTATGGCATGCACAATCTCGATATTATCGCCGGAATTGAGTATGTGTGATTGAAAAAGGCTGCGGGGAACAATCTGATGATTGATCTCTATAGCCAGGCGGCCAGAAAGTTTCAGCACATTGAGCAGATCCTGGACAGTTGTGATGTTGTCCATGCTGAGGGGATTGCCATTTAATTGTATCTGCATAAATCTTGACTGTAATGCGCAGCAGTGCCACGGATCTTATATTTTAACTTGCATCCCTTCCTTGGCAAGGTGACATTTCAGTGAAGAGTTTTTTTCTTTTATAATTTTTTCGGCGTGCTGATAGATAACATTAATGGCCTGGTCATCATAATTCGGATCATGGTGATAGAGATAAAGTTCCTTTACTCCGGCATCAATGGCCATATTAATGGTATCGATATAGCATGAGTGGCCCCAACCACGTTTTTTCTCATAATCTTCAGGAGTGTATTGCGCATCATGAATAAGAATATCGGCGTTTTTTATGAGATCGAGTTCTGACTGGTGTTCCTCCTGGATCATGTCGTCGTATAGTGATTGTTCTTCCTCGTTTAATTCTCCGCGGCGTTGGCGGACTGATTTTTCTATAAAATTACATTCATTGTCAGAAATGTAGATTATAGTTTTTCCATTCACCCCGATGTGGTACCCATAGGTTGTCCCAGGGTGGTGTACATTACTGTATTCTATAGAAATTGGCCCGTGCCGGAGTTTGTCTCCGTAAGGTGGGATATAGTGTATATTTGCGAGCCAGGTTTCCGTGCCAACAGGGAAATAAGGCGCCCGCATCTGTGCCGAAACATATTTTTTTATCTCGTCCTCATCATCACCTGGGCCAAAAAAGCTGACCTTCCAGTCTGGAGTAAAGGCGGGTACAAAAAAAGGCAGACCACAGACATGATCCCAATGATAATGAGTCAGGATAATTAATAGTTCACGTATGTCATTCTGCTGCATTAACTCGTTGCCAAAAGGAATAATCCCCGTGCCTGCATCGCAGATCAGAATATGGTCATCTGCCCGGATTTCCACGCAAGACGTATTCCCTCCCACATTCAGATGAGAGGCAAATGGTGCGGCATGGGATCCACGCACGCCCCAGAAACGGAGGTAAGCGTTGCTCATTTTTTCAGTCGGATTTCGGTTTCGCTTTAGTATATTTTACTATGACATCCGTAATTGTCTGCATCGGCATTGGTTTGGGTATGAAATCAAGCACACCCAGTTCATTTGCTGCAAGCCGATCCTGTGCATAATCCTTTGAGCTTACCATAATAACAGAAGTATTCTGATGTAAAGGAAGTTTTCTTAGATCATTCAGCAATGTAAGGCCATTTTTGTCGGGAAGAATAATGCTCAAAATGAGCAGGTCCGGCTTTGCATTATTGAGATATGCCCACGAGTCAGCGGCAGAGTCAAAGATCAAGAGCTCTATGCCCAGGTCCTTTGTGCTGCGCTCAAAAATTTTTTTAATCGCCGGACTGTTGTCAACGACCACCACAGTTGGCCATTCAATTCCCATGATGCACAAGCCTATCGTCAATTCTGACCGGAAGGTTAGCTTCAAGCCAGACAAAAAGTCAACATTAATCTATTGATATAATTGGCTTTTTAAAAATTATAAGTATTGTTATGATGACATTGATAGTGATGTTATTGCCTGTCACAAAGGCAGTCTACACCAATTTAAAATTCACCCAAATAGCCAGCTTCAGGGATTTATATTCTCGGGGTATAAGTAGGTCAAGGGCCGGGTATTAAAGCGGGTGATAGGTGAGTGGGGTGAAGAATTTCATCCTGTGAACGAATTTCCCCATGAACGCCACGTCATTGGATGGCAAGGCTGGATTTCAACAAAGTCATTATGTAACGCCAGGGAAGGCTTGTAGAATTTATCAAATAATGCGGGTGTAGTTCAGTGGGCGAGCAGGAATAGGGAAAAGATACTTAACGTATCTTTTCACCTGCGAGCGCCGAGCCAGCGGACGGCGAGGCTGGTGTTAAACAAGGCCTTTAGTCAGCGCCAGGGAAGGCTTGTAAAATTTATCAAATATTGCGGGTGTAGTTCAGTGGCAGAACTGCAGCTTCCCAAGCTGCTAACGTGGGTTCGACAAAATCGCCGGGAGCGATTTTGAACAGGGTCGCGTAGCGACACTGGCCCGCAGGGTGGAGTACAGGGAAGTACGGAATAAGCCCATCACCTGTGGTGGGAATAATATTGTCAATTAGCGGGTGTAGTTCAGTGGCAGAACATCAGCTTCCCAAGCTGAGAATGTGGGTTCGATTCCCATCACCCGCTCCAGCTATAAATCATCAACCTTGAGCTTCAGGAGCATGAAATCCAGATTGTTGGCGAGCAGGCGATCCCGGGCCTCCTGCAATTTTGCAGGATCTTTGTATGGCCCCACACGGACACGATGTCTGATATCACGCCCATTGATGACAACACGCTGGATATCGGCACTGACGCCCAGTAAAGCAAGCTTGGCCTTTACCTCATCAGCAGCTTCATATTGCTCAAATGAACCCACCTGCAGGATATAGACGCCGGAATCATCGGCAGCAATAGGGACAGATTGTTTTTCCTCCTCGGCCTCCCATTCCGAAACGTTAACTTCCATATTGGGTAGTATTTGATAAAAATCGAACTGAGGTTCGGGTATTCTTGTTTCTTCTATACTATCGACATCCGGGATTATGGGTTTGTTAATATTTTGAATCACCAGTTCCGGTGATTGATCTATCAGGGTCCCCGCCTGATGTTCCTTCAGATAAACAATAAACGCAACAAACAATCCAATAACAAGCCCGGTTATAAATGGCATAACCGGCTGTAATTGCGTTGTTGCAGTTTTTCCGTTCTTGTTACGGTTGATATTTTTATAGTCTCTGGTCATCAGATCACCATTATCACATCGCTTCCGGAGCGGAAACACCCAGGAGATCGAGGCCATTCTGTATCACCTGCTGTATTGCAGAGACTAGACTGACACGTGCGTTACGTAATTTCTCATCATCCACCAGTATCTGGCAGGCATTGTAGTAAGTATGAAACTCATGAGCGAGATCACGCAGGTAATAGCCGATCCGATGTGGTTCATAATTGTTGGCCGCGGTGAGAACAGCTTCAGGATAAGCGGCAAGCGTGGCGAGCAACGTGAGTTCATGCGTTTCTTCCAGCACGTCAAGTTCCGCCATATCTGTTACCAATGAGAATTGCAAGCCTTTCTCCTGCATCTGGCGTTTAATGCTGCATATACGTGCATGGGCATATTGTATGTAATAGACGGGATTGTCATGCGACTGGGATTTCGCCAGTTCCAGATCAAAATCCAGATGCTGTTCACTTTTCCGCATGACGTAAAAAAACCGTGAGGCATCCTTACCGACTTCATTACGTAATTCCCGCAAGGTAACAAACTGGCCGGAGCGAGTAGACATCTGGATCTTATTATTCCCACGATACAGGGAAGCAAACTGTACAAGCAGGATATCCAGTTTGCGTGCGTCTAATTTGAGAGCAGAAAGTGCTGCCTTGATCCTGGCCATATATCCATGATGATCAGCGCCCCAGATATTAATCGCTCTGTCATAGCCCCGATCGAATTTTGATTTGTGATAGGCAATATCCGAGGCAAAATAGGTCAGTTGTCCGTTATCACGGATAACAACACGGTCCTTTTCATCGCCAAATCCCGTAGAGCGAAACCATAAAGCACCGTCTGCTTCATACAGGTGGCCATTCTTTTTCAATGCCTCTATGCAGGCATAAACATCATCGCCGGCAAGCAGTCCCCGTTCTGAAAACCAGTTATTGAAAACGACCCCAAATTCTTCAAGGTCATTGTTAATATCTGCAAGAATTTCGTTCAGTCCGGCATCAAATACATATTGATAGTTAGCATTACCTAGTGAACGCTTGATATATTCAACCAGGCTATCAAGTTGTTTTTCGCTATCTGTTTCATTATTCAGTGATGCATCAAGCCCAGCGGGGTCTATTTTTAATGATTCTTTTTTATCATCATATATCTTGTCCGCTATCGATTTGACGTAGTCTCCCTGATAGGCCTTTTCCGGAAGATGGATATCAACCTCACACCTTTCCAGATAACGCAGATAGACACTTGCAGCGAGGATGTCCATCTGCCGGCCGGCATCATTAATGTAGTATTCCCGGTCAACCTTGTGTCCGATCGCCTCAAGCAGATTGGCTGTTGCCGCGCCATAGGCTGCGCCACGGCCGTGCCCAATATGTAAAGGCCCGGTCGGATTGGCAGAGACAAATTCTATCAGTATCGATTTACCCTTACCGTAATCGGAATATCCGAATGTCTTGCCGGCAGTGAGTATGTTGCCGATGATCTGGAGATAGGCATGTCTGGTCAGGAAGAAATTAATAAAACCAGGCCCGGCAATTTCAATCTTCTCAACCAGATCCGATCCGGGAATATGGCCGATAATATTTTCTGCCAGATCACGTGGTTTTGCCCCGATTTTGCCGGCAAGGATCATCGCAATATTTGTGGCAAAATCACCATGCGTTTCATCACGGGTTTTCTCGATCTTGATGATGTCATTATCATTCAGTGGCAGCTTTTCTTTTTCACGAAGCCGGTCCAGTGATTGCCTGATCAGATCATGTAAAAATTGTTTCAAAGACATCCCCCCAAAAAGTTGCATATTGTAGCCTGCCCCGGTAGTGGGGAGAAGGAGCTATATATAATGTAAGGATTTATTATTCCGGCCTGCCGGCGGTGGTAAAGCACTTTATTTAATCACTGTCAGGCCAAGACTTTCCCAATCCTGCATGCCGCCCCGATACCATTTCAGTTTGTTTGCAGGGTAGCCGAATGCCAGCAGTGAGCGGATATTCGAAGGAGATTGTCCACACCATAAACCGTTGCAAAACAGGATTAATGTTTTTGCCCCGGAAAAATCCCAGAGGCCTTCCTGTGTTACTACACCGAATCTCTCCTTGAACATATCACTGATAAAGAACGGATCGGCACCGGCGCCCGGATTCAGATCGGTCCAGGGGATATTGACAGACCCCGGTATGGTTCCCTGCTCAACCCAGTCCGGTGTGCGGGAGTCGATCACCAGTATCGAATTATCCCCTGCATTGATGCGTTTCAGGTAATCCAGTAATTCCAGCTCCCCTATGGTTTCTACACCTTCTGCGATAGTCACCGGTTGAATACAGAATGGAGGGCACAGCCTGGATGTTTTTGCGTAAGCCGGGTTGATTCTATTATCGGGATTCTGGTTTCGCATAATGGTTACATTGGTACCATTATGAATAACTTCGACTGAATCAATTTCTTCGGTTATGGCAACATCAACCGCGTGAGTGTTCAAAGGACACAAGAAGACCAAGAGAAAGGAAAGCAGGAATTTTCCCCTGTAATCTTTACACATAGTTTTGTTCCTCATGTTTCTCGCTTGGACTATCAGCAGGCAGAATAAATTCAAGATGATAATCTTACAACATATCCTGTGGATCGATGTCCAGAGACCATCTGACCTTACGTCCGCTGGGCAGGTTTTCAAGGGAAATTATCCAGGGTCCCAGAATATTTCTGAGTTGCTTGCGGTTATGCATCTGCAGCAGCAATTGCATACGGTAATGTCCGGCCCGTTTTTCTATGGGGGCAGTTATCGGCCCGAATATCTGCAGCTGTGTGTTTGTGTCTGGCAGCAGGTTACGGGCATCATGTAAAAAATGATTGATTTTATGCTGTTGATTGGCTTCGGCTCGTAACAACACCTGATAACTGAATGGTGGCAGCATGGTTTGCTTGCGCTCATCCAGTATCAACTTTGAGAGTTCTTCATAATCATGCCTGGCCAGTGTTTTCAATAAGGGGTGATCCGGGTGATGGGTCTGTATGATTACAGTGCCGGGATCATCTGCGCGGCCGGCACGTCCACTGACTTGCATGATGATCTGCGCCATACGTTCACCCGCACGAAAATCGGCACTGTATAGACCCTGGTCCGCATCAATAATGCTTGCCAGAGTCACTTTCGGGAAATGGTGTCCTTTGGCCAGCATCTGGGTCCCAATCAGGATATCGATGTTTCCTTTCTCTGCGTTTTCCAGCATGGACTGGATAGCCCCCTTACGCCGTGTTGAATCCCGATCTATGCGCATTATTTTTGCGTCCGGGAAATTGTTCTCCAGGGTTTCAGTAAGGCGTTGTGTACCATGCCCTATTTCGATAATTTTTTGATTTGAACATTCAGGACAGTTTTTTATCATCTTTTCCTGATGTTGGCAGTGGTGGCAACATAATTTATTAATGTGTTTATGGTAAGTCATTTGAATATTGCAGCGTGGGCATTTTGCTATCCAGCCACAATTGTGGCACATCATTACCGGGGCATAACCACGCCGGTTCAGGAAGAGTAATACCTGCTGCTTCTTATCAAGATGCTGACGGATAATCTTAAGCAATGGTTTGGATAATGCGCCATCCATAGTACAGCTGCGAATGTCGAGAACATTAATTTTTGGTAAAAATGCATTGCCGGTGCGTTTTGTAAGCTTTATTTCCTGATAACGTTTATTTACGACATTCTGTATTGATTCAAGCGAAGGTGTGGCGGAGCCCAGAACGATCGGAATATTATTTTGATGCGCCCTGTACAAGGCCAGATCGCGGGCCGAATACCTGAATCCTTCCTGTTGTTTGTAGGAAAGATCATGTTCCTCATCAACAATGATGATGCCCAGTTGCTTGAAAGGCGTCCAGATTGCTGAACGGGTGCCGATAACAATATTAATATCGCCGTCCCTGGCGCCGATCCATGTCTCCAGACGTTCCCTGTCAGTCAGCCCTGAATGTAACAAGCCTGTTTTTATATTCAGCCTGGATTTAAAGTGCTCAATAAATTGTGGAGTCAATGCTATTTCAGGCAGCAATACCAGGGCCTGAAGTCCCTGGTTTATACGTTCCCTGATACTATGCAGGTAAACTTCTGTTTTTCCGCTGCCGGTTATACCATTGAGCAGGAAGGCCTGATAACTGTTTCCTGCAGAGATAATGGTCGCGACAGCATTCTTCTGTTCAGCATTGAGCTGGATAGTGTCCCCATGTTGAGCTAGACGCCTGTCATCTGATACTTCATGGGAAAAGGATTCAACCCATCCTAGTTCAGACAGGGAATAGAGTGGAGCCCGCCAGTTTTTGAAATTCTTGCGGATAGTTTCTTCCGATACGCCATCAGGGTTTGACCGGATTAGCTTCAGGATTGCTGTTTTAAGAGGCGCATTAACAAATACATCATCAGGCTTGTTTACTTTCCCGGATTTTAATTTCCAGTAACGTATGTATTTTTTTAACGCAAGAGAACCATTGCTTAATAATTTCGGCAACGTCCCCAGCATAACTTCGCCTGAAGGGTGTTGATAGTAATCGCTGGCCCATTTCAGAAACCGTAAATGATGTTGATCGAATATGGGTTTGCTATCAAGCACTTCAATAGCGTATTTGAGCTTGTGTGGTTCAATTTCGCTATCACTGACAATTTCTACCAATAATCCGATCTTTTCTTTTGATTTACCAAAAGGCACCCGCAGCCGCTGACCGGGAATCATTTGTTCCGGCCGGCAGCCACCTGGCGGTAAATAATCGAACAGACGGCGCAGCGGCGTATTGATCGCTATGCGGAGTATCCGGGGTTTAGAAGGCATGCACAGTTAAAATGTGGCGATTGGATCAATACAAATTAATTTAAGGAATAATCACAATACAAGCTGCCGGTGCCTGAATTTGCTGTTGTGTAATACGGGGAATGTTGCAGGTCAAAAAATATCCTGAATACCGGAGGTTTCCCCGTCATGTCTGCCAGTGCCTGAAACACTATCGGTAATTTCCTTCGGAGTGTATTTTGAACTGAAAACCTCGAAGATGGCGTTGGTACTTTCCGGTGGAGCAAGTTTGCCGGTTTGTGGATCTATCCTTGCAAATACCAGTCCCGGCGGGCGGTCCAGTATGCTTTCCGGCATACTTTCAAGTGCTGTGCGCATGTAATCTATCCATACGGGCAAGGCGGCCCGGGAACCGGTTTCCGCGCTACCCAACGGCAGGAATTTGTCAAATCCAACCCAGGACACAGCAACCACTTGTGAGTTAAATCCGGAGAACCATGCATCACGCTGGTCGTTGGTTGTCCCTGTTTTACCGGAAAGGTCCTTGCGGTTGAGTTCCAATGCACGGCGTGCAGTTCCATGCAGGACGACATCACGCAAGATGGAATTCATGATCCACACGTTTTCAGGATCAACAACCTGCTTTGCGTAGTGGATCTGGCCAGGCTCCGGTGATGACATATTTCCGGTATTGTCTGCTAACCTGCCTCCCACTGCCGCAGGTTCGCACTGCGGACAGGCAACCGCAGGATTCGCTTCAAACAGGGTTTCGCCGGCTTCAGTATAAATACGTTTAATAAAATAGGGGTCTATCAGATAGCCACCGTTTGCAAATACACAAAATGCACGCGAGAGTTCCCATGGCGTTACCGCGCCACTACCCAGAGAGAGTGAAAGATTTTTAGGCAGCCGTTCGATATCAAAGCCGAAACGGGCTATGTGATCCATTGCAAACGGGATCCCGATGGAATGTAACAGCCGGATGGAAACCAGGTTCCGTGAGTGAGTCAATGCCTCCCTGAGCCGGGTCGGGCCGTAGGTCTGACGGCTGTAATTTTCCGGGCGCCAAACATCCTCTATCCCGGGGTCTTCAAAAACAACAGGCGCATCATTAATAAGGGAGGCTGCAGTATAGCCCGCTTCAAGTGCAGCTGAATAAATAAATGGTTTGAATCCAGACCCCGGTTGTCGATTGGCCTGGGTGATACGGTTAAACTTACTACGCAGGAAATCGAAACCACCTACCAGCGCAAGCGTTGCTCCATCTGATGGACGCATAGAAACGAGACCGCCTTCAACATCCGGAATTTGAGCAAGCTTCCAGGCTCCCCCGGCATTTTTGCTCAAGCGTACAATGTCCCCTGCCTGCACAACTTCCGCGGCATTCTTGGGGACTGCGCCACGGTAATTCTCAGAAATATAGCGGCGCGCCCATGACAAGCCCGGCCATTCAATATTTATCAAACCGGTATTAACAAGATAAGCCGTCGCGCTTTGTTCCTTTACACTCACGATCAAAGCAGGATAAAGATTGCCCAGAGTGGGGAAGCTTTGCAGTAAACTCTTCCATGTTTCTTCATTCATATCGCTACTGAGATCATAATGATGTTCCGGCCCACGATATCCATGACGTTCATCATAATCCAGCAAGCCCTTGCGTAACGCATCGTTTGCTGCAGTCTGATTGCGATCTTTAATTGTCGTGACCACTCTCAGGCCTGATGTATAAGTGTCATCTCCATACTTTTCTATAAGATCCTGTCGCACCATTTCTGCAACATACGGGGCTTCAAGTTCTATAGCAGGGCTATGCAGTTTGGCTGTGACAGGTGTATTAACAGCAGCCTGATATTCTTCAATGTTGATGTAACTTTCATTCAACATGCGTTGCAGAACATAATTGCGACGCTCTAAAGCCCGTGTGGGGTTAGTGACAGGATTTGTTGTTGATGGCGCCTTGGGCAGTCCTGCCAGCATGGCATATTGCGGTAATGTGAGTTCGTCAAGAGGCAAGCCATAATAAACTTGTGCGGCAGCAGCGACACCATATGCACGTTGTCCCAGGTATATCTTGTTCAAATACAATGAAAGTATGTCGTCCTTGGATAATTTCTTCTCAATTTTAAAGGCGAGAAATATTTCATTAAGCTTGCGCAGGTAGGTCTTTTCCCTGGTCAGGAAAAAGTTGCGGGCAACCTGCATGGTAATGGTACTGCCGCCTTGTGTTTTTTCACCGGTTTTTATTAACTGTAGTGCAGCGCGTATTATCCCCTGCCAGTCAACACCGGGGTGTTGATAAAAGCGATTATCTTCCGCAGCCAGTATGGCCTTGATCATGGTATCCGGGACCTGGTCCAGTGAAACCGGGATTCGGCGTTGTTCTCCAAACTCGGCAATCAATGAATGATCTTCACTGTAAACACGCAACGGCACCTGCATTCTGACGTCCTTCAGCGTCTCTATTTCAGGTAACTGGGGGATCACATACCAGGCTAAACCGGCAGCACTGGCGATACCCAAGGTGAAAAAAATCAATAAAAGATTAAAGGTGAAACGCAACATATTGTGTAGTGTATAGCAAAAATATCCAACATCTATTGTTTTCGGATGATAATTGTATTTTTTACTTATTTACATTAGATAACTGTAAAAACTATTTGTTTTTTAAATTTGTGTTGGCTATAGTTGGCATTATAAGTTAATGTTGTAGTATATGTATGACATATAAGTCACGACGTTAAAAGGAAAAAATAGTGTTTCTGTTTAAGAAAAAAACTACACCAGTATTGGGGATTGATATTAGCGCAACCGCAATTAAGTTGCTGGAATTAAGCCGCAGCGGAAGTAAATATCGTGTTGAAAGTTACGCCGTTGAGCCACTTCCCGCAAATTCCGTTGTGGACAAGAATATATCTGATGCTGATGCTGTTGGCGAGGCCATCGGCAGGGCTGTCAAAAAATCCGGCTCACGCACCCGGGATGCCGCGGTTGCTGTTGCCGGGTCGGCTGTGATTACCAAGATTATCACGATGCCGGCCAATCTGTCCGATGCCGATATGGAAAACCAGATAAAACTGGAAGCAGACCAATATATCCCGTTCTCACTGGATGAAGTCAGTCTCGATTTTGAAGTTATCGGGCCTTCTGACAATAATATTGATCAAGTTGATGTCCTGCTTGCAGCTTCACGCAGTGAAAATGTCGATATGCGGGTAGCTGCCCTTGAAGTAGGGAGCATGAAGGCAAAGATAGTCGATGTTGAAGCATTCGCGCTGGAAAATACTGTGAGCATGATGGCAAGAGATTTATTTGGTGGCGGAGAAGGACTGACGATTGCGATAGCCGATGTTGGTTCATCAGTCACTACATTCAGTGTACTCGAAAATCTGAAGATTATTTACTCCAGGGAACAGCATTTTGGCGGAGCGCAACTGACTGAGGAAATCCAAAGACGATATGGCCTCTCATATGAAGAAGCCGGGCTGGCCAAGAAACTGGGTAAACAGGGTGGATTGCCAGACAATTATGAACCAGAAGTATTGATTCCATTCAAGCAATCCATGGCACAACAGATCAGCCGTGCACAACAATTCTTTTTCTCATCCAGCCAGATCGCGAGTATCGATCACCTGATTATAGCAGGAGGCTGTGCCTCGATTCCCGGTATAAAGGAAGTTGTACAATCAACAGTAGGTGTTCCTACGATTGTTGCTAATCCATTTGCAAATATGTCTGTTTCTTCAAAAGTTCCGGCGCAATCCCTGAGTAATGATGCTCCCGCATTAATGGTGGCTTGTGGTTTGGCATTGAGGAGTTTTGGCTGATGGCAAAGATTAATCTTCTTCCCTGGCGTGATGAACTACGCAAACAAAGACAGCAGGAATTTTTTGCCGTGCTGGGTATTGCGGCACTTGTGGCGGTGGGTATCTGGGGTGTCGTACATCTCTATCATACACAGTTAATTGAATATCATCAGTCACGTAATCAGTTTATACAACTGGAAATAAGCAAGCTTGACAAGAAGATTGCAGAGATCAGGCAACTGCAGAAAGAAAAAGAACGTCTTCTGGCCAGGATGCGGGCAATTGAACAGCTGCAGGGTAATCGTCCGTTGATTGTGCGTCTGTTTGATGAGCTGATAAACAGTTTACCCGAGGGCGTGAGTCTGCTGCGTCTGACACAGAAAGAATCTAGTGTGACAATTAATGGTGTGGCGCAATCGAATGCAAGGGTTTCAAGCTTTATGAGGAATCTTGAAACGTCCGCGTGGTTAAAAAACCCGCAGCTGGATATTATCCAGGCAAAAGATGAGGCAGGGCAGCGTATCAGTAATTTTACCTTGCGCTTTACGCAGACAGTGCCAAACGCATCAGATGAAGTGGAGGACGGCACATGAACTTAGATGAACTGAGAAACCTTGATCCCGAGCACATAGGGGATTGGCCGTTACCAGTCAAGATTGCCCTGGTTTTAATTATCGTTGCGGCAATCCTTTTTGCGGGTTGGCATTTTGATATACAGAATCTCAGGGTAACGATAGAAAGCGAAAAAACAAAAGAAGCCGAACAGATCACAAGTCTTGAGTCAAAACAGAAACAGGCAGCCAATCTTGAAGCACTGAAACGCCAGATGCAGGAGATGCAACAGTCGTTCGGTGACATGTTAAGGCAATTGCCGAACAAGACTGAGGTCGCGGGTTTGCTGGTAGATATATCACAAACCGGACTGGCGGCTGGACTGGAATTCGAGTTGTTCAAGCCGGCTAAGGAAGTTCCTTCAGAATTCTATGCTGAATTACCGATCCTGATAAGCGTTATAGGCGACTATCACAAGTTTGGTGAATTCATTAGTGGTGTTGCAGCATTACCACGCATAGTCACTACACACGATATCAGTATTGAGAAACGGGGTGCTGGCAAACAACAACAGGCGGAAGTGCTGGTATTAAAGGCAACAGCCAAGACCTATCGCGCTCTTGATGAAGAGGAAGGAAAATGATGGTTATTGCCAGAACAACATCATGCCGGGCGTTATGGCTTGTCTTTGTGATACTTATTTCAGGGTGCGTATCCATTGACATGAGTGATCTGCAAATGCGGGTTGAGGAGATACTGGCCAGACCTGGTGGGCGGCTTGAACCACTGCCTGAAATAAAGCCTTATGAAGCCTATGCCTATAAATCTGCACAGGCAGGGGCACGCGACCCGTTTCAATTATTTTATCAAAAATCTCAGGAAGCTGTTGCTGATGCCAAAGATAGCGGCCTCACGGAAGCAATGGAGAAGGAGATTAAATTCAGAAACCGGGAAGAGCTGGAATCGTATGAGCTGGATAGTCTGCGCATGGTTGGTACATTGGAAGATCAAAATACACAATGGGCAATAGTCCGTGATCCTCAAGGTACGGTGCACCGGGTCAGGGTTGGCAACTATCTGGGCAGAAACATAGGCAAGATTCTGAATATTCAAGAAGACAGCATTGAGCTAAGAGAGATTATTAAAAACATTGATGGGCGCTGGGAAGAACGTCAGGCGGCCCTTGCTTTGGCTGGGGATTAAATCTGATCAGGGGTGGCATAATGAATACAAGCAGACATAAAGAAATCATTAATAGAGGTGAAGTGGCAATGACTAACTGGCTTGGCCGTATCAGCATAACCATTTGCCTGATATGCATGAGTGTATATTTTCAGGCACCATCCATTGCAGCAACACTGGATGATATGAGTTATTCATCTTTACCGGGAGACAGGGTACAGATACAACTCAAGTTATCGGAACCCGTGCAGGCTGAACCGCTCAATTTCACAATTGATAATCCTGCCAGGATAGTTGTGGATTTCCCGAATACCAGTCTGAATGTTGCTGAGAAAAACCAGGCCATCGGAATAGGGGCGGCACATAGTGCCTCCCTAGTAGAAGCCGCCGGCCGGACACGTGTGGTCCTGAATCTGGTGAAATCAGTTGGATATGATATGTCTGTGCAGGGGAATACGGTTACATTGACACTGGCTGCATCAGCTGACTCTTCTGTTTCAAGCCCGGCGCGTGCTTCCAGCACCACCAAGGCCGCAAGTTTTGATGCAAGAATAGAGAGTATAGATTTTCGCCGTGGCAGTACGGGAGAAGGCCGCATCATTATTACTCTTTCTGATCCTTCGGTAGGTGTGAATCTGGGACAGGAAAGTGGAAAGGTTGTGGTTGATTTTATCGGTACCAACCTGCCCGAAGAACTTAACAGACGCCTGGACGTGATCGATTTTGCGACACCGGTAAAAGAGATTGATACCTCGCCTTCCGTCAATGGCGCACGTATGGTCATAACGACTACTACACAGGATTATGATCATCTGGCCTACCAGTCTGATAATCAACTTACCATTGAATTCAAGCCGTTGAGCAAACAGGAACAAGAGGCCATACAAAAGCAGAAGTTTGGATATACGGGCGAGCGGTTATCTCTGAATTTCCAGGATATTGAAGTTCGTGCGGTGTTGCAGTTGATTGCTGATTTTACCGGTCTCAATATGGTCGCCAGCGATACTGTGACCGGCAATGTGACCCTGCGCCTGAAAAACGTACCATGGGACCAGTCCTTGGATATCATTCTGAAATCCAGGGGGTTGGGCATGCGCAAGGATGGTAACGTAATACTGGTTGCACCCCAGGCTGAGATTGCAGCAAGAGAGAAACTTGAGCTTGAGGCCAGTAAACAGATTGAGGAACTGGCGCCATTGTCGACGGAGTTTTTGCAAGTCAATTACGCCAAGGCGGATGAGCTGGCCAAGTTGATAAAGGAGGCTGAGGCAAATAGCCTTTTATCCAACCGGGGTAATGTCACCACCGACTCCAGGACCAATACACTGATTATTCAGGATGTCGCTACCAGCCTGGAGAGTATCAGAGCGATGGTTGCGAAACTGGATATACCGGTACGCCAGGTACTCATTGAATCGCGTATTATCAATGCCGATGAAAGTTTTTCCAAGGATCTGGGCGTGCAGTTTGGATATAGCAAGGCAACACGGCAAGACGGTTTAACCAATGCGTTGGGAGGATCAGGGGAAGCGGGATTATTTATCGGAGGCGGTCAGGGAGGGACTACAGATTTTGGCGAAACCACATCATTTAATGATGGCGAAAATGAGAACCTGATGGTGACCTTGCCTGTAGCAGGCGCTACCGGATCGTTGTCTCTGGCCTACGGGATTATCGGTTCTTATCTGATGCAGCTTGAATTGTCCGCTGCTTTGGCTGAAGGCCGCGGTGAAAACATTGCCAGCCCCAAGGTCATCACCGCCAATCAGCGTGAGGCCGTGATTGAGTCCGGCGTGGAAATTCCTTATGCGGAAGCAACATCCAGTGGTGCTACTTCGATCTCGTTCAAGAAAGCTGTGTTGGCATTACGGGTGACACCTCAAATTACACCCGATGATCGTATTCTGCTTGATCTTGCTGTGAATCAGGACAGCCGGGGGGCTGATGTATCATCACCGCAAGGGGGTAATATACCTTCAATCAATACCAGAAATGTCAGTACACAAGTACTCGTGAATAATGGTGAGACTGTTGTCCTGGGTGGTGTATATTCACAAACTGCAAACAATACATCAGACAGAATACCGTTCTTCGGGGATCTGCCCTATGTCGGATTTCTCTTCAAGAGAACTACCGAAAGGAGCACTAAATCCGAGTTGCTGATTTTTGTAACGCCAAAGATCCTGAAGGAAAATCTGCAAATCTAGACCATTTAACAACATAACATCAGGTTATTTCTCGGCAGGGTGTGGCCATCTTGATGGCCGCACCCTTTTCTTTTCTGCAGTTGATCATCCTGATTTTTAGTATCATGCATGGCATATTGTTAATACTTAAAGACTAATGTCATAAGCTGACAACCAATTGAAAAGTCACAACAACATATTTCTTATTGGCCCTATGGGGGTAGGTAAATCCACGATTGGCCGCCGGCTGGCGAAAAAACTCAAATGTCAGTTTTTTGACAGCGACCAGGCAATAGAAAATCGGACCGGGGCCAGGATTGCGTTAATATTCGAGATTGAAGGGGAAGCAGGTTTCCGCAGGCGCGAATCCGAAGTGATTGAGGAACTGACCGGACAGTCTGATATTGTATTGGCAACAGGAGGAGGTGTTGTCCTTAATCCTGTAAACAGAAAAAATCTTGCTGAAAGGGGTCTGGTTATATATCTGAGAGCAGGTATTAAGCAACTGTTAAAACGCACTACCAGAGACAATAAAAGACCTCTATTGAACACGGACAATCCCCGGGAAAAAATGGAGGAATTACTCAAAACAAGGATCCCTTTGTATGAGCAGATTGCTGATCTCATTGTGGATACGGACCGGCAGCCAGTTTCACGGATTATTGAAGAAATATGCAACTACAGGGCAATACAATGAAGGAAATCAGAGTAGAACTTGGTGACCATGCTTATCCGATATTTATAGGCGAGGGATTATTGGATAAGCCGGAAATATTTAAAAATTGCATCAGATCAAAACAAGTAATGGTGGTCACCAACGATACCATCGCACCCTTGTATCTTGAGCGGACCATGCGATGTCTGTGTGATTTTATAACAGACACAGTGATACTCCCTGATGGCGAACAATACAAGACACTGGAGGTAATGAATGAAATTATTACCAGGCTCCTGCAGCAGCGCTATGGCAGGAACTGTTGTCTGATTGCCCTGGGTGGCGGGGTTATCGGTGATATTACCGGGTTTGCAGCAGCCTGCTATCAACGTGGCGTTGATTACATTCAGGTGCCAACAACCGTCCTTGCCCAGGTTGATTCATCAGTGGGCGGGAAAACCGCGGTTAATCATAAGCTTGGCAAAAATATGATAGGGGCCTTTCATCAGCCCCGGGCCGTCATCACGGATATTTCTACATTACATACGCTGCATGACAGAGAACTTCAGGCCGGGCTTGCCGAGGTCATTAAATATGGCTTGATACGCGACCAGAAATTTTTTGACTGGCTGGAACAGAATATTGAAAAACTCTTGCACAGGGAATTTGAGGAAATCGGTTATGCCATTGAAGTATCCTGCCGGAACAAGGCCGAAGTGGTAGCGATCGATGAAAAAGAGTCAGGTATCCGGGCACTATTGAATCTCGGCCATACTTTTGGTCATGCGATAGAAACCGGGCTTGATTATAAAGGCTGGTTACATGGTGAAGCTGTTGCAGCCGGTATGTTGATGTCAGCCGATTTGTCCAGCCGGCACGGCTGGTTGTCAACACAGGATCTGGAGAGGATAAGAAAAATTCTCACACGAGCAAAGTTGCCAGTCAGATTACCCCCTGCTTTAACTCCAGCCAGGATGCTGGAGCTCATGTCGGTGGATAAAAAGGCCAAGGATGGTTCAATGCATCTGGTCTTGATGAAACAGATTGGCGATGCATTTGTTACCAACCAGTTTGATCCTGAAAAACTCAGAGAAACACTGGGTCATTTTTCTTCCGCAGCGGAGGTACGTTGATGTCTGAACAGGCGTGTTATGCAGCCAGAGAAGATAACTCTAAAGGACGTATCTTCGGGGAACCACAACCTGAACATCGAAATCAGTATCAGCGTGATCGCGATCGCATTATTCATTCGGCCGCTTTTCGCCGGCTCGAGTATAAAACGCAGGTATTCGTGAATCATGAGGGGGATATGTTCCGTACCCGCCTCACCCATTCAATAGAAGTTGCACAGATAGGCCGCACCATAGCCAGGGCATTAAAACTTAACGAAGATCTGACCGAGGCTATTTGTCTGGCCCATGACCTCGGTCATACTCCGTTCGGCCATGCCGGGCAGGATATCCTGAATATATGCATGAAGGATTATGGCGGGTTTGAACATAATCTACAGTCGTTGCGGGTGGTAGATCTGCTGGAGGAACGCTATGCGGATTTCCCTGGACTTAATCTTTTGTTTGAGACCAGAGAAGGGATACTCAAACACTGTTCACGCAATAATGCCATCAAACTCGGTGATCTGGGGCGACGTTTCCTGGAAGGTGGTCAGCCTGGTCTTGAAGCGCAGGTGGCCAATATTGCTGACGAAATCGCCTATAACAATCATGACGTGGATGATGGTCTGCGTTCCGGGTTAATCGCCACGGAGCAATTAAAAGTTTGTGAACTGTTCAGTAACCAGTATGAAATTGTCAGCAAGAGATGGCCCGATTTGAGTGAAAGACGGATGATCCATGAGATAGTCCGGCGCATGATCAATTCACTGGTCAGCGATCTGATTGCCACCAGCCGGGCAAAGATTGATCAATATCAACCTGCGGATATTGATATGGTACGCAGTCTGTCAGTCCCTTTGCTTGGGCTGGGTGAGGAGATTTTGAGCAAGCACCTGGAATTGAAACGGTTTCTGAGAAAAAACCTTTACCAGCATGAACGCGTGCAGCAAATGACTGGCAAGTCCAAACAGACAGTTAAAACCTTGTTTGAAGTCTATATGAATGATACTGGTTTACTCCCCCAAGATGCCCGGTTTCGCTTGAATAAAGAAGAAGATCTTGCCGGTGTTTCAGGCCGGGCCCGGGTGATAGCGGATTATATTGCCGGGATGACTGACCGTTTTGCCATCGCCGAGTTTAGGAGAATTGCTTAACTTGTTGAATTATATTACTTACTTTTCACCATGGTGCATGCCATAATTTATTGCTGCACCGTGACATTGATAGTCCGCTTTATTATAATTTCACTCCTTTTGCGATTGAGGTCAGGTCATCGTGACATGGTTAGCTCATCAGTCTAAATAATGCGCAGGGCGGTTTTGCGCCCTCAATAATACAATGGCTGTAATTATGGTGAAATTTTAAATGAAACATAGCGTTAGTCAGCCGTCAGCAGGCCTGTATGACCCTGGCCAGGAACACGATGCCTGTGGAGTCGGTTTCGTGGTCGACATGAAAGGCCGCAAATCACACAAGATTGTCACAAACGCCCTCACCATCCTTAAAAATCTGTTACATCGTGGCGCCTGTGGTTGCGAGGAAAATACCGGCGATGGTGTCGGCATACTCATCCAGATGCCGCACAAGTTTTTCCAGAAAGAATGCGCGAAACTGGGAATAATCTTGCCTGAGTTCAGCCATTATGGCGCAGGCCTGGTATTTTTGCCCAGGGATCCGGCGCAGTCGAGAGAGTGCCAGGACATCTTCGAAAAGATTGTCCAGGAAGAAGGTCAGCAGGTATTAGGCTGGCGGGATGTGCCAACGGATAATTCATTGCTTGGGCCAACAGCCAAATCAGATGAACCGGCGTTCAGACAAATATTCATAAAACGCAATCCGGACATAGATGCTACTGCTTTCGAACGCAAACTATATGTCATCCGCAAGCGCATTGAGCATACAGTCTGGAATTCCGGTATACCGGGAAAAGATCTGTTTTATATTCCTTCTCTTTCTTACAAAACGTTTGTCTACAAGGGCATGTTGACCGGCAATCAGATCGAGCCGATGTTCCCGGATATCATCGATCCAGATGTGGAATCGGCATTGGCACTGGTGCATCAACGCTTCTCGACAAATACTTTCCCCGAATGGCGGCTCGCCCATCCGTTCCGGTACATCGCGCACAATGGTGAGATCAATACCGCACGTGGCAACAGCAACTGGATGCGGGCACGGGAATCCCTGTGTGAATCCGGATTATTCGGCGACGATCTGAAAAAATTATTCCCAATCGTTATTGAAGGCGGCAGTGACTCCGCAACCTTTGATAATGTCATGGAATTCCTGCACATGGCCGGCCGGCCATTACCGCTTGCTGTATTAATGATGATCCCGGAGGCGTGGAGCGGGCATGAGACCATGGATGATGCGCGCAAGGCATTTTATGAATACCATGCCTGCCTGATGGAACCATGGGATGGCCCGGCCTCAATCGCCTTTACTGATGGCGAAGTGATTGGTGCGGTACTGGATCGTAACGGTTTGCGCCCCTCGCGTTATTATGTCACCAAGGATGATATGGTGATCATGGCTTCTGAAGTCGGGGTGTTGGAAATCCCGCCGGAAAATGTGTTGATTAAGGAACGCCTGCATCCTGGCCGTATCTTCATGGTGGATACCCGGCAAGGACGTATTATTGATGATGCGGAGCTCAAGAAAGAATTCGCAGCACAACATCCGTATGCTGAATGGTTAAAGCGTAACCTCATTCCGCTGGAAAACCTGCCCAGTCCCAAACAGATCCATGGCACCGATCCAGACACTTTATTGCAAAGACAACAGGCGTTTGGTTATACCCATGAGGATCTCAGGGTCATCATGGCCCCTATGATCACGGACGGGATGGAACCTACCGGTTCCATGGGTACTGACGCAGCACTGGCGGTGCTTTCTAATCGTCCGCGTCTTTTGTATGACTATTTCAAGCAATTATTTGCACAGGTTACTAACCCGCCATTGGATGGTATCCGTGAAGAACTCGTTACCCAGGTCGCAACCACCATAGGCCCTGAGGGAAACCTGCTTAAACCTGCACCGGAAAGCTGCCGCCAGATCAAGTTGAAATCGCCGGTGCTGACCAATGAAGAACTGGCCCGCATACGTGATATGAAGCTGCCTGGTTTCAAAACCAGAACAATCTCCACACTATATCCGGTTGCTGAAGATGGTGCCGGCCTCGACCAGGCACTGGAGAATATCTATCACCAGGCCGATGCGGCTATTGCAGAGGGTTATACCTATATCATTCTTTCTGATCGAGGTGTCGATCAGCATCTGGCGCCAATACCGGCCTTGCTGGCGACTGCCGGTGTTCACCATCATTTGATCCGCGCCGGGACCCGTACCAAGGTGGGGCTGGTCATTGAATCGGGTGAGCCACGTGAAGTACATCACTATGCCACATTGATTGGTTACGGCGCAGGCGCAATCAATCCTTATCTCGCTTTTGAAACTGTGAGTGACATGATCGGCAAAGGTTATGTTCCGGAGATGGGGCATGATGTGGCGGTGAAAAATTTTATCAAGGCAGTCAACAAAGGTCTGATCAAGACCATGTCGAAGATGGGTATCTCCACAGTGCAATCATACCGCGGTGCCCAGATTTTCGAAGCCATAGGTCTGAACAAGGAATTCGTAGACAAGTACTTTACCTGGACTGCCTCGCGTATCGGCGGTATCGGTATTGATGTTGTCGCACAAGAGATCAGTCTACGCCATCACAATGCCTTCCCGGATCGCCTGGTGAAAAAGCCGGACCTGGAATGGGGTGGAGAATATCAGTGGCGGTGGGACGGTGAATATCATCTGTTCAATCCACAGACTGTTTTTAAACTGCAACATGCTACCAGCTCAGGCCAGTACAAGATATTCAAGGAATACACAAAACTGGTCGATGATCAGAATGAACATCTGGCTACCTTACGTGGTTTGTTTGAATTCAAACTGGCCCGTGAACCCATACCCATTGATGTAGTAGAACCCATAGAAAATATCATGAAGCGCTTTTCCACCGGCGCGATGTCTTATGGCTCCATCAGCAAAGAGGCCCATGAAACACTCGCTATTGCGATGAACCGGATCGGCGGTAAATCAAATACGGGCGAGGGCGGTGAAGACCCGGATCGGTTTACACCGGATGCCAATGGCGATCTGCGCAGGAGCGCAATCAAGCAGGTGGCCTCCGGCCGCTTCGGTGTGACCAGTGAATATCTGGTCAATGCCGATGACCTCCAGATCAAGATAGCGCAGGGGGCCAAGCCGGGTGAAGGCGGGCAATTGCCCGGCAACAAGGTGTATCCCTGGATCGCCAAGGTGCGTTATTCCACAGCCGGTGTCGGTCTGATTTCACCACCACCGCATCATGACATCTATTCCATTGAGGACCTGGCGCAACTGATCCATGACCTGAAAAATGCCAATCCGGAGGCGCGTGTTCATGTGAAACTGGTGGCAGAAGTCGGTGTGGGTACAGTTGCAGCCGGTGTGGCCAAGGCGCATTCCGATGTGGTGCTGATCTCAGGTTACGATGGCGGGACGGGTGCGTCTCCCATCAGCTCATTAAAACATGCCGGTTTACCCTGGGAATTGGGGCTTGCGGAAACACAACAGGTACTGGTTAAGAATAAATTACGCGATCGTATCGTCGTGCAGACCGATGGGCAATTGAAGACCGGCCGCGATGTCGTCATAGCAGCACTGTTGGGCGCGGAAGAATATGGTTTCGCCACCGCACCATTGGTAGTGACGGGTTGTATCATGATGCGCGTCTGTCATCTGAATACCTGCCCGGTCGGCGTGGCCACACAGAATCCGGAACTGCGCAAGAAATTTACCGGCAAACCGGAGTTTGTCGAGAATTTCTTCCGCTATATAGCCGAAGAAGTACGCGAATATATGGCGCAACTCGGTTTCAGAACCATCGATGAAATGATCGGCCAGGTAGATCGGCTGGACGTGAAAAAGGCCATCGGTCACTGGAAAGCAAGAGGACTCGATTTCTCGAAGATCCTGTATAAACCGGAAGCTGGGCCGGAAGTGGGCATTTATTGTACACGTAAACAGGATCATGGCCTGGAAAGATCGCTGGATGTCACGACGTTGATACCCCTATGCAAGGATGCGCTGGAGAAAAAGAAACCGGTCAATATCATTTTGCCGATAAAGAACACCAACCGTACTGTCGGTACGCTCCTGGGTTACAACATTACCAAGCGTTACGGCGGAGAAGGTCTGCCGGAAGATACGGTACGCGTACATTTCAACGGCTCGGCCGGTATGAGCTTTGGTGCATTCATCCCGAAGGGCGTTACATTGACCCTCGAAGGAGATGCCAATGATTATCTGGGGAAAGGATTATCCGGCGGCAAGATCATTGTTTATCCACCACGGCATTCCACCTTTGTGCCGGAAGAAAATATCCTGGTGGGTAATGTGCTGCTTTATGGCGCTACCAGTGGTGAAGCCTATTTCCGTGGCATTGCCGGTGAGCGTTTTGCAGTAAGAAACAGCGGCGCCCATGCAGTTGTTGAAGGTATCGGTGATCATGGTTGCGAATATATGACCGGCGGCCGGATTGTGGTCATCGGCAAGACCGGACGTAACTTTGCTGCCGGCATGTCGGGTGGTATTGCCTATGTGCTGGATGAATCTGCTGACTTCAACATCCGCTGCAATCTGGAAATGGTCGATCTGGAATCATTGGCGGAAGATGAAGATATAGAAACTATAAAGTTATTGCTGACCAAACACGTTCAATACACGCAGAGCACAGTGGCACAGAAGATACTGGATAAATGGCGTCATTATCAGTCGAAGTTTATTAAAGTGATGCCCAAGGACTACAAACGCGTACTGCTCGCCATCAAGAAGGCACGCGAGACCGGCATGCCGGAAGATGAAGCCGTAATGGAGGCCGCCCATGGGTAAGATCACAGGATTTCTTGAGTTCGAACGTGAGAAGCAACCATACCGCCCTGTCGCGGAAAGGTTGAAAGACTGGCAGCAGGTGATGCAACCCTGGCCGGTTGAACCGATCAAGACCCAGGCCTCACGCTGCATGGATTGTGGTATACCGTTTTGCCATCAGGGCTGCCCGTTGGGTAACCTGATCCCGGACTGGAACGATCTGGTATATCGCGACCAGTGGCTGGAGGCGATTGACCGCCTGCATGCGACCAACAATTTCCCGGAATTTACCGGTACCCTGTGCCCTGCACCTTGCGAAGGCGCTTGTGTGCTGGGTATCAATGATGATCCCGTCACGATCAAGGCAGTGGAGATTTCAATAATTGACAAGGCCTGGGAGAACGGCTGGGTCAAGCCTATGCCGCCGGAGATCAAGACCGGCAAAAAAGTTGCCGTGATCGGTTCTGGCCCGGCTGGACTTGCCGCTGCCCAACAGCTCTGCCGCGCCGGACATGATGTCACAGTGTTTGAGCGAGATGATCGTATTGGCGGATTACTGCGATACGGCATCCCCGAGTTCAAGATGGAAAAGCGGGTGCTGGATCGCCGCCTTGATCAGATGCGTACTGAAGGTGTTTTCTTCAAGACCAACTGTCACGTCGGGGTCAATGTTTCTGTAGATGAATTAAAGAAAGAATTTGCTGCATTAATTTTAACCGGCGGCGCCTGCGCGCGACGGGATTTGCCTATCCCGGGACGTGAATTAAAAGGCGTGTACCAGGCCATGGATTACCTGCCATTACAGAACCGCCGTTGCGAAGGCGATACTATCCCGGATGAACAATTCATCAGCGCCAAGGGTAAACATGTCGTTATCATCGGTGGCGGCGATACCGGCGCCGATTGTCTGGGGACGGCCCACCGGCAGGGGGCTAAATCCGTGACTTCACTTGAGATCATGCCGCGCCCACCGGAAATTCGATCCCCGAACAACCCCTGGCCGGAGTGGCCATTTATCCTCCGTACCACTTCCGCACACGAAGAAGGTGGTGAAAGGTTGTATTCCGTTTCCACCAAGCAGTTTATCGGAGATGAAAACGGCAACCTGAAGGAACTGGAAGTTGCAAAAGTAGAGGTGCAGCGCGAAGCAGGGCGAATCATTTTTAATGAGGTACCTGGCAGCAATTTTACTATCCCCTGCGAACTGGTATTACTGGCAATGGGCTTTACCGGTGCGGAGAAAGAAGGAATGCTTGCACAACTGGGTGTGTGTATAAACGACCGTGGCAATGTCTGGCGTGATAATAACTGGATGACCAGTGTCCCCGGCGTGTTTACTGCCGGTGATATGCAACATGGCCAGTCATTGATTGTGTGGGCGATAAGTGAGGGGAGATCAGCGGCACGTGGTGTGGATGAGTATTTGATGGGAAGCAGTGATCTACCCGCCTTGTTATAATTTCCATCTGTCATTCCTGCGAAACCTGTCCCATATTTGATCCCTTCACAATGCAGCAAGACATAAGGGAGCAAATCCAGCATTGCCTTTAGGCGTATGAAGAGTAAGATTTGATTATGGAGTAATGAGAATATTTTTTCAAAGGACTTAATTTATGGCAGCAAATTTAAAAGAATCATTGCATACTCTGGCCGACCAGCTACCGGAAAATGCCACCTGGGATGATGTTCTGGAAGAAGTCCGTTTTCGCCGTGCGGTGGAAGCGGGCATCCGGGCAGCAGACCGTGGTGAATTCGCCAGCGCGAATGAAGTCCGGGAAGCATTTGCGAGCTGGGGTGTGAAATTTGAAGGTTGAATGGACTCATCCGGCACTAGCCGATCTTATCGAAGCACAAATTTATATTGCGCAGGAAAACCCGCAAGCTGCTGAGAAAATAGCCCAAAGAGTTTGGGAAGCAAGTCACCACCTCGTAGATAATCCTGAAATTGGCCGTAGCGGACACGTTGACGGAACGCGTGAGTTGGTTGTCGGACAAACCCCCTATCTTATTGTTTATCGAGTACGTAACAATCAGGTAGAAATACTTCGGGTATGGCATGCCAGGCAGAACTGGCAGGGGCAGGATGAAGATTGATCGTCTGGCGGTGAATTTGTCTCATTCGCATGACCTCCAGGGATGTAGGAAATGCAGAAGGATTGTCTGGAACAATCCCTGCCCTTGCTCAAGCGAACTAAAAATGACATGACCCCCAAGGATGGAGGAAATGCAAGAGGATTGTCGGGAACAATCCTTGCCCTGTAATTTTTGCGCTACCGCTCGAAAACATGTTCCAGACGTTTTCTGCCACCTACTTCCCTGTAGGCGTTCCTCACAATGCGGCAAGGCATAAGGGGATAAAAATCAAACGACACTAATCCTATTGATTGCAAGTTTCATTGCTATCCGCGCCTCTGTTTAAATTTTGCTTAATTCATTATTGATTGTATTAATCCATGATAAAGCTAAATCTTTTTCTTTTTTATATTTACCAACTTCACAAGCATCAATAAATTTTTGGAAATCATTTCTCGCCTGATTTAAATCACACTTTATTTTCCAGTTATAAAAACCAAGACAATAATATAGTTGATATTTATCAGCTTCATTCTCTAGAATCCAAAAAATAAATTCTTCTACTTCAATTATTTTTTCTGGCTCTAGATTTAGTTTTATAGCTTTTCGATATAATTGAATTGCTTTTTTAATATTTCCATAATAAGCATAAAGAAATGCTGAATTAAAATACCATAAATAATCCTTGTTTCTTATTTTATTAAGACAATGTATGGATGCATCAATATCTTTGTACTTGAGAAATTTAACAATTGACGAGAGTGTGTAGAAGCTAATTTTATCCTGATAAATATTGGGAACATGATACAAATTTTTCTCTATTGAGTTTATTAGATTCGGGTCATTTTTATTCTTGGCCCAAATACTATAGTCAATACTTGCTTTAGTTAAATAAATTGAACCAATGTATTCTGGTACGCGAACTTTAATCTTAGATATCGCCCTAAACTCTGTTGTTCTTTTTGAAATAAAATATTTATCCAAATCATTAAATAATTCTAAAGAAAAATCTAAATCGCCAGACATTAATGCAGCAACAGCGATAATGTATTTTGAAACAACTGAAATCCATTCAGAAGTAAATTGAAATGTGTAAGTGTCATTATGTCTTGGTATTTGCAATCTGCGTGGTAACAATAAACCAAATTCCTCACCAAATTCTCTGCTAACATCTATAGGCACTGGTTTATGTGTAACATAACCATCCAGCTCCAGAAAATAATTCTCTTTACCATCAATCAATCTCTCACGTATCCGGCCATATAAAATATAGTGACATTTGCTCTTTAGTCTAATTCTTAGCGAATCTTCAAAATCAATAACTTTTTTTGCTTGGTGTTGTGGTAATTCGATAAATTGAAAATATTTCCCAGTCACACTATCTTTTATTAGGGAATGTAGTGTATCTAGAAAATCTTGTTTAATTCTTAGATGTGTTTCTTTGGATTCACAACGAATACTGATTAAAAACCCTATTTTCCCCTTTTTGGTTCTTGGTATATGGAAATTTGTATATGTCCATATAATACTTATAAATATGAAGCCAATTAATATTACGATTAATGCAGTAATATCTGATAATGACGTGATAGTCGCAAATAGTCCTATTACAATTAAATAAATCAACAATCCAGATAATAACCCAATAAATGAAAACCATTTATCCTCCAAAAAATCAAAAGCATCCTTTATCTGATTTATACTAATTGACATGGTACATATTGAGATTGAATTTTATTTAACAAAGCAGTTATAGAGCCAGGCGAAGATGGTGCCGCCGATGCCGGCGTCGACAAATCCGTATATTGTCCCGATGATGACGCTGGAGAATCCGGTGAAGGGTTGATAACCGGGGTAGATTGAAGCCATCACTTCGAGGAATTTTATTGCGTAATCCGAGTACATCATGTTGGCAATGCCAACGAGAAACATTCCGGCGCCCCAGAGGGTAGCGGCGGCCAGTGCCAGCGCTTTGATGTTGAGTTTCATATTGCTCCTTACATCTTCCGTGTTTCCAAACAGGATTTTTTCAATATAGACCGCGAATAATGAATTGTAAAATGTAACAGGCAGGCCATCATGTTGCCTAAACAGACTTTCCTGGCCCGTCTGGGGCACAAATCAATAGAATTGGTCAGGTATCAATTCATGCCGCATGCGGGACGACTTCTTTATCCAGCCGCTTTTCGAGTGAAGCTTCGGCTTTTAGCAAATCATAACGGGATTGCAGATTCAGCCAGAATTGCGCTTCCATGCCAAAATACCGTCCAAGGCGTAGCGCGGTATCCGCAGTAATGGCCCGCTTGCCCTGTACGATTTCACTGATACGCTGCTGCGGCACGCTGATGTCTTTTGCCAGCCGGTATTGTGTAATATCCATTGGCCGCAGGAATTCTTCCAGCAGAATCTCGCCAGGATGGATGGGTTCAAAATCTCTTTTGGGCATGATATACCTCTAATGATAGTCAACTATTTCTACATCGTGGGCATCTCCATTTTTCCAGACAAAACAGATACGCCATTGATCATTTATTCGAATGCTGTGCTGTCCGGACCGTTTGCCCTTGAGCTTCTCCAGCCGGTTTGAAGATGGAATGCGCAACGAATTGATCTGGCTGGCGGCATTCAACATTTCATGTTTCCGGGCGGCCGACCTCTGGATGTCTTGTGGAAGACGCCGGGAATATTGTCCATAATAGAGCCGTTCAGTTTCACGGCATTTGTATGATTTAATCACCGGACAGATAGTAACGTCAGGCGTTAGTATTGTCAAACGACAGCAGAGATGCCATGGAATTTATTGAACGGCCCAATGTAAGGAAATTATTCCAGTCTGACGTGCTATCCAGTTATTTCATAAATCAAATCAACCTGTTATTGAGTCATTCGAAACTGTTTGGCAAGAGTGAAAACGACGAAGAATTTTAGAGAAGCATTTTTGAAAAATAACTATAATCAAAACTAAAGGATGTTGAGTAATAAACATTTATTTTTAAAAGAGAAGAGGCTCTCAAATGACTGAGAACAGCAAGCGCCGTGTCCGCGACAAGAATGCCAAGAATCCTACTATCATTGCTTATGCCTCGGTCTTTCAGGGCAATCTCAAAAGTTCTGCCCCGGTTATTGTGACGGGTATCGTTGAGGGCAATTGTCAGATTGAAAATATATTGACCATAGAGGAGTCGGGCACATGGATAGGCAATATTCATGCGCTGAGCGTTATCGTCAATGGCAAGGTCAAGGGCGATATTGTGACAGATGATAAACTGGAAGTGGGTCCGACCGGTCAGATACACGGAAACGTTACTGCGGGCTCCCTGGCTATTGCCAGCGGTGCTGTTATTGAGGGCGATATGCACATGACTGAACATGATGAGCCATTTCGCTTTGAAGAAAAACGTTCCGCCGCTTAATCTAAGGAATTCTGCAATCGGCTTTACACAGCTTTCTTTTTCCGGTTTCATTGCAACCGGAATTCCTGTATTATTTCTATAATAAAATCAACAAGATAAATACTTTATGTCTTCCGGGTTGAAAAATGATCGCTTGATTCGTGCCTTGTTACGGCAACCGGTAGATATGACTCCGGTCTGGATCATGCGCCAGGCCGGACGCTATCTTCCTGAATATCGGGAATTACGCAAGCAGGCCGGTGATTTCATGACTTTGTGCAAGACACCTGAGCTGGCCTGTCAGGTCACATTGCAACCGGTAGATCGATTTCCACTGGATGCTGCCATCCTGTTTTCAGATATCCTGACTATCCCTGATGCAATGGGCCTGGGGCTTTCCATTATCGAATCAAAAGGCCCGGTGTTTGAATACCCGGTCAGATCTGCGCAGCAGATCAAAAAACTGGGTATACCGGATCCGGAAACTGATTTGCGTTATGTGATGGATGCGGTGCGCCTGATAAGAAAAGAATTGGATGGCCGGGTGCCGTTGATTGGTTTTTCCGGCAGCCCATGGACACTGGCGACATATATGGTGGAAGGGCAATCCAGCAAGAATTTTTCCGTCATTAAAGGATTGCTCTATGATCAGCCGCAGGTATTGCATGAGTTACTGGATAAACTTGCTCAATCGGTAGCACTTTATCTGAATGCGCAGATTGCCGCCGGTGCACAGACAGTGATGATTTTCGATACCTGGGGCGGGGTACTGACGCCGCCGGCCTATCAGGAATTTTCACTAACCTATATGCAGAAGATCGTCGAGCACCTGAAGCGTGAGATGTATGGACAACGTATCCCGGTAATTTTATTCAGCAAAGGTATTGGTGATATGGTTATAAAAATTGCGGAGACCGGATGCGACGCAATCGGTCTGGACTGGATGCAGGACATCACACAGGTGCGAGGCAAGGTGGGTAACAAGGTCGCATTGCAGGGAAATCTTGATCCTGCCGTGCTGTATGCTGCGCCTGAAGTTATAAAAAAAGAAGTCAGTAATATTCTTGAAAGTTACGGCAAAGGCAGTGGGCACGTTTTTAATCTTGGCCACGGGATTCATCCGGAAATTGATCCGGAACATGTTGCTGTTCTTATTAATGCCGTGCATGAACTCAGCCAACCTTTTCACAGTTAAGCATATTTATCTTTGAACAAGATCAAGATTCCTGAACCATTAATATTCATGCTCAAGGGTTTCTGCATGGGGACTGCGGATGTCATCCCTGGTGTGAGCGGTGGCACTATGGCATTTATTCTCGGGATCTACAGCCGTCTGATTAATGCCATTAAATCCTTTGATCTGGACTGGCTAAAAGGCATAATCAGACTGGATTTCAGGGTTATCTTTGGCAGGCCGGATTTTACCCTGCTTGTTCCTTTGGTGATTGGTATCGTTCTGGCCCTGCTGTTTTTTACCCGTGTCATCCCCCTGCCGGTATTGATACAGACACAACCTGTGCCTGTCTATGCGCTGTTCTTCGGTTTGATTGCAGGTTCAATATTTATTTTGTTAAATCATTTTGATCGTATGGTTATCAGGGATTATTTTTATCTGATTGCGGGTACGGTATTGGGTCTTGTGGTATTTAATCTGGTACCAGTCAACACTCCTGAATCAAGCTGGTTTATTTTTCTCTGCGGTGCCCTGGCTATCTGCGCAATGCTCCTGCCGGGTATTTCAGGCTCTTTCATTCTGCTTATCCTGAAAAAATACGACTATATTTTTAATGCCATCGGGTATTTTGATTTCGCAGTACTGATACCGTTTGCGTTCGGTATCATCACTGGCCTGGCCTTGTTTGCACGATTTCTGTCATGGCTGCTCAATAGTTTTTACCGGGCAACCATCATGGTCATAAATGGATTGTTAATTGCTTCGCTCTGGGTGATATGGCCGTTTCAGAGTCGTACTTATGAGACGTTGCATGGCAAGAAATATCTGATAGGCACCACACCTTCTTTCCCACAACATATATCAACAGATGTATTTATCGCGCTGGTGCTGATGCTGGTTGGCCTTGTTGTTGTAATAGTGATCAATAATATTGAAAAAAAGATTTCCTGATCCCGGGCACAAACTCCGTCTCTGATGTAAATATTAATTAAAATCATTAGGACAGGCAGGCCTGAGTTTATAAATGCGTTTTATTCAGCATACTGCACAGCAGTATGACAACAATACTCATCAAGATAATCAGCCAGTTGCCATATAAAGAATAGGGTGTAGAACCACTGAATGTTTTAATCGTGCCGGATAAGACATGCGGCTCGAACTGGGGCGACCTGGAAATGGTATTGCCTTTCTCATCTATAATCGCGCTGATACCGGTATTGGTTGAGCGCACCAGATATCTGCCGGTCTCTAATGCCCGCATGCGCGCCATTTGCAGATGCTGATGCGGTGCCAGTGAATCACCAAACCAGGCGTCATTACTGACGTTGATATGGAATTTTGCTTCCGGCATGGCATCAATGATTTCCTCGCCAAACACATCTTCATAACAGATGGATACCCCGGCAGGCACACCTGCCACTTCCAGGAGAGGTCTATCTGCTCCTGGACTGAAGGCCGACATCGGGATGCGCATCATATCAAGTAAGGGACGTAACCACTTATCCAGTGGCAGATATTCCCCGAATGGCACCAGATGACGTTTGTGATAAATACCGTTGTTGCGGCCAATGACAATGATACTGTTGTAATATTTTCTGGTCTGTAGATCCATATAAGGTATCCCTGAGAGGAAATCGGTCCTGTGATATCTTGTCAACGTATGCAGTTCTTCAATCAATTCATCTGCCTGATGATAAAACATCGGTATCGCTGTTTCCGGCCAGACAATAAGATCAACTCCCCAGTAAGGATCTGACAGGGCAAGGTACAAGTCTACGGTGCGTTGTTGAATTTCCGGTTGCCATTTCATTTCCTGTGGTATGGCTGCCTGAATGATGGCCACGGATTTTTCATCAGCATCCGGCGTGGTCCATTGGATTGAATTGACCAGCAGGGATATGCCCAAGATAAATACCAGCCCGGCTAATGCGGACAGTTTTTTGATCTTTGTTGCGTTAAAAATATAAACAAGTAACGCGGCATTGATACACACCAACCAGCTGATTCCGTATATACCAAAGACTGGTGCATATCCGGCGAGAGGTGTATCTGTCTGACTGTATCCCAGATTGAGCCAGGGGAAACCGGTTAATATCCAGGAACGGCACCACTCTGCCAATGACCACAGCGCGGGCACCATAAGCAGTAACCAGACAGTGTTCGGAGAACAATATTTACGTCCGGCCCAACCAACGAATGCAGGATACAGTGCAAGAAATGCGACCAGCACATAAGTTGCAAATAATGCCCCCGCAAGATTGACGCCCCCGAACAGATTAATGCTGATGTGCAGCCAGTTTACGCCGGTCCCAAACATGCCCAGACCATAGGCATAGCCGAGTATAAAGGCCGATTTCGGACTGGATTTATACCAGAGAAAAAACAGGACAGCAGGAGATATGATTCCAATGACTGCATAGTCAATTGGGGCAAATGCGAGCGGGAGAGCGGCACCTGCAATCAGACAGATAATAAAATGTTTAACAGGAAATTTTTCTACCGATCGATCCACGGATTTTAATTATTTTTTTCGGATGAACGGTCCGGAATATTGCAGGCTCAGGCTGTATCATCAAGGGAAACATTTGGTTGTTCAAGTCTGGTCATGCGCATCAGATAAATACGGCGTTTATCAGCACGCAGGATCTTGACGTTAAACCCCTCAAACTCAAGCAATTCACCCCGATTTGGTACATGACCGAAGGCATTCAGGATCAGGCCGCCGATGGTATCGTATTCCGCGTCGCTCAAAGAGGTTTTGAAGTAGTCATTGAATTCATCGATGGGTGTCATAGCGCTGACCGTATAACGGTTGCGGCCATAAGGAATGATATGTTCCTCTTCTTCAATATCATGTTCATCCTGAATATTGCCCACGATCTCTTCAATGACATCTTCTATTGTCACCAGCCCGGAAACACTGGAGTATTCGTCAACAACTATGGCCATGTGATTCCTGCTCGAACGGAACTCGCGCAGCAAGACATTCAGGCGTTTGCTCTCAGGTACAAACACAGCAGAACGCATCAGGTCCTTGATATTGAATTTCCCCTGTTTGTCGCCAGCAAAATAATTGAGCAGGTCTTTTGCGAGCAGAATGCCCAATACTTCATCGGCATCGTTACCTATGACGGGAAAGCGTGAGTGACCGGATTCAAGCACGATGGAAAGGATATTTTTGGGTTCGGAATTATTTTTTATAACTATCATCCGCACCCTGGGGATCATGATATCGCGTACCTGCATATCGGACACATGCAGGGCGCCTTCAATCATGGCGAGAGCATCCGGATCCAGAAGATTACGGCCCTCGCAATTGCGCAATATTTCGATTAATGCCTCACGATCCCGGGGTTGTTTGGAAAAAAAGGACGCAAGCCTGTCAATGCAGTGTTGCAGTCCGTTTCTAGGTCGATCTTTGGTCATAAGGCATTACTGATAATAATAGGGATTGTTATAACCCAGGGATGCGAGCAATCTGATCTCAAGACTTTCCATTTTCATGGCATCTTCCGGTTTTATGTGATCATAACCCAATAAATGTAATGTGCCATGTATTACCATATGTGCCCAGTGTGATTCCAGAGATTTTTTCTGTTCCAAAGCCTCACGCCGGATGACAGGGGCGCATATTATGATGTCACCGAGCAGCATGTCCGCAATCCTGTTGTTATCTTCGTAGGGAAATGAAAGTACGTTGGTCGGGCCTTTTGCCTTCCGCCATTTCCGGTTTAATTCCGTTACTTCTTCCTCGTCGACTATCCTGATGGTCAATTCAGCATCTTTATCATGAACAGACAACGCAGTTCTTGCCCACTTCCTGAACTGCCGGTTTTCCGGAATATCCAGAGCATCTGTGACGTGTTGTATATCAACCTTGATCTTCATTATCAGCGCCAGGACTTTTCCCGGGATTATCCTTTATATTCTCATAGCGTTCATAGGCATTCAGGATTCTTGCAACCAGCGGATGACGCACAACATCCCTGGATTTAAAAAAGGTGAAACTGATCCCTTCCTCATCTTTCAGGATGTCAATAACATGACGCAGCCCTGATTTTTTGTTGCGCGGCAGATCGACCTGGGTAATATCCCCGGTCACAACTGCAGTTGAGTTGAAACCAATGCGTGTAAGAAACATTTTCATCTGTTCTATGGTGGTATTCTGGGCTTCATCCAGAATTATAAATGATTCATTTAATGTACGGCCACGCATGAAGGCCAGTGGCGCAATCTCAATGACGTTACGCTCAATATATTTTGCCACACGCTCAAATCCAAGCATTTCATACAAGGCATCATAAAGCGGACGCAGATACGGATCGACTTTCTGCAGCAGATCACCGGGAAGAAATCCGAGTTTTTCACCGGCTTCAACGGCCGGGCGTACCAGCACCAGCCGTCTTGCATGATCATGTTCCAGTGCTGCGATTGCACAAGCCACAGCAAGATAGGTCTTGCCGGTGCCGGCCGGACCGATACCGAAACAGATATCATGGCTCAGGATATTTTTCAGATAGAGTTTCTGGTTGGGACTTCTGCCTTTGATGACCCCACGTTTCGTTTTGATAAAAATATCCTGATCTATTTGATGATGATCTTCTTCATCTATCCCGGAATCTTTCAGAAACAGGTGTACGCGCTCAGGCGACAGGATTTCATTATCGGTGGCTGAATATAATTCCTTGATTACACGTTCCGCCAATTCAACTGATGGAGCATCGCCAATTACCCGGAAGGTATTGCCGCGGTTATTGATTTCCACGCCAAGCCGCCGTTCAAGCTGGCGCAGGTGCTCATCCATCGGGCCACACAGATTGGCAAGACGCTGGTTATCTACAGGTTCAAGGATTAGATCTGTAGAGAATGGTTGTGCGGTTTCAGGATGTATACTCAAGGATCAGAGACAGATGTGATTTTCAATTTGATGTAACACTGGAGGGACAGTATCCGCCAATTCTCCGCGTAGTGAATTGCTTAATGCCCTGGTGATACGCAGATTCACAAAGGATCCCACCAGTGATGCATCTCCGGAAAAATTGACGACGCGGTTGTTTTCAGTACGTCCGCATAACTCGTCGTTATTTTTGCGGGATGGGCCCTCTACCAGAACTGGTTGTATAGTGCCAACCATCTTGCGGCTGATCTCCATGGCAGATTGATAGATACGTGCCTGCAATAAATTCAGACGTCCCTTCTTAACTTCCATCGGGACTTCATCGGGAAAATTTGCTGCTGGTGTGCCGGGTCGTTTGCTGTAGATAAAACTGAATGACTGGTCGAAGCCAACATCTGCAATCAGGTTCATGGTATCTTCAAAATCCTGATCTGTTTCACCGGGGAAACCTACGATAAAATCAGACGAGATGCTGATATCCGGTCTGATCTTCCGCAGTTTACGGATCCTGGATTTGTATTCCTGTGCAGTATGCCCGCGTTTCATCAGGGTCAGGACACGGTTTGAACCACTCTGCACCGGTAAATGCAGATGATTAACCAGTTGTGGTACCTTGCCATAAACTTCGATCAAGCGATCAGAAAATTCTACCGGATGGGAAGTTGTATAACGTATGCGATCAATGCCATTAACGGCGGCGATATATTCAATAAGTAATGCCAGGTCCGCTGTTTCACCGGTATGCATCTGTCCACGGTAAGCATTTACATTTTGGCCCAGTAATGTAATTTCCCTGACACTCTGCTCAGCCAGTACAACAATTTCAGTAATTACATCATCAAAGGGCCGGCTGATCTCCTCTCCGCGCGTATAAGGTACGACACAGAAGGTACAATACTTGCTGCAACCTTCCATGATCGAGACAAATGCGGTTGGCCCTTCAGCACGTGGTTCAGGCAGGCGATCAAATTTTTCAATCTCGGGGAATGAAATATCCACGACCGGTTTACGCAGTTTCAAGACTTTGTCATACAGCTCGGGGAGCCTGTGCAAAGTCTGCGGGCCGAAGACAATATCTACATATGGCGCACGTTGACAAATAGCACCACCTTCCTGGCTCGCCACACAACCACCAACACCGATCACAAGATCAGGATTATCTTTCTTGAGTTGCTGCCAGCGGCCTAGTTGTGAAAATACCTTTTCCTGGGCCTTCTCGCGGATTGAGCAGGTATTCAGTAGTATCATGTCAGCTTGTACCGGGTCATTGGTCGGGTACATACCATGAGAGGCCGACAGTACGTCCAGCATCTTGGCTGAATCATATTCATTCATCTGACAGCCCAGCGTCATTATGTAAAGCTTAGGTACCATAAAATTCCAGAATAAATTCTCTAATATCAGTGGGTTGGCTAAATTACACTGTCTTACCTGGCATTTCCAGCGTAATCTGGCCACTGGCCTTGTTATACAGGGTACCGGACAGGCTTTTGAGTATACCAGTTAGTCCTGTGAAGAGCTTAGCATCGGCAGGTGTTATTTTCATGAAGCGGCGCCCGGCTTTGAAATATATATTCTGAAATCAGACTGCGGCCCGTCTTACTTGCTGTCGAATCAAGTCATACTACGATATATCATAGGCCGCCAGTCCGGCTTATAAGCTTCATACGGGGAAATATAATCAAATAATAATGAATTACTTTGCCCAGTCATTTGCTGATGCAATACAACTTATCCTGAAGCTGGATTATGAGTTATATTTTGTTGTCTGGACTTCACTCAAAATTTCATTGTTGTCGGTCATTATTGCTTCTGTCCTGTGCATGCCTTTGGGGTTGCTGATTGCATCCAGTAAATTTCCCGGTAAGGCGATCCTGCAAAGTATACTGAATACGCTCATGGCATTGCCCACAGTGGTCGTGGGATTGTTGATGTTTGGCCTGTTGGGCCGGCAGGGGCCGTTGGGCGCATGGGGGTTATTGTATACCCAGACGGCCATAGTGATGGGCCAATGTATTCTTATCATTCCGATTGTTTTGAATATGGTGATATCCGCAGCGAACACCGCCGACCCCAGGGTCCGTTCAACCAGTATCGCCCTGGGAGCTGACCGGTTTCAGCAAAACCTGATCTTTATCAATGAAGTCCGCTTTGCCATGCTGGCCGCAATAGTGGCGGCTTTTGGCCGTGCCATCGGCGAGGTCGGTGTGGCAATGATGTTGGGCGGGAATATACAAGGTTTCACGCGCACCATGACCACGGCGATTGCACTCGAAACCAGCAAGGGTGAATTTGAATTTGCCCTGGCCCTGGGGGTATTACTGTTACTGGTTGCATTTATTGTGAATGTGTTTCTGGAAAAATTTCAAATACTGAATAAATGACCACTGCAGCCTACGAAATAGATCGTCTCAGCTTTAAATACCACGATACGGATATCGTGGATATTGATCATTATCTGATCAATGAAGGAGAAACACTGGCCCTGGTTGGGCCTAACGGCTCGGGGAAAAGTACGTTGTTAAATCTCCTGTCATTTTTGTCCGTACCAGCGGCAGGAGAAGTCCGGTTTTTTGGTGAAATAGTGCGGCAAAATACACAACCGGATTTCAGGCGCCGGGTTGGTTATCTTCAGCAACATCCCTATCTGTTTAATACTACGGTGATTGAGAATATTGAACTGGGGCTGAAATTGCGCAATGTTAACCGGCAACTGCGGCATGCCCGCGCACAAAATATTATTGAACAATTGAACCTGGGTATGCTTGCAAATAAAAGGGCCCATGAGTTATCCGGGGGCGAGATACAAAAGGTTGCGCTGGCCAGGGCGCTGGTGCTGGAACCTGAGGTGCTGATCTTTGATGAGCCCTTTACCTACCTGGACAAGTCATTTGCGAGTGAGTTTGAGAAGTTGTTATTGTCGATACAAGAGAACCGGACACAAACCATCATCTTCAGCAGTCATGATCACCTGCGGGCCCAGTTAATTGCAGATCGCGTCTGTTGCATTCACCACGGCAAGCTGATCGAAGAATCTCACGTTAATCTGTTTCACGGTAAATATTCGAGAGAACAGGGGATTTTCTATACCGGCAATATTAATATCAAAATATCGGAGGTTCCCGATGATGTTGATATTATCGCTATCGAACCGACCCAGATTGTATTGTCCATGACTGAACTTGATTCCAGTATGCGTAACAGGTTCAGGGGTGAGATTGTTGCGTTAAATGCACGCAATGATCATATTGAAGTGACTGTACACACCGGCGAGAAATTCCAGGTCATCATTACACGGTCAGCCCTGGATGAATTGGCTGTTACTATCGGGTCACCGGTCTGGATAAGTTTTAAATCTTCCGCGATAAGGATATTAAGTTGACCCTGGAGACATCAGCAAAACAGGGCGGCCAGATCAACAGATGATTTTTTGCCAAGCCTGTCGAAATTTTCTTCCAGCCACACATCCGCGGCCGCGTAACCTTCCTTGTGAAACAGGTTAATGAATGAGGGCAGGGTATTATACCTGCTGCGGGAATTGTATTGTGAGGAAAGCGCCTGGTCCTGGATTAAATGGATGTTGATTTCATTCATACGGTTTTCCAGTTTGCCTGATGGCATCCAGTCTTTATCGATCATCTTTTTTGAAAATGCAATGGCCCGCATTTCCCTGAGGAAGGCTGTATTAAAACTCAGTTCGGATGTGCGTTGCTGAATTTCTTCGGCAGTGACTGGCATTTCATCAATCTCAAGAGGATTGACCAGCACGATAACAATATCATTCTGTTTGCAGTTGAATATCAGTGGAAACACGGGCGGATTGCCGGCAAAACCACCGTCCCAGTACGACTCTCCATCTATTTCAACCGCACGATGTATGGAAGGCAGACAAGCTGAGGCCATCAGGGCATCTATTGATAACTCCCTGTTCTCGAATATTTTCAGTTTGCCCGTGCGTACATGCGTTGCAGCGATAAAGAGTTTAACGGGACAATCTTTCTGCAGATATCTGAAGTCTATCGACTCAGCGACCAGATCACGTAACGGATTCATGTCCATGGGATTAAGCTGAAAAGGCGAAAATGTTTTGGTCAATGTGAGGTAGGCATCCAGGGCCGGATGTTCTGCATCATTAAAGAGATTCAGCATGGACATATAAAACGGCCCGGACAATATTTCAGAAAACTCATTGGCCACACGCCCCCATAATTTTCTGAGGGCCTCTCTCGCACCCACACGGCCACCGGTGGTGAGACCATAGGCTAAAGCGGCCGCATTGATAGCCCCGGAACTGGTCCCGCTGATCCCTTCAAATTCAATCCGCTCATCTTCAAGAAAGCGTTCCAGAACACCCCAGGTGAAGGCGCCATGCGAGCCACCGCCCTGAAGGGCAAGATTGATGACCTTGATATTTTTGCTGTTCATGGTATTTAGTTATACGATTAATGTTGCGCCGCGTCAATTACTTGAAATACAATATGATAGGTGTTTCATGTTATATCCGGATGGCGCTGTAAATGAGCAGGCATGTCCATATTGGTATTCCTGCTGGTGTTGTTGGCTATTTACAGTGACGCGTACCGGTATTTTTGCCTGGGCTAAAATATCTTACCGTTGTGTATGTTTTTGGTTCAGTTGATCGCTGCACCGGGTGCTGTGGCATTTGGGGGCACACTGGCATTGCAGGGGTCGCTCTCCAACTATGGTGGGAGATGACTATCATACTGACACGGTCTTTAAGCCATTGATATCATCAAAGGCATATTGATGAAACGTCCGGACGTCGCCGGCTAACCCATGCCTCTGGTTGGAATAGATATGTTTGGTGAATCGGTCTTTAAGATAGCCCTGCGTTACTGGCTGCCTGCCCGGCGATGTCATGAAATATTACATATAATGAACGGCGAGATATATCAGAGATTGAGTGGTCAGGTAATCCATATTGCATATCAGCAGATGGATATACATGTTTCAGATTACAGCGCATAATATAATATTAACTGCACAATAAGTAAGGAAGTAAAATGCAAGATAATGAGCAGGATATGACCATTGCAAAAACCTTGTGGTCTGAAATAATAATAGATGCACTTTTGGTTGGATTACAGAAAAAAACCACGGATGAAAAAATCAAGGAACTTATTAAGGAAATTCAGGATAAAGGGTATAAGTCATCTTACATTATTGAAAAAGTGACCAAAGAGTTGGGTGCGCCAGCTGCATTACGCATCAGATAATTACTGGGGAAATAATCTCCGTATCCAATTAATCAAAAAATAAATAACACAGCATAATTTCCAATTAATTATTATTTGTATTTTTCATAAGTTAATTGCAGCTAATATTATGCGTGATAAGTTATTACCTGGTTTATCGATGAAGCGGTTTAATTATTATTTTTTTATATCATTTTCCCTGTTTACTCCATATCAGTCAGTTGCAAAGGAGATAAAACGCATTGGTTGGGTTGAAAGCGTCAGGATTTTTCCCAGCGAACTTCAGTTCAAGGCCAAAATTGACACTGGTGCATATAATTCATCCATCAATGCAAAAAATATTGTTGAATTTGAACGGGAAGGCGAGACCTGGGTCCGGTTTGATGTTGTTAACAAGAACCACATCAGTGCAACTATTGAATTGCCACTGATTAAGGAAGTTGCTATCAGAAGACATTTTGGAAAGAAGCAGCGCCGTTATGCTGTGATGCTCGGTGTCTGTCTCGGGAAAACATACAAGGAAACACAAGTCAGTCTGGTTGACAGGAAAGGGTTTCTATATGCCATGCTGATAGGAAGAAATTTCATTAAAGGCGATTTTGTGATTGACCCTGCCGGCCAATTTACTGTATCACCCAGATGTTCTATGCCGGAACCGGAAGATGAATAACAGACATTTATATATTCTCTGTGCAATTTTATTCTTTGCCGGCCTGGGCTTATTTATATATAAAGTTGCTTATCTTGGTTTTCCTCTCTTGCCTGGCCAGAAGACCGATGTGTGGGAAGTGGAAGTCAAGATCAATTTCAATGCTACCGGGCGGCCCGTGAAGGCATTGCTTTATGTGCCCAGAACTTCAACTGATTTTTCCATCATTAATGAAAATTTTATTTCGAAAGGTTACGGAATATCCATTAGTACCGTTGACGGGAACCGCCAGGTTGCCTGGTCTATTCGCAATGCAAGGGGACAGCAGACACTTTATTATCGTGCCATGATAGAAAAGATGGTTACAAGTGAGCCGCCAGCCACCAGCAGAAACGTCAAGGTGGTACCTTCTGAATACGAAGGAGCAGATCTGGAAGCGGCCACCGCCATATTACTTGAGGCAAAACAAAAATCTGCAGACAAGATAACCCTGGTGATGCAGTTAATTGATATTATCGAGAGTCCTGCAAATAATGATAATCTTTCTTTACTGCTCGGAGAGAATCCATCGCAGCAAAGAAAGATTGAAACAATCATCAGGATATTATCTCTTGATGAAACCCCGGCACGCCTGATGCATGGTTTACACATGACTGAACAAATAGGTAAAGCCAGTCCGACGTCGTGGCTGGAGGTACATTTGGATGAAAAATGGGTTGGCGTCGATCCGGTTACGAGGCAAACCGGCAAACTCAGTGACTATCTGGTGTTGTGGAAAGGCATAGACAGGATGGTAAATCTTACCGGTGGTGAAAATCTGAATGTAGCTATCAATATAAAACAGTCCGATCTGGAGAGCATTACCGCTGCCAGTACCAGAGAAAAAAGTATATACCCGGACTTCTGGAGACATTCACTTTTGAATTTGCCGCTGGATACACAGCGGGTTTACAGTATCTTGCTGACAGTTCCTGTCGGTGTATTCTTACTGGTTTTGTTAAGGAATATAATCGGCGTCAAGACCTTCGGTACATTCATGCCAATATTGATTGCCATGTCATTTCGTGAAACACAATTAATTTCAGGTTTGATCCTGTTTACAATACTGATCTCGCTTGGCCTTGCAATCCGGTTTTATCTTGAAAAACTCAAACTCCTGCTGGTGCCACGTCTGGCATCAGTATTGATTATTGTCATTTTACTGATGCTATTTATGAGTATTCTGGGCCATAACCTGGGTATTGAGAGCGGTCTGTCCGTGGCGCTGTTTCCGATGGTGATTATTACCATGACGATAGAACGTATGTCCATTGTCTGGGAGGAAAGAGGACCATCCGAAGCTATCAAACAGGGTATAGGCAGTCTGGCCACTGCCGCAATTGCCTTTCTAATCATGAGCCTCGGTCACGTGGAGCATCTGGTCACGGTATTCCCGGAAGTATTGTTTATTCTGCTTTCATTGACCATGTTGCTTGGCCGTTATTCCGGTTACCGGCTGCTTGAGTTACACAGGTTCAGGGCGTTGGTCAGTAAATAATCATGTTTGGTCTGACGAAAAAATTATCCATGGCCGGGATCATGGGTATCAACAAGCGCAATTGTGATTACACGCTTGTGTATAATCCGCGCAAATATTACCCGCTGGTAGATGACAAACTACGGACCAAACAGTTGGCAATTGATGCCGGCATCGCTGTTCCCGAATTATATGGCGTGATAGAAATCGAACACCAGATACGCGAGCTGCCGGAATTCCTGAATAAATATTCCGATTTTGTATTAAAGCCTGCCCAGGGTACTGGCGGGGAAGGAATAGAAATCATCGTTGGCAAGGTAAAAAGTCTTTACAGAAAATCCAATGGCCATCTTGTGACCGAAGAACAATTACAACATCATGTTTCCAATATTCTGAATGGCCTGTTCAGCCTGGGTGGCCATGAAGACAAGGCTATTATTGAATACCGTGTTAAATTTGATCCGGTATTTGATGCAATCAGTTATCAGGGAGTCCCGGATATCAGGATCATTGTGTTTATGGGTTTCCCGGTAATGGCAATGCTCCGGTTGCCTACCCACATGTCCAGTGGCAAGGCCAACCTGCATAAAGGTGCTATTGGAGTAGGTATTGACATTGCAACCGGCAGGACACTGAATGCAGTATGGAAAAATGATTTGATTAACGAGCATCCTGATACAAGAAATCCCGTGACTGATTTTGAGATCCCTAAGTGGGATGAGTTATTGATGATCGCGGCAAAATGTTATGAATTGACAGGCCTGGGGTATCTGGGTGTGGATATTGTGCTGGATCGTGTTAAAGGCCCTCTGGTCCTGGAAATGAATGCTCGCCCCGGTTTGAGCATTCAAATAGCAAATCACATGGGGCTTCTACACCGGCTTGAATTCATACAGGCCAACGCTATACGGTTAGGGTCTGTGTTTGACCGGGTAGCCTGTTCCAGGAAAATGTTAACCCGCGTGTATTAAACACAATCTGATATTGAGTTTGTTCTGATAGTAAAATTCTTCTGCTGGTTCCGGCGAAGTAGCAAAGCAGTTCCCGTACGGATTAACCTCGTCGTTTTCAGAAACCCATTGCATTCAGACGGGCGCTGCCAGATTACTATGTGTGATAGAGGAATAAACTCCGGTATCTGTCTGTAGTGACTGCCAGCAGTATCTGTGTGTGCATGTCCGTAACATTCGCCGGTGAAAATAGAGTATCATTGTCAATGATCAACGATTGTGGCTTTGAGAGATTATGACAGCCGGGGATGAGATAAAGAAAGTCCTGATATTTGATGATGACAGGGATTACCGGAAACTGGTCAGGGCATATCTTACAAAAAGCCTGCCTGATACTGAATTAGTTGAGTATGACCCGGTGGCAAATGGCGCACCCGGGGAGGATTTCGACTGGTCCGGCTTTGATGTCATGGTTCTGGATTATTACCTGTGCATCTATGGGACAACCGGGCTTGATATTCTGCAGAAAAACCGCAAGAAACCGGGCTTCCCCGCAACTATCATGCTGACTGGCGCCGGTGACCAAGAAGTTGCGATGCGCGCCCTGGATTTCGGCGTTTATGAATACCTGCGTAAGGAAAAACTGACCAAGGAAGGATTGCTGAATTCCGTCATTAATGCCTACCGGAAACACCACGAAAAATTAATCGAGCGGAAAGAACAGGAGCGAGTCAATAAAGCCTTTGACAAGGCACTGTTCTACAGACAACTGGAACACCCGACAGATGCGGCGATTAATAACAAGGAGCGGGTTCTTCTTCTGATTGGTATTGATAACCTCAATGCCCTGACAATCGAATACGGATTGATTGTACGGGACAACCTGCTCCGCCATATTGCCCGCCAATGTTTTGAAAAATTCAATAGCACTGACAGCAATCCTTGTATCACTCGGCTCGGTGATTCTTCCATCGGTGTGTTAATTGATTTTCCGGGGTCTATAGAATCGCTGGAAAACAACATGCGGGAATTATGTGAATATTTTGCCGTGAACAGTTACCTATCCGGCGACAATATCGTGCCCGGTGTGGCAAACATCGGCGCCCTTATCCTTGATCGTGAAGGCAAAACTATTTCCTCCCTCATTGAACTGGCTGGTCAAGCACGGGATATCGCCAGACAGACACCCGGAAACTCCTGGCACATATTCACACTGACAGAAATCCTGGAATCTGAAGATAAACACCGCCAGGAAGAAGAACTGAGACGAAAAGCAGAGGAAGAAGAACAAAAACGTCTGGCAGAAGAACAGAAGCGCAAGACGGAAGAGGAAGAACGTCTACGCCAGGTTGAACTGGAAAAGCAACGCAGGGAGGAAGAAGACAGAATCAAGGCTGAAGCGGAAAGACTGCGCCGGGAAGAAGAAAATCGCAAAGCAGCGGCAGAACAATTGCGCCAGACCGAGCTGGAGAGAAAACGGCGAGAACAGGAAGAAAGACAAAAGGCCGAGATAAAAGAGCAGCAACGTCGGAAAGCAGAAAAAGAGAGACATATTGCCGATGAAAAAGAACGGAAACGTCTGGTTGCAGAACAGAAACGCAAGGCGGAACAAGAACGGTTGCATCTGGTTGAGTTGGAACAGCAGGGTCAGGAGGAACAACGTCGGCTGGAAGAGAATAGACGTAAAGAGGAAGAATTATCAAAACAAAAGGATGAGCAGGCGGAAATCGATATAATGTCTTTCCCGTTGGAAATCGAAACTTCTCCTGAGGATACCGAAAAGCCAGATTCAGAAACAGAAAACGCAGCAGAGGTTATAGAAGTCTCAAATGAGGAAGTCGCTGGATCTGAAGCAGAACTTGATGAATCTTCATTGATCCTGAAAAAAGCCTTCAATGACAACAGGATTATGCAAACTTTTCAACCTGCGATTGCATTGTTTTCTTCGCCATCCGGGGTTGCCTCAACGATATACAGGGTTGATTTTCAATTGGTTGATTTGGCTGGCACTATTAAGTCTACTAAGGATATCAACAGGCAAAATACAGCATTATCCCTGCAACAGGATATTGATCACTGGATGTTGCGCGAGGTCATTGGCAGGATAGTGAGAAGTAAAGAATTCTGTTCAGGAGAAAACTATTTGCTGGCAATCAGCGAGGCCTGGTTGACTGATATCACATTGTTTACCTGGTTGAAAAAATTGCTGATCGGGGTTGAAAATATAAAACCTGGAAAATTCATAGCACTCGAAATCCCTGCTGACGTGCTTGTGGCACATAAAAAAAGGGCATTGGCCCTCATCCGGGTGCTAAAAAATTCACATGATTTCAGGATTGCACTTGGCAGTATCAATACGCTTGAAGAACTGACCAGCCTGTCAGGATTACTGCGGTTTAACCTGCTTACAATCAGATACAAGTTGATAGAGAAAATCCGCAATACTCCGGGTTATAATGTTGATATAAATTTCCTGCAAAACCTGAAAAACCATGGTGCCCGGGTCATTATTGACGGTATTGAAGATTCAACCATGCTGACCGATGTTATCAGTCTTGGAACAGATTATGCCATGGGTAGTTTTATCGGCGAACCGCAAAGTAGTCTGTCTGGAACAGGAAATGTAGAATCATTCGAAATCAGTTATTAAATGTACAGATTAATAAAATAAAATCATTACCCGGAGCATCACCAATGGCTAAATTGATAACATTATTCTATGGGACCATATCATACATAATATTTTTTATTACATTCCTGTATTCGATCGGGTTTGTGGGCAACTTGATTGTGCCAAAATCCATCGACAGTGGTTCTGAAAACACAACAATCATATTCTCCATAATTATAAATGTAATATTGCTGAGTATTTTTGCGTTACAGCACAGCATTATGGCAAGACCTGTATTCAAACGCTGGTGGACAAGATTTATACCAGCAGCAATTGAGAGGAGCACTTATGTTTTATTATCAAGTCTCGCGCTGGCCCTTCTTTTTTGGTTTTGGCAGCCAATTACTGGTGTGATATGGAGTATTGAAAACCCTGTTGGCAAACAAATTCTAAATATACTTTTCTGGATTGGGTGGCTCATTGTGTTGTTATCAACATTCATGATTAATCATTTTGATCTATTTGGTTTACGCCAGGTATATCTTGAATTTAAAGGTAAAGAATATACAAGTATTGGCTTTAAAACGCCGTGGCTTTACCAGTATATTCGTCATCCTATAATGATGGGGTTTATTATAGCATTTTGGGCTACACCGCATATGACAACTGGTCATTTGCTTTTCTCAGTAGTAACCACATCATATATTCTGGTTGCGTTACAATTTGAGGAACATGATTTGACACAATATTTTGGCGAAGAATATAAAAACTATAAAAAAAGAGTTTCCATGATATTTCCAATGAAGTAGAAGTGATAAATTTTATGCAGATCTATAACAAGTAATATCAGTCACATTCGGCGTGTGTGCCAAATCAAAACCTGGTTTAACTGGGATTCAATTATATTCTGCCCAGCCACCATTCCTTACATTATTGAGATAACCAAGTAGAAAACAAAATATTATTACTTAGTCCCTATGGCCAATAGAGAGAACTAAGACAACAACTAATGAAATCAATGTACTAAAAATTAATGCATTTCCCCTGCTCAAGGCTTCAGATAATATAATCATGGAAAACGACCAACTTATAACAAAAAAGATTAACCTCTCAATGTACAATTCATAATTGAGGCGAGGGTAACTATCAAGATCGGATTTACGATTAAGGCTGGCCATACAAATAATATAGACCTAGTCTAGGTATTTGTATGTACCTTAAATAGGGTATTTGAATCTACCTAATTTAGATTTGACACCATGATTGGTGATTATTGGTGGACTAGATAATTTATCGGTAATGATATTGGACATGCGAAGCATGTCAGAAGGGTGAAAACCAGGGATGGTTTTAATCAGCCTTGACCTCAGCATTATGAACTGCAACCCTAACAAGTAAAACAGTCACTTACGGTGCATGTGCCCAACCAAAACCCATTTCAATTGGGTTTCAGTCCTGGTTAACCCAATCTCA
>JBCKWI010000007.1:0-49606 GCA_038922795.1 Gammaproteobacteria bacterium
CAGGGGAAAAGCGGGCACACAGAAATATTATTGTCAGCAAAAACCGGCGCCGGCCTGGAATTGTTTGTCCGGCATTTAAAGGAAATATTGGGCATGCAGGACTTGGCTGAAGATGTTTTTATGGCCCGCAAAAGACACCTTGATGCGCTGGAACGCACCAGAAACCTGCTTGAAAAAGCGCTTAAACAATGTGGCGAACATAGAGCGCCTGAATTGCTGGCTGAAGAACTGCGTCTTGCCCAGCAATCTCTTGGAGAGATTACCGGGGAATTTGTGTCCGATGATCTGTTGGGAGAAATATTCTCCCGGTTTTGTATTGGTAAATGACACGAGTTGTTATAATGAACAATACCAAGAACAGCATAAAATGTTTATGGTTAGCAAAAGAAATTTCCCGATACACACCAACTGCGAATATGAAATGTATCCATTCTCCCGACACTTGGCAGGAATAAATGCATGAGCAGTTCAGGCTCTTTTATAATTGTCTCCGGTGGTGACGCAAATTATTTCCCCCTGCTTGCCGACCTGGTCACTTCGATTCGAAACCTTCCCGAAGGAAAGCAGGCAGCACTGGGCATGCTGGACGGGGGTCTTACTCAAGAGCAGGTATCTTGGTTCGAAGCAGAGGGCGTCAATGTTGTCAAGCCGGGGTGGCCTGTCCCAAAGACAGAAATCCGTATACGCGGGCGCGAATATCTTCTTATTAATCTGAACAAACCAGCGCTCGATCAGTTATTTCCGGAATATGATGTAATAGTGTGGCTCGATGGCGATACCTGGGTGCAAACGTGGGACGCAATACCTTTGCTTACGCATGTCGCGCGCAAGGGAAAACTCGCCATAGTCTCCCGCGCCTCGCGCTTACAGACCAGTCATATCCGCATGCGGCGGCGTTGGTTTGGGTGGGTCGAGCCTCGTGGTGTTTTGTTCAAAAACGCCAAAAGAGCGAAACTGCCATCCAGGCTTGCCTGGTCACTGGTCAATCGCCCTGTGTTGAACGCAGGTGCCTACGCATTGCGGCAGAACGCACCTCATTGGGAGCATTGGCGAAAGTGGCAAAAGCTTTGCCTGCGCCATGGGCGGCCTTTTTCTTCTGACCAGTTGTCCCTGGCCCTTACTATATATGAGGATGGCCTGCCGTATGAGGCCTTGCCTGAGGTGTGTAACTATATGGGGCCGTGGCGGATTGATCAGGACAAAGGGTTGCTCGTGGATTATTTTGCGCCATATAACCCGGTGAGCGTAGTTCATCTGGTAGGCAAGGATTCCGGCCGGGTAATGGCAGGACAGACCAGGCCTGGCGTAGACCAGAATGATAATCCGGTTAATCTGTTACTCGGTTACAGAGCATTAAGAGGACAGCATCAGCCCGCATACCATAGCGCCTATAACAACATGTCAGAGGACACTCGCCAGAAGAGAGATAAGAAGATTTAATGAGTAATGCAAAAATATTCGGTATCGGGTTTCACAAGACCGGCACTACCTCTCTTATTCAGGCATTAAAAATTCTGGAATATAAATGCAAAGGATCTTTTGGTGTCTCGGATCCTGATATAAGCCGGAACGTCTATGACAGGGCATTCAGTCAGGTGGATAATTATGATGCATTTATCGGCCATCCCTGGACTGTTATTTTCAGGGAACTGGACGAAAGATATCCCGGCAGCAAGTTTATACTTACCTTGCGCCCGGCAGAAAAATGGATAGCAAGTATGACAAAACATTTTGGCGGGGAAACCACACCTATGAGAACCTGGGTCTATGGCGCAGGTTGCCCGGAAGGGAATGAACAGATTTACATATCACGGTATGAACAACACAGCAGGGATGTTATCGAGCACTTTAAGAACAGGCCTGAAGATCTTCTCGTTTTGCGCTTAACGGAAGGCGACGGCTGGGACAAGCTGTGCCCGTTTCTTGGCAAAGACATTCCTGGCGTTGACTTCCCTTACGCAAACAAGGTAAATGAAAGAGAGGCAAGATTCAGGATAAAAAGAAATCCACTGTTAAGAATTTATACGAAGGCCATGAGTCTGTTAAATATCCAGGAAAAATAACACGTAACAACCCGCCCGGATTATCAAGTTGAATCAAAACTCATAGCCAAAGAGGGCGATCTCCCCGGCGAACAATTTCGCTATCTTGTCCCTGTCCTTGTCGCTCAGGATCTCGCGGTAATGCCGCCGGTCAGCGCGGAAGTTGCCCTTGGCCCTGGGCAGGGTTAGTTTTTCCGGGATCCCGAGCCGCTGGTTGCAGGCGGACTCCAGCTCCTGCTCCAAGTTTTCATATAAACAGACGCGGTCTACCACAACCTTGCCGTCAATCGTGTAATTCTCAAAACCGCGCTTTTTTAAAGGCTGAGCGCCGCCCGAATCAATAAATTCTGATATTGGCGGGGTGGTTCTCCCACGCCGTTGCCGCTCGTGTAAAATAAAATAGTAATAGGAGATAACGCGGTCCCAGGGGTTTCTCTCGAAGCAGAATTTGTAATAATCATTCCAGATTTCTTCACCAATGATTTTTCTGATCTCTCGTGCGGATGAGTGAGCATAATATCGTTTCCACTTCCGTTTCTCGCCACGTTTTATTTTATGCAGCACCTCCATCCAATCCTGAAACGTGTATTTGTAAAATGGAATGATATAGTGTTGTGGCCCCTTGTAACCCAGTTGCTTTTTGAGCGCCTCTTCGTCAGGGAAATTTTTTGTAATGATGTCATCCTTGCCGCAGAATCTGGAGAGGCCGATCTCAATACTTGTGCCTGCCGTCTTGTTGGTCTTGATGAAGATGAACCGGTATTTATGAGAGATGATCATCCGGAAACCCGCGTATTGTTTATAGACAGCGGAGAAAGTATTTATTGTTGCCGGATAGAATCAAAACGCATAGCCGAAGAGGGCGATCTCCCCGGCGAACAATTTCGCTATCTTGTCCCTGTCCTTGTCGCTCAGGATCTCGCGGTAATGCCGCCGGTCAGCGCGGAAGTTGCCCTTGGCCCTGGGCAGGGTTAGTTTTTCCGGGATCCCGAGCCGCTGGTTGCAGGCGGACTCCAGCTCCTGCTCCAAGTTTTCATATAAACAGACGCGGTCTACCACAACCTTGCCGTCAATCGTGTAATTCTCAAAACCGCGCTTTTTCAGCCTTTGTGGTATGCCGGAGTCAAGAAAATCTGAAATTGATGTTAGGGGCCTTGTTTTATGGTACCAATAATACAGTGAGATAACGCGGTCCCAGGGGTTTCTCTCGAAGCAGAATTTGTAATAATCATTCCAGATTTCTTCACCAATGATTTTTCTGATCTCTCGTGCGGACGAATGTGGGTCGATTCCGCGCCTTTTCATTTTGCGCAGGCTCTTTAACAAATATTTAAGTGAATATCTTGTAAATGGCAATGTGTGATTCTGAGGACCTCTATATGCCAGTTGCCGCCTGATTTTTTCATCCTCCGGCGAAATCCTGGTAATGATATCTTGCTCCCCGCAAAATTTGGACAACGCGATCTCGATGCTGGTGCCCGCCGTCTTGTTGGTCTTGATGAAGATGAACCGGTATTTATGAGAGATGATCACTTCACATTCTTCCCGTTGTCCTTACACAAGGTATTATGTAGCGTATATTTCATGAAAATGAATGTCCGTGATCATATATAATTTTACAGGTATTTTGGAAGTAATATTTACAGTTCGACAAAATTATCCAGGATTCAAAAATTTTGACAGGCAGAATACTGTTCATATCTTTAAGCAATATTGGTGATGCGATCATGACCACGCCAGTATTGCAGGCGCTGCACACCAGATACCCGGAAGCAATAATCGATATCGTGGCTGACAGGCGGTCGGCGGAAATTTTCATGTACTGTCCGTACCGGGGAGAACTGTTCTTTAAGCAAAAACGGGAGATATTGAGGGGCGGCTGGTCTCTGTTAAAAGCGCTTCGTGCAAGAAGATATGATTTGATTGTTGACTTACGGACAGACGGGTTTGCGTACCTGCTGCGCACGGACAAAAGGCTGACTAAATGGCATAGAAAGAATAATGGTTTACACTCGGTCGAGCAACACATGGGGATCATCGGCTCCATATATGCGCCGGCCCCGATACCGGCGTGTCATATATGGCTTGGAGAAAATGAAATACATTTTGCAAACCAGATTATTGGCTCCTACAAGGGTAAAAGACTGCTCGGCATTGGTTCTGGCGCAAATTCACAAAAGAAGATCTGGCCGGCCGACAGGTTTGTGTCATTAATTGATCGGTTGCGGGACTGGTTTGACGCCGCCGTCCTGTTTGGGAACAAACGTGACCAAGAGTGTTCGGAATATATATATTCACGCATTAGCCTGCCATGCATTAATCTGTGTGGAAAAACAACGCTTCTTCAGGCGGCCGCCGTGCAGGCTCACATTGAGTTATATGTCGGGAATGATTCCGGCCTTGGGCATATGGCCAGCGCCATGGGCACGCCGACGATGACCATATTCGGCCCGGGAGAACCGGAACGTTATCGTCCATGGGGTAATCGGGCAATGCTGGCTGCAGGCAACGGACAGGAGATCGATCAAGCTACGGTTGAAGACGTTATTCATGTCCTGGAGAGAGATTATTTCAGGTATTCGTTCTCTACAGGGAAAGCATGAAAATAACACAAGTAATGCTGACCAGGGGCTTCGGCGGGGCCGAGCGGTATTTTACAGACCTGTCTGTTGCGTTGGCGGAACGGGGCCATGCTGTCCAGGTAATTTGTCATAAACGTTTCCTAGAACTGGCGAGATTGAAAAATGAGCCGGGCCTAATCACGGAGACATTAACTGTTATGGGTTGGTGGGATCCCGTTGCACAATACCGAATGAAACAGGCGATTAAAAATTTCTCACCGGATCTGGTACACGCACACTTGGCAAGGGCTGCCTATATTGCTGGAAAAACAGCAAGGGCATTGAATATTCCTATGATTGTAAAGACACATAATTACGTTAATTTGAAATACTATAAAAACGTAAATTGTTTTATAGCCACCACGAACGATCAACGTCAATACCTGCTTGATAATAATATCAGCAAAGATGACGTTGTGGTAATTCCGAATTTTTCTTTGTTTCCCGGCGTTGAATGCATCAGGCCCGCGAGTCAAAATCTTATTGTTTTTGCCAGTTATGGGCGCATGGTCAGGAAAAAGGGGTTTGATGTTTTGCTAATGGCATTTCATGAGCTAATCAGTTCCGGCATAAACGCCCGGTTAGAGATTGGCGGTGACGGTCCGGAACGAAAAGCCCTGCGGCGGCTTTGCAAAAAGCTCGGCCTGCATGAATGTGTGACATTTCATGGTTGGGTCAAGGATGTTGAGGGTTTTCTTGCGGATGCCGATATTTTTGTTTTGCCATCACTTTTGGAGCCATTTGGCATCGCCATACTGGAGGCGATGAGCTGCGGCGTGCCGATTATTACCACAAAAACCAAAGGGCCGATGGAAATACTGGATAATGAACTGGCTTACTTTGTGGAAACCGGTAATGTTATATCGCTTGCTGCCGCAATGAAACATGTTGTGTTAAACCGTGATGAGGCCATGGTCAAGGCCGGGCGATGTCTTGACCGGTATAAAAATCAGTATTCAGGCCCTGCCGTTATCCCGAAAATCGAACAGGTTTACCGGGGGCATTGCGCCATCCAATTATAATAATCTGTTCTTACGCAATATATCTACAACCTCGGACAGGGTGATTTTATCCAGCGTTTCCGGGCGGTAATTATTTCTGGAAAGACCGGGCGGGATTATTACGTGTTCGAGCTGTCCTATTGCATGGCTCCTCAGCCAGTTGGTTGGGCCAAAAAAGGCAAAAACCGGAATACCGGAGGCAGAGAGTATATGCATGGGCCCCGAGTCGTTTGTGACAGCGTAACGGGCATGTCTTCCAAGTTCCGCCAGTTCCGTGATTGAGAAGGCATTACTGGCGTCAATACCAACGGTTTCCGCACGCTGACGGTTTTCCCGGGCTTCTGTTTCCGTGCCAACCCAGACTACGGAGTATCCGGACTGATTAATTGCCTGCGCGAATTCAAGGAAAAAAGGCCAGCATTTTTCCGGATGATTGCTGCTTGCGCCGGCATGAAGAATGACGAACGAGCCAGGCGTCAAATGATGTCTGTTGATCCATTCACGCACACCGGCCTTTTCTTTGTCGCATGACAATAAAAGCGGCGGCCCGGATTCAGCATGAATGCCGGCCGATTCAAGGACCGTAAGCATACGTTCATAAATATGACATTGCCCGGTCCATGCCTCCGGAGGATGATGCGTGTAGGGGTAACGGGGGTGGTTGCCAATTCTTTCTTTTATTCCCGCGAGAGCGCAGATCACCGATGTTCTGTCGTTTGATTGTAAATCATATATCCGGTCAAACCCTGATTTCCTGATCCACAAAAGCATCCTGATGGTTTCCAGAATGCCTTTACGGTTAAAAGCCGTCACATTGAGGTCATTCCAGTGTTTAAATACGCTGGTGAAAGCCGGGCTCGTTAGAAGGAAGACCTGGTCGCCTCCGTGAAACCTTTGAATCTGCTTGACGAGGGAAGTGGCCATGACCACATCGCCGAGCGCGCCGAATTTAAGAACCAGTATTTTGGACATAACGGATTTTCGATTAATTGATATTTACCGGAGTTATTAATCGATACATAAATAAAGACAGGTTAATATATATCCCGGCGGCACTAATTGCTAAGGAACCTCTGATTAAGGTGTCATTTCGAGCAAAGCGAGAAATCTGTAGTTAAAAATGTCAAATAAAAACAAATAACCGCGAGATTTCTCCCTACGGTCGAAATGACAATAACAACTTAATCAGAGGTTCCCTAATATTCAAAATCAAATCATGCGTACCGGTTTTTACTATCATTCGCTCAGAAAAGATCTGACAAACCTCGCCTTTCTCAGGCATTTGAAGTTCTCAGGTTTTCTTGTCAGCATGCACCAGTCCGGCACACACTGGCTGAAATACCTGCTTGCTGTTGCTATAGCAAGAGAATACAGCTTGCCGATGCCACAATACAACCATGCCAATGATATAATTGGAGGTCCAAGAGACCCTCGTTTGTATGACAATGCTCCGTGCCTTGCCAGCAGCCATTCAATTCCGCACCCGCTGCTCAAATCATCCATATTCAGATCAATGGTAAAATTGCCGCGTTATGTCGTCCTGATACGGGACATCCGCTATTCGTTAATCTCTAATTACGAAAAATGGCGGAATCGTTACAATTGCAGTTTCTCTGAATACCTGCGTGGTGATATTAAGGGCCGCAGATTCAATAATGATATATGGTGGTGTATACGCTTCATGAATGCCTGGGGACAGTTAATAGAGAAATATCCGGATGATCATCTTTTGGTAAAATACGAAGACTTGACCAATGACAGTCTGGCACAAGTCAGGAAAATTAATAATTTCTGGGATCTTGGAATACGGGAAGATTATCTTATTTTTGCCATTCAGGAATCTACTAAGGACAAAATGCTTCTCAAACATGATCCTGACAGGCCAGAGGGTGAGATTAGAATGGAATCAAAAACATTCGAAGCCATAATCAGTGATGAAGACAAGCTCTTTTTTAATAACACATGCGCCGGTTATCTGGATTACGGATTTGGTTATTCATATCCTGTTAAAAAACATTACTAATCAGTCTGGTTTTCACAATAGACCCGGCATACCTCAGGCGGTTTCTCTGGAACGGAGTGATCATTGCCGGTTAAACACGGACGTCATGGACTCACGCCAATCCATGAGCGCGATGAGTGGCTATCGTATTTGTTACATGCATATTACTAATTTGAGACAGGTGCTGGATGCCTGGATTAATCATTTTTAAAAGCCTTGTTAACAAAATGCTCCGCTATATATTTACCCACCGGCAGCTGATTAAATTCCTGCGAGCGCCTTCTTCGCTTTGGCATGACACACCTCAATGGTTATTATGGCCTTTTATATATTTGTCAGAAAGATCAGGGTGAAACCTGTTTTATTTCTTAAACTGCCCGGTTCAGATGTCCTTAACCCGCGAGCAGCATGGGTAATAATGATGATATATTATAATCTCCGGAGCAGGAGCCACGAATAAGAGATATGTGCATGCTGTAAAAGAGGCGCCCGTTCAAGGCCAACATCTTTTACCCGTTCATGCCGGTCACGGGAATAATCACCCGGCTATTGACGGTTTAATTGGTTTGTATAACTTTAAGTAAGGCATAAGATGTTTTTCAAAAAGAGAATGCAAGCAAGCGTGCAGCGCCGGCGCTTTTCCAAGGAGAATACGCTACTTGCCGGCCCATGGATCGGTGAGTTCGGGTGGGAGCTATTTTGCTGGCAGGGATATCTTCGTTCCAGGAGCAGGGAGTTTGAAAAGGTAATCATTGCCTCTCGCCCTGCCATGGAGCCACTCTATGCGGATTTTTGTCATGAATTTATACCCTATGTTCCCAATGGTCACGGAGTGGCAGGCTATAAAAATTATGAACATAAAGTATGGCCGGATATTGCAAGACAGAGACCTTTTAGAGAATACATATCCGGAAAATTTCACATTGGATACAATCGTGATTATCCATGCAGAAGTTCAAAAGCATTTTTAAACCAGAAGTTTTTTAAATATGGTAACAATTCAGATCAATTGTCATACGATATTGTTTTGCATATCAGAAATACTGATAAAAAAAACAGCGGCTGGAGAAATGGCTGGGAGCCCAGTGTTTGGCAGGATTTTCTGAAGTATATTGAGCAAGCCGGGTTTAATAATATCTGTTGCATCGGTGATGTGAATAGTGCCGGGATAGTGGATGGTTGTGTTGATAAGCGCGGATTACCATTGAATGAACTGTTTGACCTTCTGTCGAGTAGCCGGGTTCTGGTTGGACCCAGTTCCGGCCCGATGCATTTGGGAGCTCTTTGTGGTTGCCCACATGTTGTCTGGAGTGGAGAGCATCCTAATCAACCTAAATATGAAAAATTCTGGAATCCTTTTGGTACTCCTGTGAAATATATCCATGATGCTGACTGGAAGCCTCCTGTTGAACTTGCTGTACAACATACATTAGAGATGATGAGAGACACTGAATGAAGATTATTTTATTTGGTTTGAGAAGAAGCGGGACAACACTTGCCTTTAATATTTTTCGCCGTAATAGCGGTCTGCTTTGCTTCCATGAGCCGTTACACCCGAATCTGGTTTCAAAAGATCGGTTGTCGTGTCTGATTAGAGATAAAAAAGGGGTTTATTCGGAATATAATTCTATCTATGAGGAACTCGCAAAACGGCACGAAGGTTTTGGGGCGCCTAAATATGATGTTATTGAAGAGTTGATTGTTAATAATCTTACAGGCCGGCATCTTGCTTATCTGGATTTTCTTTTTGATTGTGCGGAAAATGTTTTAATCCAACCGGTTAGATTGAATTATCAACTTTACCAGTTACGCGCACGTTACCCAGAAGCGAGTTTCGTGTGGATTGTCAGACAGCCCGAAGGATTCATAAATTCAGTACTGAAGTACAGACCATTATTATTAACTTATCATGATGCATGTCTTGCCGGGAGCCATGCAATAAGAACCTGCAAGGAAAACATTATTTTCAGGATGGCCCGAGGATGGAATGCGTTTGATAATCCATGGTCGCAGATTGCTGCAGCTAACTTTATTGTTCAGGGCCGCCCCTTTTTTCGGAGCCTGATAACTGCCCCAACCTGGACCAAACTATTGGCTTTATGGTATGACCATTACCGATTTGTGACTGAATTTATAAATTCTGATCCACAGAGATGTTTTGTATTCAATTATGACAAGGCCTGCTGCTCTGAAGCTTATATCAGAGAATTAATGATTAATTTGAAATTGGATTATCCAGCAGGCCATTTTAATGATTTGATAGATACGAAGGTGGTTCAAAAACAGAAGGGGTCAAGAATTGATGTTTCTGGTGGGGAGATTATGATTCAGAAGAAAATCGAAGAGGCTGGACTGGATTTGGATCTTTCATATCGTCACTTAATCGGTTGAGGGAAAGTTTGGCAGCGAAATACCTTTATTCGGGGAAAAAAATCGTGGGTCTGACAAAAAAGATTTGTAAAAATGAGATATCCCATCTTAACTTGCCGGCCTATTTAAAAAACAGGTTTTCGGGTATCCGGATTTTAAAACCACCGATTTTTATTGTTGGATGTGGGCATAGCGGGACTACTATGCTAAGGCATGTATTGAGTATGCATCCAAATATCTACGCTGTACCTTATGAAGGACGCATTTTTTTTCATCCCAACATTAAAATCCGTATAGCGGATGCTGTTTGGTCCTTCACGGCCATTTCCAATGGAAAATCCAGATGGTTGGAAAAAACCCCATCTCATATTTATCATCTGGACAGAATTTTTCAGCTTTATCCGGAATCACGGGTTTTACTTGTAATACGTGATGGTCGGGATGTAGCGGTTTCTCTTAACAAACGCTGGAGTGATTTTGAGCGTTCTGTCCGGCGTTGGGTAGAAGATAATCGTGCCGGGGGACCCTATTGGAATCATCCCGGGATAAAAAAAGTGTTTTATGAACAATTGATATCTGATTTTGAGTGTCAGATGCAGGCCATCTGCACTTTTATTGACGAGCCTTTCGATAACACGTTTTTGAATTTTTCTGACGGGACTTCTATGGTGCAAGTGAATGATGCAATTTCGATTCAGAATGGTGCTCAACCAAGAGAATTAAGGAATAAGCAGATCGCAAAAGGTTTGTACAATGCCAATGGACGCTGGATTGTGGAAATGACGGAAGATCAAAAGGCCATTTTTAAGCAGATTGCCGGTGAAATGCTTATTGAATATGGTTATGTCAAAGATGCGAACTGGTAGGTACTTTCCTGATCTTTTACTCGGCATCGCTTCTCCCATTCATGATGCTCCCAATTTGCTGATTATCAGTACAAACTTATGCTATATAACAACATAAAGGCGATAGGGATATTATATATTATAATGTTTCACCGATATAACGGTACTCTGCTCTTATAAAGAAAGCCTGTTATCCGAAAATATATCGCCAGTACATGACTCTAAGATTTTATTATCACCAGGCACGCCGTGATTTCACGAATCTTTCTTTTTTGCGCCATGCAAAACTTGATGGCTTTATTGTTACCATGCATCAATCCGGAACGCACTGGCTCAAACACATGCTGGCCTGCGCGATCACCAGGGAACTGGGATTACCGCCACCCCAATATGCCTATGCCGGAGATGTCATAGGTGGAGCAAAGAAACCCAGAATTTATCCAGGACTGCCGTCATTTGGCCACAGTCATACAATTCCAAGTCCTTTGATGGGCTCAAAAATACTGCGAAAATTCTACCGATTTCCACAGTATGTTATTTTGGTCAGAGACATCCGCTCCATGCTTGTGTCACATTATGAAAAATACAAGCCGGAATATAATTGCGATTTTTCCGAGTACCTGATAGGGGATGTCACAAATCAGCGGTTTGATAGTGATATATGGTGGTGTATACGATTCCAGAATGCATGGGGCAAAATCATCGCAAAATCCCCGGATGAATTTATTATCATTAAATATGAAGACATGGTTGATGACGCATTATCACAGTTACAGATCATAAATATTTTTTTGAAACTCAACCTGTCACCAGAGTCATTGCTACATGGTGTGCGGGAGTCAACCAAGGAAAAAATGAGCGTCAAACCGAAAAAAGCCCAAAGAAAAGCCGAAAACAGTAGGATCGCGGTGAGAATGGACACAAAGCCAGGAGAAACAGTCTTTGCAAAGGAAGACGAAATCTTTTTCAAGAAAACATGCAAAGCATATCTGAAATATGATTTCGGGTATGATTATTCATAATCATAACGCCATATTCGGGTAAATTTTTTCATAAAGCCTGATGGTTTTACCCAGCATTTGTTCCAGGGTAAACGGGCAGTATGCCGGCACCGCAGGCGGTTGTTGTATGAACTCCCGGATTTTTGCTGTTACGCTTTCCGGCTGATTGTGTGGAACAATTCCCACCGGGAAAATCTCTTTAAGGATTTCCGTGGCGCCGCCAATATCATAGGCAATCACAGGTTTTCCTAGGCTTAATGCCTCCAATACCGTTCTGCCAAAGGCCTCCGGCGCTTTTGAAAGGGATAACACTATATTTGATATCGACAGTATTTCCCTGATGTCATTCCGGTGGCCGAGAAAGGTAATGTGATTTTCCAGTCTGGCGGATTTGACCTTATTTTGTATTTGTTCAAAGAAACGCTCTTTCCCGCTATGCGGGCCGCCAATGATCAAACCGTGTACAGGCATGTTACTTGAGGCCAGTGTGCTTATTATATTAATAAAATCCTCGTGACCTTTTCGCCGCGTCACGCGGCCTGGCAGAGCAATGATAAATTTATCTTGAATGTCTGTGTGCCGGGATTCCCATTTATCTAACCAGACTGGGTCCGGTTTAAAGCCCCAAGGGTACTGATCTGGATCAACACCGCGGGGAATGACCTCAATTTTTTTTTCATCGGTTTCCGGGAAATTCTCAAGTATATAACGCCGTATATATTCTGAAACGGCGATAACAAATTCGCCTTTAACCATAATCCTGCTATACGCATTGACTGAATAGGGGCCATGAAACGTGGTGATAAAACGGGGCCTGTTTTTTAAAGGCAGATGTTTCCAGGCGAGGTAACTTATCCATGCCGGAAAACGTGAGCGGGCATGTAAAATATTTACTTTTTCTTTTACAAGAAGCTCTCGCAATTCAGGTATGTATTTCAAGGTCAGCGGGGATTTTCGTCCTATGGGCATGGTTATGTGTTCAGTGCCGTTGTTAACAAGTTGATCGACCAGCCTGCCGCCGGAAGAAATTACAATGGAACGATGCCCTCGTTTGACAAGTTCCGCCGCCACTTCAAGTGTGCCGCGCTCGACACCACCCGCCTCGAGATCAGGCAGTGTTTGAACTACAGTCAGGCGCATAGGCGTGCAACCGGAAAGACGGCGTGGTTGTGGCAGTCATTTGATTTTATCCAGCAAATATTCAGCACAGCGATTCGCTTCATTCAATGTATCGGCAGGAGGTGAAAGCGGCCCGCTGTTTTTCCAGTCATCAAATGACGTAACCATATTGTTAGCAACCAGTGATTGTATACACTTTATCAGCTTCCCTTTTCGTTTTACAGGCACCCGCAAAAGCCCTGTCGCCGCGCCCGCTGTCAGGGATTCATGGATCATGGACATACTGTCTTCGCTGACCCAGACATGACCGGCACCAAGCAACTGGTCTGTGACCCAGTCCGGACCGGTATCCTTGTATGAATGAAAAGTTACCCCGGGTAATTTTAGATTACCCAGTGCATCACTGGTAGAGACGGGTGTGCGGGGTGAGTCGGTAATGTGCCAGATGATGCCTTCTGGTTTTTTCAATATGAGATTAATTTGCTCGAGTAATGACACATCGTCCCAGGCGTAATGTCTGGATGGGCCCCCGGCCATGATTAGTCCGCGGCTTTGATCGTGGTTTACAGCCGGGGTTATCGCATTGATAGTGCCACGGGTAACGATAACCCGGTCTGTAATCCTGGGGTTGTCATGGTCCGGGATCAGACAAAAATCAAAACAAATCATCGGCAAACCGGGCTTCATTATCACGACCGTGCGGCCACCATAGGCATGCCTGGCACAAAGCATGGGCAGATGCGTGCGATGACCCGCGCCAATGATTAAATGTGGTTTTGGAAGCCCGTTCCCGGGCGGATATTTTTTCAGGAGAAATTGCCAGAACCAGAAATTCAGGGATGACGCCGGAATATCATGACTGACGCAGGAAACATGGCGGGACAATGCATTGATCAGTCCATGGCTCTGGTTATCGTGACCGCGCCTGCCGTCAAATATGCGCCAGATGACCAGACTGTTTGTTGAAAAACTATTGCGCTCGGTCATGTTTCGTTAAAAACCGGATCGAAATGCTCATTTACTGACGTGTAAACCCGGCTTTGGCATCCTGCGCCGCTCTACCGCCTGCGTCCTTGTAGGCGTCCGCTTTCGATCCGGTTTTTGCCTCGTCTGACCGTTGCTCATAACGTTTTTCAATACACAGTTGAACCTTGGGCAAAAACCCCTTCATTTCCGTCCGACTTCAGTTGAATAGCTATTCATTTTCGAGGGTAAAATCAGTGCCGCAATAAGGACATTTGGCCTTGCCGGTTTTTTCTATCGGCAGATAGACACGTGGATGGGAGTTCCACAGACTCATGTCCGGCAGCGGGCAATGCAAAGGCAAATCGCCGTGGTTTACCCGGTAATGACGTTGATCATTGGGTGTTTTGTTGCCAGCGCCGGGATTGTCCGTGGGTCTGTCCATACAGCTTTTATTTTATATAACTTGACCAGTGGCTGTATTGTTTGCCGCGGCCATGTACCTGATCGAAATAGAGTGACTGGAGTTTTTCCGTAATTGGCCCGCGGTTACCGTTGCCAATCATCCTGCCGTCCATCTCACGGATGGGGGTAACCTCTGCCGCGGTCCCGGTAAAAAATGCCTCATCGGCAATATAGACCTCGTCGCGGGTAATACGTTTTTCCATCACCTTCAGTCCGAGATCCTGCGCCAGCGTGATGATAGTGTCCCGCGTGATTCCTTCCAGCGCCGAGGTCGGGTCGGGTGTCAATAATACGCTATTGCGCACGAGGAAAATATTCTCACCGCTGCCCTCGGCCACATAACCTTCATTATCGAGTAACAGGGCCTCGTCATAGCCGCAATCCAGCGCCTCCTGCAATGCCAGCATGGAGTTCATGTAATTACCATTGGCCTTGGCCTTGCACAGGGTGGTGTTCACGTGATGCCGGGTATAGGATGAGGTTTTGATCCGGATTCCTTTTTCCAGCGCCTCATTGCCCAGATAGGAACCCCACAGCCAGGCTGCGACCATGACATGGACTTTAAGATTGTCCGCGCGCAGGCCCATGCCTTCGGCACCATAAAAACACATGGGCCGGATATAGGCGGTTTCCAGCTTATTATCTCTGACCATATCAATACATGCCTGGTTAATAGTGGCTTTATCATACGGCATGGCCATGCGCAGGATATGGGCCGAACGGAATAACCGGTCAGTATGATCCTGCAAGCGGAATATTGCTGTGCCCTGTGTGGCGTGATAGGCACGGATCCCCTCAAACACGCCCATGCCATAATGCAGGGTGTGGGTCAGCACATGGGTTTTGGCTTCACGCCAGGGGACCTGTTGGCCATCTAGCCAGATGATGCCATCTCGATCATACATCGGCATCTTTATTATCTCCCGGAAGTAAATTATTCATTAAGTGGTTGAACGACGATAAAGTCCGGTATTCCATCATAAATGACCAGTCCATGACAATTCTTGGCTTAAATAAGATTGTTTGATCAATATGTAAATTATCCGACCGGATTTTGAGAAAAACCGGCATGAGCACGTACACAGTCAATAATCCCCTTGAGCTGTGGCGCTATGACGGAGTAATAAACGATCCGGCCTGCGCGCTGGCTTTTCAACAGGCCCTTTGCCTCCATCAGGCGCAGGTGGCCACTGGTAGCAGGTTGGGACAGTTCACACAGGCTGGCGATCTCATCGACGCTGAAATTACCCTGGAGCAGGATTTCAATGATCCTCAGGCGATGTGGGTGTGCCGTACATTTCAGGCATTCAGCCGCCTCTCTGAGTTGATCGAGCGGCATAAGAACCTCTACAACAGGCCGAACTTTCTTTGCGGCAGCTTTCATTTAGGCCCCCTGGGCAGGACAGACGATAATAATATATCAATAAATATTGATATATCAATTATATGATGTTGAGAAGTTAATAAGTCGGTTTTTTAATAATGAAGGCAGGTTAAAAAAGAACCACAAATTATGCTAGATTGGTCATCTGATTTTTTGGCCATAAACCAGCATGGATAATCTTATGACAGACCCTGCCGTCAAACATGTTACCCCGCCTGAGGCCTGGGAGGTTCTGCAAACCAGCCCGGAAGCAGCATTACTTGATGTCAGGACCAGCATGGAGTTTGAATATGTAGGGCACCCCATGAATGCCATCAACATCCCCTGGCAGGAGGCCCCGGACTGGTCAGTCAATCAGGATTTTGTGGACATGGTGCATAAGGCGCTTACTGCCAGAATGGGTGCGAAGGCAAATATTGAAGCACTACCGGTATTGATCATCTGCCGCAGCGGCAAACGGTCGCTCGCAGCGGCAGAGGCCCTGTCAAAGAGCGGGTTCAGGAATGTTTATAATATTGAACAGGGCTTTGAGGGCGATCGTGATGGCGCGAAACACCGCAGCACGATTAATGGATGGCGACATCATAATTTGCCTTGGGAACAGTCCTGACAAATTAATGTAAAACTACTGCGCGGCCCATCTCCTTTGTCGCGTGCCCGTTCGATGCTCGCCTGTCACCTAATATATCTCGCATCCAGCTCCGCAAAGCTGGATCTGCCCGTGACGTTTTCCATTGATTTATTAATCAGTGTTGGGCTGAAGAAATTTTGTTGCCAGCCACAAACCAAATTCAAATAAAAACCAGACGGGAAAGGCCAGCAGGAGTTGTGACATCACGTCCGGCGGCGTCAGCAACATCCCGATCACAAAAGCTCCGACTATTATGTATGGGCGTTTACGCTTCAGGGCAGCAACTGTCGTGATACCGGACCAGATCAGCAGTATGGTCAATACCGGCACTTCAAATGCGAGTCCAAATGCAAAAAATATCTTCAGGACAAAGTCCAGATAACGGCTGATGTCGGTCATCACTACCACGCCCTCTGGAGCGATGGCCGTGAAGAAGCCAAACACTATTGGCAGGATAACGAAGAAAGCAAAGGCTGTCCCTGCATAGAACAGGAATATGCTGCTGATTAGCAATGGCACAGCGAAACGCCGCTCGTTTTGATAGAGGCCGGGCGCAACGAAAGACCAGGCCTGATACAGGATGTAAGGCATGGAGATAAATATTGCAAGGAAGAACGCAAGCTTGATGGGGGCAATGAAGGTAGACGCCACCTCGGTTGCTATCATGCCAGTCCCCGGCGCCAGATGTTCGAGCAATGGTTTTGCGACCAGGCTGTAGATGTCGCTGGCGAAGAAGCTCAGGGCAATAAAGATCAACAACACGCAGGCCAGTGTTTTTAACGTGCGCGCCCGTAATTCAATCAGATGTGAAACAAGCGTTTGTTCACCATCGCGAGAGTTGTCATTGGCTTTTTCCCCAGGCATGGTTTCTATTCCTGATCAGCCTGGCCGGGTTTCCCCTTGTCAGGGGGTGTTTTCTGTTTTTCGGTGAATTGTGAGTCCAGGTCGGGGGCATTGTTCATCAGACCATCAAGATCAGAGAGTTGTTGTCTGAATTCCTTGTTTTCCGTGATACGTAATTCGGATTCGATTTCGCGCTTGGTGTTATTGATAAACCGCCTTACCTTGCCTATCCATATTCCGGCATCACGGGCAAGACCGGGCAGACGTTCAGGGCCCACAACCAGCAAGGCAACGATAGCGACCACCACCAATTCCCAGAAGCCGATATCGAACATGAATAAAACCCAGTATTAATAAACAGGATTCAGGAAGGTTTGTTATCAGATTCAGATACGGGTTTGGTCTCGCCTTCTATGACGGCGCCGTGTTTGGGGGTGTCATCTATTGCGCCAGTTTCATCTTCGCCTTCTTTCGCAGCCTTGCGGAAACTTTTTATGGCACTGCCCAGATCGCCGCCGATATTGCGCAGTTTTTTGGTCCCGAACAGCAGGGCAACAATAATCAGGATAATTATTAATTGTCCGATACTTATTCCCATGAGTTATTTCTCCACAAGTTCGTTATACATCAGTCTGCCGTCTCAGGTTTATCCCGGTTTATTACGCCCTGCTTTTTCTTCGAGACCGGACGTTCCAAAACGGCGTTCGAGTTCTGCCAGAATGTCTTCCGGGCCGAGACCAAGCTGGGTCAGCATGACCAGGGTATGAAACCACAGATCCGCTGTTTCATGAATTATAGCGGTTTTCTCGCCGGAATTTGCAGCAATAATGACTTCCGTTGCCTCTTCACCTATCTTCTTCAGGGTTGCGTTGATCCCGTTTGCGTAGAGGCTGGCGCTATATGATTTGTCTGGATCTGCCCGTTTGCGTTGCTCAAGGGTCTCGGCCAGACGGCGCAAAACATCATCAGTCATGACTGTCTGTCCTGCTGTTTATCAATAAATTCAGGTATGAAAATCCGGTCATTTTTTATACATTTCTTTCGGGTCTTTCAGCACTGGACTGGAAATCACCCAGCGGCCGTTTTCAAAACGATGATAAAAGCAGCTTTGCCTGCCGGTATGACAGGCAATATCACCAGTCTGCATCACTGCCAAAACGATAGCATCCTTGTCACAGTCAAGATATATGTCCTGTATCTCCTGTGTGTGGCCTGATGTTTCGCCCTTTTGCCAGAGCCGCTGTTTTGAGCGGGACCAGTAGACAGCACGGCGTAATTTGATCGTTTGCAAGAGTGCCTCGCGGTTCATCCACGCCAGGGCTAATATTTTGCCGCTTTGATAATCCTGGGCAACGGCAGGTATCAGACCATCAGCATTCCATTTGACCTCGTCCAGCCAGGCGGTATTTTCTTGCTCAGACATGCTCACAGTCTAACTTCAATGTTAAACCGCTTCATCAAGGTTTTGGCTTCAAGCACAGTATGTTCACCAAAATGGAAGATGCTGGCGGCCAGAACGGCATCGGCCTTGCCTTTGAGTATGCCATCGGCAAGATGTTCAAGTGTTCCGACACCACCGGAAGCGATCACCGGAATATTGACTGCTTCACTGACAGCACGGGTGAGCTCGAGATCAAATCCGTTGCGCGTCCCGTCCCGATCCATACTGGTCAGAAGGATCTCGCCGGCGCCACGATCAGCCATTTGCCTGGCCCATTCAAGTGCATCTATGCCAGCGGGGTTGCGGCCACCATGTGTGAATACCTCCCAGCTTGAAGCAGTGTTGTGGGTCTGCTTGGCATCAATGGCCACCACGATACATTGGGAGCCGAATTTTGCGGATGCGGCATCAATAAAGTCAGGATTTTTTACAGCGGCGGTATTGATGCTGATCTTGTCAGCGCCGGCATTCAACATGGCGCGGATATCATCCAGGTTTCTTATCCCGCCACCGACCGTGAGGGGGATAAATACCTGGCTGGCCACTGCTTTAACGACATCGATCATGGTATTACGTTCGTCACTGCTGGCTGTAATGTCGAGAAAGGTGATCTCGTCTGCGCCCTGCTCATCATAGCGGCGGGCGATTTCTACCGGATCACCCGCATCTTTTATATCAACGAAACGTACGCCCTTGACTACCCGTCCGGCATCAACATCCAGGCAGGGGATGATGCGTTTGGCAAGACTCATGGATTTGTGGGTCTATAGTTTGGGTGTGTAAGTGCAGAGTTTGTCTGCGAGTTTTTGCGCAGCTACAAAATCAAGGGTGCCTTCATAAATAGCGCGTCCGGTAATCGCGCCGGTAATACCTTCTTCGGCGGCCTTGCACAGTGCGCGAATGTCATCCATATTGGTAATCCCGCCGGAGGCAATGATCGGCACAGTCACTTCTCTGCACAGTTCAATCGTCGCATCAATATTAATGCTGTTCATCATGCCGTCGCGCCCGATATCAGTAAAGATGATCGCAGCAACACCGTCATCTTCAAAGCGTTTGGCCATATCGATCGCACCATGGTGAGATAATTTTGACCAGCCATTGGTTGCCAGCCTGCCATTTTTTGCGTCCAGTCCGACGATAATATGCCCTGGAAATTCGAGACAGATGTCGGAAACAAAATGCGGCGTAGTTACCGCCTTGGTGCCGACGATGACATAACTCACGCCTACGTCCAGATAGGTTTGTATGGTGTCTTCATCACGTATTCCTCCGCCTACCTGAATCGGTATCTCGGGCCAGGCCGCCGCGATTTCATGAATGACATCGGCGTTTTCAGGTTTGCCTGCAATAGCGCCATCCAGATCAACAATATGCAGTCTTCTGGCGCCAGCTTCTATCCAGCGTTTGGCCATATCGACAGGATTTTCACCATAAACAGTTTCCTGATCCATTTGTCCCTGGCGCAAACGTACACAGCGGCCATCTTTAATATCAATCGCGGGGATTAAAAGCATGCGGGTTCCTGGGAAAATAGTGTGCAATACAAATTGAAGATAGCGGAGGAGTTTGTACGGTTAATTATCTCGGCAACGAGTAAGTTATATAAAATTCTAGCGCACGTCAGTCACAATATTGAAAGATACAGAATTTATCTTCATTTTGACAATACTAGTGTGCTTCGTCCCAGTTTTTTCCTGTGCCTATATCCACCACTAATGGTACCAATAATTGTGCTGCATCAGTCATCAGCCGGCGAATTTCTTCGCGTGTTACAGCAACGGCATTTTCGCTGACTTCCAATACCAGCTCATCATGCACCTGCATGATTAATTTGGCACTAATTTTATTTTTTAGCAACCATTCATCGACTGAAATCATGGCCCGCTTGATGATATCAGCGGCAGAGCCCTGCATTGGAGCGTTTATCGCAGTCCGCTCGGCATATTGCCTGAGTGCGGCGTTACGTGAATTGATTTCCGGCAGGTACAGACGGCGGTTGAAAATAGTTTCGACATAACCTTGCTCCCGGGCCATTTCTCGGGTCTGGTCCATATATATCTTGACGCCCGGATAACGTTTGAAGTAGCGATCAACGTAATCTTTGGCCTGACTGCGGCTTATCCCCAGTTGTTTGGCCAGACCGAAAGCGGACATGCCATAGATCAATCCGAAATTGATGGCTTTGGCTGCACGCCGTTGTTCCAGTGTTACCACCTCCGCGCGCATACCAAATACCTCCGCGGCTGTCATTTTATGGATGTCTTCACCCCTGGCAAAGGCATCAAGCAATCCCTGATCGCCGGACAGGTGCGCCATGATGCGCAGTTCTATTTGTGAATAATCAGCTGCCAGCAGGCTGTATCCTGGCGGTGCGATAAATGCCTTGCGGATGCGCCGCCCTTCTTCGGTGCGCACCGGGATATTCTGCAGATTAGGATCAGATGATGAGAGCCTGCCTGTGGCTGCAACGGCCTGATGATAAGAGGTATGAACGCGCCCGGTTTTGCTGCTGATCTGTTCAGGGAGTTTGTCAGTGTAAGTGGATTTCAGTTTGCTCAGGCCCCGGTATTCGAGTATGAGCCTTGGCAGTGCATGATCCAGCGCAAGTTCTTCCAGCACGGATTCAGAGGTAGATGGCTGCCCTTTAGGGGTCTTGGCCAGTATGGGCAAACCCAGCTTGTCATACAGGATTTGCTGTATCTGTTTGGGTGATCCAATATTAAAGGATTCACCCGCCTCCCGGTAAACCTGCTCTTCAATCTCTTCCAGCTGTAATGTGAGCTGTCGGCCTTGTTCTGTGAGCATATCGGCATCGACCATGACCCCGTTACGTTCCATTCTGGACAGGACGGGCAGCAGGGGCATTTCCAGTTCTTCATAAAGTTTTTGTAGATGTTTTGATTCCAGCAGCCTGGGCCATAAATGCTGATGTAATTTCAGCGTCACTTCTGCGTCTTCAGCGGCATAAGACGTAGCTGCATCGACAGGCACTTTGCTAAAGGGGATTTGTTTTGCGCCTTTGCCTGCCACCTCTTCGTAGTGAATAGTGGTCCTGTTCAGATATTTCAGGGCGAGCGAGTCCATATCGTGGCGCGAAGCCGTACTGTCCAGCACATAAGACTCCAGCATGCTGTCATGTTGGCAGCCCCGTAAATCTATTCCATGATTGGCGAGTACATTCATATCATATTTAAGATTGTGTCCCAGCTTGTGCCTGTTGTTGGCTTCAAGTAATGGTTTGAGTTGTTGCAGTACCTGTTCACGGCTGAGCTGTCCCGGTGCGCCTTCATAATCATGTGCAAGCGGAACATATGCCGCCCGTCCTGTATTGATGGCAAACGAGATCCCGACGATCTCCGCCTCGACGTAATTCAGGCTGGTGGTTTCTGTATCAAAGGCAAACAGTGTTGCGGTATTGAGTTCCTGCAACCAGGCGTCAAGTTCAGACTGGGTAAAGACGGTTTCATATACACAGCCATTATTATTTGCACCGTTTCTTTCAGCTGGTTTTGCCGATGCCGCGGATTTTTCCAGTTCACTTATCAGCGACCGGAATTCCCATTGAGAAAATTGTTGCCGGAGCGCCATTTTGTCTGGCGCAGCCGGAATCAATTCTTCTGGATTAATATCGAGCTCAACATCACATTTCAGTGTGATCAGTTTCCGCGTCAGCGGGAATTGCTGAATGCTGTTACGTAAATATTCGCCTATCTTGCCCTTGAATTCGTCTGCGTGGGCAACAATCTGCTCCAATGAACCATGTTCGCTCAACCATTTGGCAGCGGTCTTGGGGCCAACCTTGGGTACGCCCGGGATATTGTCAACACTGTCACCGGTCAATATCAGATAATCAATAATCCGCTCCGGCGGAACACCATATTTTTCCTTCACGCTTTCACTGTCAAGTACGCCGTTGTTCATAGCGTTGAACATGTGGATATGATCATTGACCAGTTGCGCCAGGTCTTTGTCACCGGATGAGATGATCGTGTCGATACCTTTTGCTTCCGCCTGTTTTGCCAGGGTGCCGATGACATCGTCAGCCTCTACACCATCGATCATCAATAACGGCAATCCAAAAGATCGGATGATGTCATGGACGGGTTGTATCTGACAGGCCAGTTCTTCCGGCATGGGCGGGCGGTGCGCCTTGTATTCCGGGTAGATGTCATTACGGAAATTCTTTCCTTTTGCATCAAATACAACCGCGAAATAGTATGGCTTGAAATCGTTGAGGAGTTTGCGCAGCATGTTGATCATGCCGTATATCGCCCCGGTCGGTTCACCTTTAGCATTGGTAAACGAGGGCAGCGCATGATAGGCACGAAACAGATAATAGGACCCGTCTACCAGTACCAGTAATTTCTTGTCCATTTGTGCCTATTTTGAAAAAAGAAGTATGATAAGAAACCATTATGAATGATCATAACAAGTCTGCCCATCCAATAATCAGAGATTCGGACCTGACACGGGAGTCCTGGAAAGTATTCCAGATCATGGCCGAATTTGTCGAAGGTTTCGAAAAACTGGCTAGTATCAGGCCATCCGTCAGTATGTTTGGTTCTGCGCGATTCAAGCCAGACCATCATTGTTATGGCCTGGGGGAGTCAATTGCCAGGCTGCTCTCCGACGCAGGATTTTCCGTGCTCAGCGGCGGCGGGCCGGGCCTGATGGAAGCCTTTAATAAAGGCGCGCATGCGGGAAGATCGCTTAGCGTGGGGGTCAATATCCAGCTACCCCATGAGCAGGTGGCAAACGACTATCAGGATATTTCGCTCTATTTCAGGCATTTTTTTTCACGCAAGGTCATGTTCGTAAAATATGCCTCGGCTTATGTGGTTTTACCCGGCGGTTTTGGTACACTGGATGAACTTGCGGAAATACTGACGCTTACCCAGACAGGGAAAAGCAGGCTAATACCCATTATATTAGTCGGCTCGGATTTCTGGGCTGGTCTCATAGAATGGTTTGAGAAAAAACTGGTTGCGGAAGGGACTATTGATCCGGAGGACCTGGGCCTGTTGCAGGTGGTAGATGAACCGCAACAGGTGGTGGACGCAATCTTTGATTATTATAAAGACAGAACGATAGAGATGACGGCGGAAGAACGTCACCGGCAACTGGAGTTGTAACACACAAAGTCAGCAGGATTTAACAAGTCATGAATAAAAAACTAATCTATCTCGGTTTGTTGCTGTGTGTCAGTTTCCCGCTTTACGCCGGTGATGTGAACCCCAAAGATCTGGAAGATATCCCCGAACCGCCTGCCTTGCCAGATCCGGTTGAGAGTGGTGAGGCCATAGAACCACAGGTGACCATCATACAACGCGATGATGCCACTATTGAAGAATACCGTGTCAACGGCGTGCTCTACTCGGTCAAGATTATCCCGGTCGTAGGCCCGGCTTATTATCTGGTGGATCGGGATGGTGATGGTCAATTGGAAACCCGCGTGAATGATATCACCAGGGACATCCCGGTGCCGCAGTGGCTGATTTTCAGCTGGTAATTTTCCAGACGAATTGACCGGTCCCGGCCTGTTCCTGTTTGCCTATGGCACACTGCAGATCCCCGCGGTCATGCGGGCAGTGACCGGCCAGAAACTGTCATCAGTCGATGCCGTCCTCAGGGGTTACTGCCGTTATGCCATCAAGGATGAAGTTTATCCTGTCATCATTGCACAAACCGGCACATCTGTTAGCGGGCAGTTATATACAGGACTGGATCGATCCGCGCTAAAAATCCTGGATGCCTTTGAAGATGGTATATATGCAAGGTGTGAAAGGGAGGTCATGACCGCGGATAATGTCTTTATCAATGCCCAGGTTTATGTCATTGCAGACGAATACCGCCATATGCTGTCGGATCAACCCTGGAGCCTGGAAGAGTTCAGGCGTTATCACCTGGGAAAGTATATAGAAGGATGCGAGCGGTTTCTGGTTAAATATAACAGGGTGTACAAGGCCGGATAATCAGTTCGAAACTAACCGCCCCGGTTTTTGTTTTTTGTATTATTCAGGAAAGCAAAAATAACGTGGCCAGCCCGAGAAATGTCATAAAACCGACCACGTCAGTAATTGTCGTGAGGAATACGGGGCTGGCAATGGCGGGATCAATGCCGTGACGTTTTAATAAAAGCGGGATAATCGTGCCGGCAAGTGCGGCAATACTCAGATTAATCAGCATCGCCAATCCGATCACTGTCCCCAGTTGCCAGTCCTCAAACCAGAGGACAACAATAACAGCTACAACACTGGCCCAGATAATCCCGTTCAGGATGCCAACGCCGAGTTCTTTCAATATCAATGCACGTATATTGCTTTTACCCAGATGTCCCAGCGCAATACCACGAACAGTAATAGTGAGCGTCTGGCTACCGGCGATGCCGCCCATGCCGGCGACGATGGGCATCAACACGGCCAGTGCCACCAGTTGTTTAATGGTATCTTCGAACTGACCGATCACTGAAGCAGCAAGAAAGGCAGTGCAGACATTGACGGCCAGCCACACCGCGCGTCGTTTCACACTGCTCAGAACCGGGGCAAACATATCATCAATGCCAAGACCAGCCATGCTCCTGACCGTATGTTCAGCCTCTTCCTGAATCACGTCGACCACGTCATCAACAGTAATGCGTCCCAGCAGCATATTGTCTTCATTGACCACGGCGGCGGATAGCAGGTCGCGTTGTTCAAACATCCTGGCCACGTCTATTGCCGGAGTTAGTGCCGGAATGCCGGTTTTTGCAGTCATGACCTCGCCGACTGTGGATTCCGGATCCTTGCTCAGAATATCCGTCAAGGCGAGTACGCCAATGTACTTATTTTCACGATCAACCACCATGAGACTGTCTGTTTGTTCCGGGAGTTGCCGTAACAGTCGTAGATAGCGCATCACCACATCCAGTGTTACATCGGCACGGACGGAAACGATATCTATATTCATGAGACCACCGGCCGTATCCTCCGGGCAGGAAAGTATAGATGTCAGCCGTTGCCGGTTCTGCTCGTCCATGGCGAGGAGGACAGTGTCCTTCATGTCCCTGGGCAGTTCCTGAAGGATGTCCGCGACATCATCAGCATCCAGGTTTTTGGTGACTTGCGCGACCTTGAAGGGCCGCATCTGTTCCAGCAGTTCCATGCGCACTAGTGCCTGCAGTTCAGATAATACATCCCCCTCAACATCCGGGCTCAGCAGGTTCCATATAGTTGTGCGGGCCTTGCTGGGCAGACTTTCCATGGCATCAGCAATTTCCGAGGGGTGCATTTGCGCAAGCAATCCCCGGGCTCCGTGCAGATCATCTTCATTCAATACGCGGTAAAGTTGATCGATGATTACGGCATCGTTTTTTTGATCTTTAGTATCCGCCATGCAGACAGGTCCTCAGTTGTTCATTTTAGTGTAACAACACAGGGGCTTGAGTGGATAATAAAATCTTGGGGCCCTGCTCACCCAGAACAAGCCTGCAATCCGTAGGGCATGAACTATAGATATGAAATTATTATGAGAGTGACCGGTTGGCACTGGCCATGATTTCCGCGACCTCAATGCCGTTATCGGCGTTGAGTGCCTTTTCCGCAAGCTTTTCCAGTAGTGTCAGATCACATTGATTGATAATTTGTTTGATTTCAAGGAGCGCTGCCGGATGGACACTGAATTCCCGCAACCCCAATCCAAGCAGAAGGTGGGTGTACTGTGGATCACCGGCCATTTCTCCACACATGGCAACCGGGATATTGGCCTTTTTACCGGCCTGTAATGTAGTATGAATAAGCCGCAACACTGCAGGATGCAGGGGATCATAAAGATAATTAACCTCGTCATTAACACGGTCTATGGCCATGGTGTACTGGATCAGATCGTTGGTGCCGATAGAGAGAAAATCAAGGTGACGGGCAAAGACATCTGCACATATAGCCGCTGCCGGCACTTCGATCATCCCTCCAATTTGCAGGTTTTGATCGTACGGAATGCGCTTTTCATCCAGTTCTGATTTGATCTCATCTATCATTTGCAGCACCAGTATCATCTCATTGATATTGGACAGCATCGGGACCATGACCCGGACCGGGCCGTGTATTGAAGCGCGGATGATAGCGCGCAGTTGTGGCCGGAATAACGCAGGTTCTTTCAGGCATAAACGGATGGCGCGCAGACCCAGCGCCGGATTGGAAGCAACCGGCCCGGATTGGCGGCCTCCATCAACCTGTTTGTCGGCACCCAGATCCAGTGTGCGTATGGTAAGCGGCAGGCCTTTCAGTATCTTTATGACCGTTGTATATGTTTCGTAATGTTCTTCTTCATCAGGTGGTGTTTCACGATTCATATACAGGAACTCAGTGCGGTACAAGCCAACACCATCAGCTCCGACCTGAAGTACGGTATCAAAGTCCCTGGGTAATTCGATGTTCGCATGTAATTCAATTGGTGTGCCATCAAGTGTAATCGTGGGTTTGCCCTTGAGCTTGCCCAATAATGTGTAATAGCGTTTCTCTTCCTTTTGCAGCTTGCGGTAGTGTTTGAGCGCCTGCTTTTCCGGGTTAATCAGCACCACACCCCTTGCGCCATCAAGAATGATGAAATCATCTTCATTGATATAGCGCATTGCATGCTGCATACCCACGATGGCAGGGATGCCCAGACTGCGTGCCAGGATGGCGGTGTGTGATGTCGGGCCGCCATATTCGGTGACAAATGCAGTGATACCGTTGTACTGAAACATCACGGTATCTGCCGGTGTCAGATCATTGGCAAGCACAATATGTCCGGTCAGAAGATTGTCCGGTTCCTCGTGTCTGGGCGGGGCCTGGTTCAGCAGCATGCGCTGGATACGGTTCACAACATAATCGACATCATCCTTACGAGTACGCAGATAGGCATCATCCATTTCTTCAAAAACATTCACCAGCGCATCACGTTGCAGTTTCAGGGCCCATTCTGCATTACAATTTAGCTCCCTGATTAATCTTACCGGCTCATGATTCAACGCAGCATCTTCAAGCATGAGCAAATGTGTGTCTATAAACGCCGTAATGTCAGTGTTTGTCGTGCCGGGAATATGATCGCGGATGGCGCGCAGTTGTTGCCGGGCATTGGTGACCGCCATCTCAAAGCGTCGAATTTCCTTGCTTATGGAACCAGGTTCTATGGAATACTCGCGGATATCAAATTGATCCCGCTGAATGATATGTACATTACCCACGGCAATACCGCGGGATACACCTACACCATGCAGTGCAATCGTCATTCGCTTTCTCCAAAGCGATTCAGTATCAATTCCTCGAGCTGATCGAGGGCGGCCTCCTCGTCTTTACCACTGGCAAGAATATCAATAACAGCGCCTTTGCCCGCCGCCAGCATCATCACACCCATAATACTCTTGCCGTTAACTTCACGGTTTCCATGTTTTACCTGGATATCACAATTGAGACCGGAGGCGGTCTGGACGAACCGGGCCGCAGCCCGGGCATGCAAACCCAGCTTGTTTATGATAGTCACAGTTCTTTTGGCCATAAATAATTATTCATTTTCAATCAGGATGATACCGTCCCTACCGCCGCTGACGGCCTTTTCCGCAAGCTGATCCAGATCCAGTTGCGGGTAATTAAGTACGCGCAACAACATGGATAAATTCATTCCCGTTACAGCGCGCACCCTGGATCTTGATGAGAGGTTTTTTGCAACATTGGATGGTGTGGAACCATACAAATCGGTAAGGACCAATACCCCCTCGCCCTCATCGAGTGCTGCGATCTGTTCTGATACATCAGCAATGAGTTCATCCGGGTCGCAGTCTCTGGAAGCAGCCAGCAATCTGACCGGTAAGGGGCAACCATCAAGCATAAATGTCGCCGTGCCGAGTATGGCCGGTCCTATCCCGTCATGACTGATAATCAGCAATCCAACGCTCATAAAGACGCTTCAGATATCACGGTGTATGGTGATGACATGTTTGCCCTGTTCCCGGAAATATTCCGCCAACCGTTCAGTGATATACACTGAACGGTGATGACCGCCGGTACAGCCTACAGCCACGCAGAGATAGCTGCGGTTGTCGGCCTCGAATTTCGGGATCCAGAAGGACAGGAATTTTTTGATGTGATCTATCAGCTCCGCTACCAGTATCTGTTTACCCAGGAACTTGATAACAGCTGTATCCTTGCCGGTGAGGCTACGCAGATTATTTTTCCAGTATGGATTAGGCAAACAGCGCGCATCAAATACAAAATCTGCGTCCCTGGGTATGCCGTGTTTATAACCGAATGAAACAAATTGCAGGGACAGGGCGGCAATTGGACGGTTTGCTATGCATTTGCGCACTATATCGCGCAGTTCATGCATCAGGGTATGGCTGGTATCAATGCGGATATCAGCCTGGCCCGAGAGATCGTCCATGACGCGCCTTTCTTTTTTGATGGCCCCCGTCAGAGCCAGGGTTTTTGAGGACAACGGGTGTTTGCGCCGGGTTTCGCTGAATCGCCTGGTCAGCACGTCATCATTGGCATCAATAAAAACCAGATCAATTTTCAGGTTTTTCTTTTTGAGCTTATTAATAATGCCGGGAAGTTTTTTAATATCACTTTCCGAATTTCGTGCATCGACCCCTATCGCGATATCGGGTGTGGCCTGAATGCTGCCATCACTGATCTGACGGGCGAACTCGTTCAACAGACTGACCGGCAAATTGTCTATACAATATAATCCAAGATCTTCGAGTGTATTTAGTGCAATGGTTTTCCCGGCGCCGGACAAACCACTGATGATCAGCAAACGTCCTGGCCGGGGTTTCATTTCTTTTCTCCCTGTTCAACCAGCAGGCGCTGTCTTTCACTGAACTCTTCCGCGGCATTGTAACCGCTGATACGCAACATATGATTACGGGCAGCGCATTCAAGCAACACAGCAAGGTTACGGCCGGGCGCGACCGGGACGGTGATCTCGGGGACATCCACATCCAGCAGGCGTACTGCATTATAACTGCCTTCCAGCCGATCGATCTTTGACAGTTTGCCTTTCTCCATGGGTTCCAGCCGGACGATCAGGCGTAAATATTTGTTGATCTTGATCGCGCTGTCGCCAAAGAGCCCACGCACATTGATAACACCGAGTCCACGCACTTCAAGAAAGTCCTGCAGGGCTGCAGGACAGGTGCCATTGATAATGTCGGGCGCGATTCGTGAAAACAACGGCGCATCATCCGCAACCAGACGTTGTCCCCTGGTAATCAACTCCAGGGCCAGTTCGCTTTTTCCTATCCCGCTCGGCCCGGTAATGAGTACACCTATCGCATTCACTTCCATGAAGACCCCATGCATGGTGATCACATCTGCAAATAAATTAGCCAGATAGTAATGCAGTGTATCGGTCAATTTAATACTGGACATGGCCGAACTGAATAACGGCGTGCTGTTTTCATTACATTTACGCTTTAAAAAGACCGGCACCGAACTCCCTTCAGATACGATAATGCAGGCAGGCTGGTGTTTGAATAATTGCCGGATTGCATCTTCGCGGGAGATATCTCTTAATCCCCCGATGTAATTCAACTCCATTTCACCCAGCACCTGGATCTGGTGAGGATGGATAAGATTAAGATAACCAACCAGGGATTGTCCGGGCAGGACGTCCGGCTTCGTCTGCTTTATGCCGGATAAATTAGCGCCATCATTGTCCGTCTTGAGCGGATCGGTTTTAATCTCTTCCGGAACGACCAGACGTTTACCGCCCTGCTGCCCCGCGATCCATGTCAGTTGAAGTTTTTCATGATGAATATTGAACAGGTCCTGAACGGTGAGTTGCTGAGTGGTATCTGGCATATTGGCCTATTTTGTGAGTATCTCGTATATTTTTTCTGGCGATGATTTTAGACGCAGCCGGCGAATCAGCGAAGCATCAGAGAACTTTTCAGCAAGGCAGGAAAGGATTTGCAGGTGTTCATCAGTCGAGTCTGCCGGCACCAGTAGACTGAACATAAGATCCACAGGTTTTTGATCAACGGCATCATAATCAACACCCGATTTCAGTTTTAAAAATGCGGCAACAGGTTGTTTGATATGTTGAAAACGTCCATGTGGTATGGCAACACCATTACCAATGCCAGTGCTGCCTAATCGTTCACGGGCATTGAGGCAATCAAAAATTTCCGTATAGGTTAATGAGGGTTCAGGGCCCGCCATAAGTTTTGACAATGTTTCCAGCGCGCTTTTTTTACTGGTGATATCCGCACTACAAAGAATACGATCTGTGGACAGAATTTCCGGGATACGCATAATAGTTATTTATATTATTTTGTTGATTATGAATGGGAGATTCTGCGGTATCAGGATATTTCCTGCTTTTTCAGGCCGTTTTCGCCACGATGGTGGTCCGTTAGTTTTTCCTTGTGTTTTTTAATCTGGCGGTCCAGTTTGTCAACAAGGTTGTCTATGGCGGCATACATATCGTTATGTTCTGTATCAGCAAAAACTTTACCACGGCTGACATGAATGGTGGCTTCGGCCGTCTGCCTTTCTTTTTCTACATTGAGTATGACATGTATATTGGTCATGTTGTCAAAGTGCCTTTCCAGCCGGGCAAATTTATTTTCTATATAAGCACGTAATGCCTGGGTAATATCTATATGGTGACCAGTGATGCTGATTTGCATAGTTAGCTCCCGCTGTAATTTATCTATTTTGTTTATAATTAATATGGTTGTCTCATATCAGACGTTTTCTTTCATTTGATGGCGGTATGGATATTGCCTCCCGGTATTTTGCCACTGTACGGCGTGCTACCTGTATGCCCTGTGATGATAATATTTTTGCAATCTTGCTGTCACTCAGGGGTTTCTTGTGAGACTCTTCACTGATGAGTTTTTTTATCAGCGCACGTATCGCGGTTGATGAACATGCTCCACCCGCATCGGTACTGACATGGCTGGAAAAAAAATATTTAAGTTCATATATTCCCCTTGGTGTATGCATGTATTTTCGTGTGGTTACTCTGGAAATAGTGGATTCATGCAGTCCCAGCCGATCAGCAACATCATGCAGAACCAGGGGTTTCATGGCTTCTTCGCCATACTCCAGAAAGGCGCGCTGTTTTTCCACAATACAGCTTGCAACGCGTAACAATGTTTCGCTCCGGCTCCGCAGGCTTTTGATAAACCAACGCGCTTCCTGCAAATGAGACTTGAGTGAAGTATTATCGGAACTGCTGTCCGCCCGGCGGATCATGTTGGCGTAATTGGTGTTAATTTTCAGTTGTGGCATGGCATCGGTGTTAAGTTCTACTTTCCAGACGCCATTTTCTTTCTTGACATAAACATCAGGGATCACATATTCCGTCTGTGTGGTCTGGATTTGCGATCCGGGCCTGGGATTCATGGACTGGATAAGTGCAATGATTTCCTGCAGGCTGTCCTGGTTGATCTGCAGGCGTCGCATCAATTGAGTAAAATCGCGGGATGCCATCAGTTGCAGATACCCGCCAACCAGTTCTTTGGCCTTGGCCAGGTGCGGTGTCGAAGGATCGCATTGATCCAGTTGCAACAACAAACATTCGCGCAAATCTCTGGCGGCCACTCCGGTGGGCTCCATGGTCTGAACAAGGTGCAGCACAACTGCTAACTCATCTATTTCGGCGTCCATATCATCACCCAGAGACTCGAGAATCTCGTTAAGATCGCAACTTAGATAACCATCATCATCAAGTGCATCGATGATGGAAACCGCTATGGCCTTGTCTTTTTCGCTTACGGGTGTCACATTCAGTTGCCATAACAGATGATTACGGAGACCGTTTTCCTCAAATCCCTGGTTTTCGTAAAAATCGGAATCAGTATTATTGTTGTGAGTATAAATTGCAGTATTGTCGTAAATATCTTCCCAGACACTGTCTACCGGAAGATCTTCAGGAATGTCGTCGGCATCAATGCCGCTCTTTTCTTCATCAGCAGCAACATTAACAGCGACAGCATCATCAAATTGATGTTCTAACGATTCATTGTTTTCATCATCTTCGTCCAGTTCCAGCATCATATTGGATTCCAGCGCTTGCTGTACCTCCATTTGCAATTCCATGCCCGATAACTGTAACAGGCGGATGGCCTGTTGCAGTTGTGGTGTCATGGCCAGATTCTGGCTGGTCCTTAGTTGTAAAGATGGCTTCATATATACTAATTTTAACCCAAAAAATCCCCAATGGTATTATTCCCGGGACTGTCCTAGAGATTGAACTGCTCTCCCAGATAGACTTCCCTGACCTGCTTGTTATCGAGGATCTGATCTGGCGTGCCCTCCGCGATGATGCGGCCGTCGTTAACGATATAGGCCCGATCACAGGTCCCAAGTGTCTCACGTACATTATGGTCGGTAATGAGTATGCCGATACCATGCTGACTGAGGTAACTGATAATGCGCTGTATATCATTGATTGATATTGGATCAATGCCTGCAAATGGTTCGTCCAGCAGGAGAAATTTTGGTTCAGACGCCAGTGCCCGCGCAATCTCTACCCGGCGTTTTTCACCCCCCGATAAACTTGCACCAGGATTGTCATGCAGATGACTGACATGAAATTCACGCAGCAAATCATCCAGGCGTTTCTGCCGTTGTGCTTCATTGAGATAAGTCCGGGTCTGTAATATGGCCATGATATTTTCGGCAACGGACAACCGGCGGAATATAGAGGTTTCCTGGGGCAAATACCCCAACCCAAGCAGGGACCGTTCATCCATCGGTAATGCGCTTATTTCGAGTTCATTGATATGTATAGTGCCGCTGTCACAGGGAATAAGCCCAACGATCATGTGAAAGCTGGTTGTTTTTCCGGCGCCATTGGGTCCGAGCAAACCAATGATCTCGCCGGCATGGACAGTCAGACTCACGTCTTTTACCACCGTACGTCCCCGGAATGATTTTTTAAGGTGTCTGACGGTGAGTACACTCATGGCCGCATTATAGTTTTGAGTATAACGACGTGATCAGAAATGTCTCAGGAGAAACTGAAGTGTAGCTTCAGTTTGTTATTATTCTTTTTTCTTGGGCTGTATCGTGATCTTCACCCGGCCACTGTCCTGGGCGGGTTCACCATCTTCTGCAACAGATTTATCCGGTGCGCCGCGCGCCCTGATCTTGCTGTTTTCGGTATCATATTCAATCCGGTTGCCACTGAATCGCAGGCCTTCCTGTTTGACCAGGGCGTTATCGATGAGGACAATCAGGTTTTTTAAATTGTAGAATTCCATGCGCGATGCTTCGGCCTCGTCATAAACCTCACTTTTATCAGGCAATTGCCGGTAGGTGGCTGGTTGGCCGAGCATGATAACTGTATCCAGGTTGTTATCTTTGGTGTAATAAACCGTCATTTTGTCTCCCGTCATACGGATGCTGCCCTGGGTTACCACCACGTTCCCCGTATAAACCGTTACACCCTTCTGATCATCAAGCTCGGCGGCGTTTGCCTCGATTTCGATGGGCTGCTCCTTGTCAGTGGGCAGAGGCCATGCAGGATTGCTAAATCCAAGTGCTGTAATCAGCAGTAAATATTTACCTGGAATTTCCAGGCGGTATGATAGTGTGTACATTGTTTAATAGCTCAAGTCTGCTTTCTTTCATCCAGACACGCATGCCTGTTGTGTTGACGGTAATATTCCCCCGGGTCAGTTTCGCCGGCTTCTCGGTTTCAGCGTATTCCTGATCAGGCAATATTTTTACATCACTGGAAATAATCTCCATCCTTACGTTGCCTTCAGCATCCTCATCCCAAAGCCTGACATTTCCGGACAATAGAATAACCTCATTGCCATCTGTTACCCAACCCTTATCTGCAATAATATTGATGGGAAACTTGTCTTTCCGGAAGACCTTCAGCCTGGGGTTGGTCAATTCCGTCGTATCGCTGTCCGGGTAGTGCGCCATATAATCAGCCTTCAGTATATTCTTGGGGTTGCCATCCTCAGCCATGGTCCAGGTCGTGAAGTTTTCCATGTAATAGTCCGGGTCATGCCTGAATTCTGATGTAACAGTAGACTTGTCAGTGGTTAACTTGTTCAACAACCAGGCGCTCGCCGATGCCATCAATAACAGTATAATCACGGATTTCCAGCGTGCCGACATGGTTTACTCTGGCGGAGTCCTGACTGACTGGTACGATATGGTCAATCGGGTTGCTATATTCAATGTATCTGCTCAACTGAGGTAATGCTGAACTGCGGCTTGCAGAGTTCCCTGTGCCTGCATGATCAGTTCACAGACTTCCCGGGCCGCACCACGGCCACCCCGGTTTGCCGTGGTCCAGTGAGCATGTTCCTTTACCAGAGGGTGTGCATCCGCAACCGCGATAGACAGGCCAACCTGGCGCATGGCTGGCAGATCGATAAAATCATCGCCCACATAAGCTGTTTGTTCTTTGCTCACCTCAAGTTTTGTCATCAGTTCACTGACTGCCTTGCCCTTGTCATTCTGGCCCTGGAAGACATATTCAATACCCAGAGCAGCCATACGTTCGGCGACTATTCCGGATGAGCGCGCCGTGATGACGGCAATCTTGATCCCCGTGTCTTTCAGCATCACCAGTCCCTGTCCGTCACGCACATGGAATATTTTATATTCATTGCCGCTCTCGCCGAGGATAAGTCCGCCATCGGTCAATACCCCGTCGACATCGAATATCACCAGTTTGATCTGGTTTGCCTTTTCGATTACATCATTCATGGATTCAGACCACCTTGGCGCGCAACAGGTCATGCATATTAAGGATGCCGATCAGTTTGTTCTGATCATCCGTGACCAGCAGTGCATTGATTTTGAATTCCTCCATTCTGGCCAGAGCAGTGACAGCCAGTTCATCCTTGCCGATGGATTTGAAACGGCGCGATATGAGATCGCCAATTCTGGTTTTATGGACATCAACACCATGGTCGAGTGCGCGCCGGACATCGCCATCAGTAAAAATACCAATGACATGATCCACGCTATCCACCACCGCAGTCGTGCCCAGCCCTTTTTGTGTCATTTCAAGCAGGGCGTCTTTCAGCAGTGTTGACTCGCCAACTCTGGGAATTTCATTGCCTGTATGCATGATGTCATTGACATGCAGCAACAGGCGGCGTCCCAACATGCCGCCGGGGTGGGCGAGGGCAAAATCATCGGCACTGAAGCCACGCGCTTCTAGCAGCGCAATTGCCAGTGCATCTCCCATGGCCAAAGCCGCAGTAGTACTGGAGGTAGGGGCCAGCCCCAATGGACAGGCTTCCTGTTTGACACTGACATTAATATTTACCGTCGCTGCCTTTGCCAGAGTGGAATCCGGTTTGCCGGTCAGTGCAATGAGTGGAACGTCGAGGCGTTTAATAACAGGCAAGAGCGCAATGACTTCGTCTGTTTCGCCGGAATTTGATAAGGCAATCACCACGTCATCTTTTGTGATCATGCCCAGATCGCCATGACTGGCCTCACCCGGATGTACAAAGAATGCCGGTGTGCCGGTGCTGGCGAGAGTTGCCGCTATCTTGTTGCCGATATGGCCTGATTTGCCCATACCAATGACAACAGTACGTCCTTTGCATGCCAGGATCTGCATGCAGGCCTGGGCAAAATTGTTATCGATACGATCAGCCAGTGCCGCGACAGCGGCTGTCTCAATCCTGATTACGGCCGTGCCTAGATCAATGAGTTTTTGCAGTTCTTGTTGTGGGTCATTTTTACGCATGGATTACAACCATTAACGGGTCACCGGAGCTGTAAACAGCCAATATTGATAAAAGATGAAACATAGCAGTAAAACACCACCTTCGATACGATAAAATCGTCCCGCCCCCCGAATAAAGATCATCCAGCCCATTAATATTGTCATGGCCACCATGACAGGGAAATCCCGCAATAATACCTCGTTGCCAAATCCGGAGGGATGTATCAGTACTGGCACCCCAATGACGGCAAGCATGTTAAACATGTTCGACCCGATAACATTGCCGACGGCGATGTCCATTTCCTTTTTAATCACACTCATCACTGAAGCAGCCAGTTCGGGCAGACTGGTACCGACCGCGATAATGGTAAGCCCGATAACCAGGTCGCTGATACCGAAAGACCGGGCCACCACAACAGAACAGCGCACCAGTAACTCTGCACCGGCCAGCATCAGGATCAAACCCATCACGAAAAAGACAACAGATTTTCTCAACGGCAAGATCTGCGCAAGCTCCTGTTCAAATTCTCCGGTCAGGGGATCAGTCACAGGGGTCCGTTTAGCAATTCGCACGATCCAGTATATAAAACCGGCCAGTGTGATTAACAGGATGGTTGAATCCAGACGGCTGAGTTCATGATCCAGCATGAGGAGTATGGCAACAATAGCTGACAGGAACATCAACAGATATCCCTGGCGTAATGTCTTTGAAGCGATTTGAACCGGCATGATCAATACGGACAGTCCTAATACCAGGCCGATATTGGCGATGTTTGAACCAATGGCATTGCCTATGGCAATCTCAATTTTACCATCCAGTGCGGCCACCGAACCCACCAGGATTTCCGGCGTAGAAGTGGCGATACTGACTATGGTCAGGCCGATAAGTAAAGGTGGCATGCCGAGACCACGGGCAATATTGGCTGCGCCTTTAACAAACCGATCGGCCCCAACAACCAGCAACAACAACCCGGACAAAATTCCAAGATATTCAAGTATCATGTTTCTGCTTTACAGGTTTTTGATTGATAATGCCAGAAAAGCAACAGAAGTTCGATGACAGGTATTTTGCATACAACATTATCAACAAGGCGCGGCATTTAAATCGGGATTATGTGCCTGCATCAAATTTATCTTTTAACGGGATAGCCAGCAATGCCAGATCGTCTGGAGCAACTGCATACCTGGATTTGTAAATCACTGGGAATAAATGATTACAAGCTGCAGCCTGCCTCTGCTGATGCCAGCTTCCGTCGTTATTTCCGGCTCCAGTACGGGCTGCAATCCTTCATTATCATGGATGCCCCGCCGGAACGGGAAAGCTGTGGGCCCTTTATTGATATAGCTAACCGCCTTTTGGCGACGGGGGTCAATGTGCCTGAAATCCTGGAAGTGGATGCTGGCAACGGTTTTATACTGCTCAGCGATCTCGGTTCCAGCCTTTATCTTGACAGATTAAATGATGAAAGCGCAGACGCATTATACGATGATGCCCTCGCTGCCTTGTTGATCATACAACAACGGTCGAATACAACCGGCATGCCGGTATACAGCGAAAACCTGCTGCAGGCAGAAATGGATTTATTCACTGACTGGCTGCTCGGACGGCACCTGCAACTTCAACTCAACGGCAGCCGGCTTGCTGAGTTAAAAAAAATATTTGAATTCTTAAAAGAGACGGCACTGACACAGCCCCAGGTATTTGTGCACCGGGACTATCATTCCAGAAATTTGATGATCTGTGAGGAACACAATCCGGGCATACTGGATTTCCAGGATGCTGTTATCGGGCCTGTTACTTATGATCTGGTTTCGCTGTTGAAGGATTGTTATATCCAATGGCCCAGAGCGAAGGTGAATAGCTGGGCGCTGGATTTTTATTATCAACTGGAGCAAACGGAAATTGATGAGACTGGTTTTCTGCGCTGGTTCGACCTGATGGGTGTACAGCGCCACCTCAAGGCCAGCGGTATCTTTGCCCGTCTTTATCATCGCGATAACAAATCCGGGTATCTACAGGACCTCCCGCGCACACTTTCTTATATCGTTGATCTGGACACGGACTATCCTGAACTGGGATGCCTGATCGAACTGCTGACCACCGAAGTTATCCCTGCCATGACTGAGGTCAACAACCAGTGCACGCCATAATCCTTGCTGCCGGCCGGGGTGAGCGCATGCGCCCTTTAACCGATACCATACCCAAGCCCTTGCTGGAAATAAATGGCAAGTCCCTGATCCAGTATCACGTTGAAAACCTGGTCTGCGCCGGGATCAGCGAGATCGTCATTAATCATGGCGTATACGGCGATCAGATTGAGAAACATCTGGGGGATGGCAGCCGTTTCCACGCCAAAATAGGTTATTCGGCAGAAGGTAATACACCGCTCGAAACAGGCGGTGGTATTTACCGGGCCCTGCCATTGCTGGGGGATGATCCATTTCTCGCCATCAATGCCGATATCTGGACGGATTATCCGTTTCAGTCCTTGCCGGTCTATCCTCCGGGGCTGGCGCACCTGGTGTTAATAGAGAACCCGGAACATAATCCCACTGGTGATTTCGCTATCAAGGACGCTGATCTTGCCAATACCGGAATCCGGTTATATACCTTCAGCGGGATCGGTGTTTACCGCAAGGAATTGTTCATGGGGCAGGTTGGCGGTGTCTTCCCGTTGACCCCTTTAATCCGGCAGGCCGTCGATAATCATCAGGTTACCGGTGAGATGTATACCGGTGTCTGGCTGGATATTGGTACCCCGGAGAGACTCAACAAACTGCGCCAGCAAATTCAGAAGTAAGCACATACTCTTGGCGAAACAAAGATATATCAGCCCGTAGGGTAAGTCTTAGGCCACGAAGTCCACGGGTCTGTTCAACCCGATCCCCCCGTTATTATATTGCGTCGCAACATCATCTGTGTTAGCTTATGCCAGCATATTGCAGTGCAATAATCTATATATAGTATTTATTGAAATTATTTACCCAATATATAGATGTTTAGATGAATAGAAGGTATATTAGCGCCGGCTTGAAAGCAGGCTGGTCTCAACAGAGGGCATGTTGTTTGTTGCGCTTATTGAAAAATAAATTGATCAGGTCTGGTATCTCACGGCATGTGGCGTGGCTGATGTCGGCCCTTGTCCTGATCGCCCCCGCCCTGGTCAGCGCCCTCGAAAGCATCACCATCATAACCTCCGGCATTACAATTCAATCCAGTGTTTATCTCCATGAGGGCAATTACGACGCAGTTGATCTTTCCGTTTCGCAAGACACCAGTCATGCCGAGTATGCCAGGAATGATTTTGATGACGTCGTTGAGTCCGGCAAATTGCGCATACTCTATGCCGCACGAAAACCAACCTCTCTTTCAATAGCCAGCGTGGAAAGACTCATGCTGGAAAGGTTCGCTCATGAACATGATCTGGCCCTGGAATGGATAGAGTCGGATTCACAATGGGACCTGTTGCCGGAACTGGTTGCCGGCAGGGGGGATATCATCATCGGTCATGGCCTGTCAATTGCAGCAGGTATGCATGATCAAATCCGTTTCACATCACCCTGGGTCGCTTCCCGGCAGCAAGTGATCGTACGTTCCAATACCACCCAGATTGAATCGCTGGCAGATCTTGCGTCCCGGCAGATTGCACTGAAAAAATCCTCACCGGGATGGCCTGTCATGGAAGTACTCGCGGCCAACAACCCGGCCATGGATCTGGTAGTTATCCCCGAGACCTTGTCGCAGGAACAGATTATGGCCCGTGTTGTTTCGGGTCAATATGATCTCACTATCGCGGACAGTGACTTTTTGAGGAATTATTTGCCACGGTATCCGGAATTAAGCGTGGCCTATAATATGACCGGCGGTGAACCGAAGGCATGGGCCGTCAATGCGGAAGCGGAAAAACTGCAAGTCGCATTGAACCAGTTTCTGAACAAGAATCATCTTGAGTTCAACATTGCCCAGGCCCATCTGGACGACCTGCCGCGAATGCTTGAACGCAAAATATTGCGTCTGATTACCTACAAGAGTCCGGTTAATTATTATTTCAGCAATGGCCGGTTCCATGGTTTTGAATATGAGTTGATCAGGAAATTTGCCAAGGCGTACAAAATGCGTGTCGATGTTGTGCTGGCAAATTCCCATGATGAGATGCGGCAATTACTTCTGAATGGCGATGGCGATATTATTGCCGCTGAGCTGCCAACCAACAGCATTGCGAATGAACAAATACGGTTTTCAGTGGCATATGATTATTCGGCGCCGCTGATTATTGGCAGACAATCAGATGACCCGTTACATGATATCAGGGATCTTGAAGGCAGACGGATCACGCTGCCGGCTGAAAGTCCTTATCGTAACCTGCTGGAACGGATACGCGACCGCGGTATAAATTTTGATATCGTTATTGCTGAGCCTGGACTGGATACACAAGCGACATTAACCATGGTGTCGCGTGGAATGTATGACCTGACTGTGCTTGACGGTAATAAATATAATAATGAGGTAGCAAGCGATTATCTGATCAAGGCGCATTTCCCGCTAAGCGAACCAACGCCACATGCCTGGGCGGTACGAGCGGTAGATGGGCAATTGGTGACTGCTTTAAATAAATTCATCAAGGAAGAATATCGTAGTAAATTTTATAATACGCTATATACCAAATATATTGAACAACCACAGCGCTGGACTGCGGGCAACAGGTATCAGCAGCATGTTGACCAACTGTCCCCTTATGATGATCTGGTGCGCAAGTATGCTGAAGTATACAGTTTTGACTGGCGCCTGATCGTCGCGCAGATGTATCAGGAAAGCCGGTTTAATCCGCAGGCAATATCGTTTAAAGGCGCTGAAGGATTAATGCAGATGATGCCCTCGACAGCCGAAGATATCGGCGCCCGCAATCTTGCCAATCCGGCCAACAGCATACAGGCCGGGGTAAAATACCTGAGCATGCTGAGGGACCAGTTTGAAAATGATTTGCTGCTTGAAGATCGTACCTGGTTCACACTGGCCTCTTATAATGCCGGGTTTGGCCGGGTGAAACGGGCAAGGGAACTGGCATCAGAAATGGGTCTCGACCCCAACCGCTGGTTTGGCAATGTGGAAAAAGCAATGCTGGCACTGGCGCAACCTTTTGAAAAAGATGGCGAGGTGATCCGCAATTGCCGTTGCGGTGAAACGGTTGTTTACGTCCATGAAATCCGCACGCTCTACAATAACTATGTCGGGCTGACCCAGTCCCTGCAGGTGGCCAGGGCAGACTCACGCAAAACCCCGCCCTTTGATATTTAATTCCGCCTTTGAAATTAAAAGGCGAAGTTTGTCTTTAGCTCTGAAGCGCAATGCATGGGACTTCGATTGAGGGTGTATCAGGCAATCTTTTGAATATAGAAAGAACCGGGTTCCCTGGCGGGCGTCAGGAAGGGCGCAACTGATTTCAGTTTTTCATAATAATTGTGATGTAGATAATTGAGGGCGCCGATAATTTTCCAGTCCCTGTTGTGTGACAGGAATGCTTCCAGCAGATATTGCTCATTCCAGAAACGCACCTCATCTTCCAGCCAGTGCTTGAGGTAATTTTTAGGCGAAAATATATCATGTATATGGACAATCACTCCTGCATTGAGAGTGGGTAACAGTTCAAGATACTCAAAAAGCACATCCCCCTGGGGCCTTATGATATGGGATGAATCAATAAACAAGATGTCATTCTCTTCAAGCCCCGAGAAATAGGCCGGCCCTATGTCTTCAATCTTTTTTCTGACTACTGATACCTCTGTTTCTTCAAGCCACGGCTTTTCATAGGGTTCTATGCAAACATGGTTGCATTTGTAACCGGGATATTCATTCTGGTTTCTGCGAATGGCCTTGATTGCCATTAGAGTAGAATTGCCACTTCCGGCCTCAAATATTTTTTTCGGTTTCATCGTGCGAATCAACTGATACCAATATTCAGCATCCCCGGATTCAAACGCGCCATTATTGAAATAGAATTGCAATGCATCAGGTTTTTCCTGCAGGGTATCTGCAAGCTCATGCGAGTATGAAAAATGATCCAGGATGCTTAATTGCTCCTCAGTGTTCCAGTCGATGCCCGGAAGATGCCGGTCTTGAGATAAGGACTGTTTTTTATTGCTGTAATCAAACTGCGGTTCGTAGTAATGATTTCTGACAGGAAAAACCCCGATCTTCAATAAAATAAATTTACAGAACGGCAATCTGTGAACTCCTGCGCGACGCACGATCTTCAGCAACCATGCAGCAGGGTAAACCAGAGGGGCGAGCAGAATGTCAATTACAGGAAGAATTTTAAGAATAAGCTTTATCATGAGATATGTTAACGACCAAGCCAAGCGGCGGCGCAGCCGTCCGGCTTAGACGATTGGTTAGAAGGAATATTTGAGTTCATTCGAATTGAACCCCATGACATACTTCAATTCTTTTCAGCTTTAACCATTAGTTCCTCACTGAAAAGAAAATCACCACATGATTTAACTTCTTCCGTCTCATTTATTTCTTGATTTGTTAATTTCTTGGCTTCAAGGATTGCATCTTGCATGTAACTATCTAATTCTGATTTATCTAACATAGGGTTACAGCTTGATAGTTGAGCTTGTTGAATAATAGGAGACAGACCCTGACAAATCCCCACGAATAATTGTAAAAAACCGATCTGAAACAAAGTGTTAAGCATTTTTATTTTTAAAAGATGGACCTGCATGATGAATTTCGATCTGATCAGACGACAAAATCTCATTCAGCGAGGTCATCACCATGCAGGCTAAAAACATGTTACACCAAATGCTTAAGGAAAGCTGTCCGGCCATGCATGGCTATCGGTTGACTGCACTCATGGATACTGTCGAAGCGTTAATCCATGGGCAGAGGTTGACTGTCACGGGTTTAGGACGTGCTTCATTGCGCGGCATTAGCATGAAACACGGTATCAAACAAAGTGACCGGTTAATCGGTAATGGACATTTGTATGGGGAACGCTGTGATATTTATCAAGCGGTCAGCCAGATGCTGATCGGGCATAACAAGCGGCCACTAATTCTGATTGATTGGTCAGATGATACCTATGACCGGGCCCATCAACACCTGTGCGCCTCACTCCCGGCAGGCGGGCGGGCGTTGACATTGTATGAAGCAGTACATCCATTGAAGGCCTATGGCAATGCCCGTATCCAGAAGCGCTTTCTTAAGACAGTACAATCCTGGCTGCCTGCGGACTGTTATCCGATACTCATCACCGATGCCGGGTTTGTGGGACCTTGGTTCCGGGCCGTAGGGAAGCTGGGGTGGGATTATATTGGCCGTATTCGGCAAAACCTGTATTACCGAAATAACCCTGAGGAGGGCTGGATAAAGTGTAACACGTTGTATCACGAGGCAAACGCTACACCGCGCTACTACGGGGAAATCAGACTCGTTCGTTATCAACCATTCCCTTGCCATCTTTATGTGTATAAACAACAAAGCAAAGGCCGGCATAAGCTAACGAAGCAAGGATATTCAGCCCGTTCAAGACACAGCAAGAAAAACGCGCGTCGAGAGGACTCGCCCTGGTTGTTAGTTTCCTCATTGAGTCAGGAGGAGGTGTCAGCCCGACAAATGATACAGCTTTATCGTACCCGCATGCAGATAGAAGAGGCCTTCCGGGACATCAAGAACCAACGCATGGGCTTCTTCATTGACTGAAACACGCACACGCCGGCGGCTGTCCAATCTTCTTTTGGTGGGGATGTTGGCCACCCTGGTGGTTTGGTTAATGGGTCGTCTGGCCGAAGATCAGAAATGGCATTATCACTACCAGGCGAATACAGTCAAAACAAATCGTGTGTTGTCGTTGTTTTATCTCGGCTGTCTGGTTATGGCGCAAGGACAATCAACCTTTACGCAACGAGAATGTCAACAAGCCATCAAGCTTGTTCAAAACGACATGTTAAGACAATGGGAATCATGAAATTCGTGGGGATCTGTCAGGGTCCGGCCCCTATCGAAGTGCGAAGCACAGCGCAGCACGGAGGCGTCCGTCTCGATGCGATTGTTAGCCATCAGCTTCGCTGTACAGCAGTTCGCAGTCAGAAAGCGAAACGAATCCACGGACGCTTCTTATGGTTCCTCGAACTTTTATCATATGCCCTCTCTTTAGTTTCGCGATCGATCCCACGTATGACGGAGCGAATCGACAAAATGCATCCGCTGCCGAATGTAGTGCAGGAGCCATGAATACATCATAGTAGCCATCATCGCTTTCGTTAACCGAACGGACTCTTGCTGTCCACGTGACTTCTATCCCCAATGTCTTTTCCGCGACGGAACGCTTTTGGAGTTCTGTAAGATTAGGGTCATGTGTCAGTCGATAGAATGCTTCAAGAGATTGAAACGGGTCCTCGTTATTTAGAGGTCCAGTTTCTGAGGTTAAGGTGATTTGATGCGATATTGTTGTCGCGCTGCTGCGAGTTGGGTCTTCAAGTTGCAAGATTGAGGACTCCCGGGCGGATTCTTCGCTTCGAAATTGAGAGCGAGATAGTTCATCGACTCGGCGCTTTAGAGACTCCAGTTCAAAGTCGCGAGGCTTAACATATAAGGCTGTGAGCACTTTCCATTGCACAGCACCAATAGTCGCGATCCCGACGATCAGCCCAATGATCGCCGATAAACCTGGGTTGGCATTTAGATATTCGAGCATGGCCGCAACTTACTGATGGCTAACGCAAAGTTCAGGGGCGCGCCTGCACGTACGATTGACCAGCCGACGAACTATGAAAGCGCGTACCCTGCAACGACAAGTTGTGATCGGTCACACCGCGAGCTCATGCAGGATTTCTGGGTGGCGCTTTGCCACCTTGATGAGTGTTTTGGCGGCACCGGATGGTACTCTTCGACCTTGTTCCCAGTCCTGCAGCGTGCGCACCGATACTCCGAGCAGTAGAGAGAACTCAGACTGAGACAGACCCGACTCCAGCCGCGCAAGGGTAATGTCAGAAAGTTTCGGATTATGAACGCGCGCCCGAACACCAGCCTTCATTTCACGCACTGATAGAAGAAGCTCTGCGCCAATGTCGCGTTTGGCGCGACGTACTTGAGGTTTTCGTGTGGCCTTAACCATTTTCAATTTCCTCTTTGATCTGTCGAAGCGTGTGCGCGGGAATATTATCTCGCACAGATTTGCCGTAGATCAAAAGTAACCAAATTTCACCATCGACCAGGCGATTGAAGTAAATCACCCGAACGCCGCCGCGCTTTCCACGGCCTTCGTAACCCCACCGAACTTTTCTCACTCGCCTGAGCCTGGTACTACATCGCCCGCTTCAGGATTTGCGGCGATAAAGGACGCAAAAGCGCCTCGTTCCTCTTCACTCCAATACTCTTTCGCGAGGCGAGAAAATGTTGGGGTTTCGGCGACCGTAAACATGAGCCGCTATTATACGGCTGTGCCGTATCTGAGACAATGTTCATCAGCGATATTTGAAACACGGCGATTACGGGGACAGTTTACTTAACTGTACCCCTCTTGGGTCCAGGTTTGGCACGGTGAAAGCTGCGGTCAGTCAACTGTTCGAGTCAATACAGGAATTCATCATCTCCAGCCGGACGGCCAGTACGCGTATGTTTGCGGATATTGTTTACCCTGGTGCTGTCATCTGATGCATAGAGGTAACTATGCCAGTCCTCAATCCTTTCCAACATCGGTTTCACTGAAACGAGCAGATCATCTTTGGCATTTACATGTGCATGGACACTCGACCAGGGCCAATCTTCAGCATGGCTGCATAGCTTTCCTCTGACCGGATTCAGTTCGATATATCGAACCGCAGCCAATAAATATGGCTCGTCCATAACAAAGGAATGAAATCTTTCTTGCCACAGGTGCCCTCGCCACCCTTCTCGAAAGTTTATTCGGCGCGTATATCGACGATGCGCATCACGGAAGAAGGTTGCCAGACTATCCTCACGCTGCGGTGCTACCACCAGGTGCACATGGTTGGGCATCAGACAATAGGCCCATACTTCATGCCAGCCTTCTCCTTTGCCTTGACCAGGAACTCAATGTAAATCTTATGATCTGCTGCTGAGAAAAACGTTCGCTGGCGTCGATTACCACGCTGCGTAACGTGATGGGGAAAATGGGGAACGACAACCCTAGCCATCCTGGCCATGATATTTCTCCTTGCGTTCAGCTTTTTGAAGAGGCGTCGTTTAGCGCCCCGAGCTATGGTATTTGAATTAAGTAAACTGTCCCCGGAATTAAAATGCCTTTTTTACAAGAGGATAACGGTTTCCCCATCCGAAAACGGCGACAACGCGTTGTGGTCCAGTCGCATAACGAGGTTGGGCCGCGTCTTATCCTCGTTCATTAGTATAATTGCCCGTCCACCTGGGTTACTTTTCAGCGTGGTGAGAAATGCGGGCTAGCCATCCTGGCCATGATATTTCTCCTTGCGTTCAGCTTATTGAAGTGGCGTAGTTTAGCACGCCGAGCTATGGTGATTGAATTAAGTAAACTGTCCCCAGAATTCGTGCGCGCGCGTTAGCGTGTCGCCCTTGATGCGCTTGTTAGCGTAAGCGCTGTTATGGTGCCTTATTGATCTCATCAGCTCGCCTCGCACGCCACGACTGTAATTCCTCCCAAGTGAAATGTGCCTGCTTGGCCATGTCAACTATAGGTTTACCAACATATCGCTCAAGCTCTTGGAACAATCCCCTCCGCGCGTCTTGTTCTGGCAAAATTTCATCGAGAAATGCGCCTTCATGAACGATACGATGCCTTAAACCTATATTGTGTCCCTGTTCTTCAAGGCTAGTAAGCTCCCGAAACCGCCGAGTAAGCCGAGAATAATCTGCTGAGTTCTTTGCCAAATGCGGTTGAATCATCTTCCGCACTTCTTCGAATTTGGTGTACCATGGCCCCGTGCCGACAAACTCAAGCAGAATTAACGTAGATAGAAATTTCAGTGTCTCACTATTTGTATGCATAGCCCTACTATACATATTTAACGCCTTACGCACTGCGGCGCCAATCTCCCCACCGTTATCGTCGGCCATAACAACTTTCGCGCATTCACCGTGAGGTATTCCGGCGATCTGCGAAGCAGAGAGTTCTAATCCCAGCCCTTGGATCATTTCAGTACCGGGCTTTCTCCCACCAATCAGACGTCCGTGTCCGTCAGCCGTTAGGATCGCGGCACCTAGAAATCCACTGTCATCATATTGACCAGGTATGCCGGGTAATGTATCCGGGAGGGCTAAATTACAGAACTGGAAGCGAACCAAATCCAAAGCTCGAAATGCTTGCAAAGAAAGCGAGCTCAGTAAATTAAGATCACTCTTATGACTGTGACTTGAATCGGTAATACGCCCAACACTCTTTGATACGGGAACTAGTGCAACTACAGATTCGATCAATGCATCTTTTGAAATCCCAGACAGTTTTGAAGCGTAGCGACGGTGACTATCCCCGCTTGCCACAGATACAGAAATTTCCCCGCCTACTGATTGAATAGGTAAGAACGCACGGTCGTCTATCTCGCGTAGGAATATGTCTAGGCCGACTATATGGTCAGGTGAGACAAATACAATACCCTCCAGTTTGATTGGAGCATCGATTTTCAGCTTCAGCGCAGGAAGAATTGCTAGTCCACGACCGCATGCTACTTGCTCATTATATAATTCAAGAACATCTATCATGATGTATCGACAATCGTCGTCGGTCATGGAAGTCAGCAATTCGCGCACCAAGCTTTCACCGCAAATCCCTCCAGTTTGCAAACATAAAACTATGAGATTTACTGTCCATGTCGATCAATTCTGTGATTCCACCCACGATCCCGGTCTTGCAAAAATAGTATCCGTTCTCGAAAGTCAATCTAGGAAACATGATCGGGAGGTCAGATGTTGCTGATTTCCGATATGTATCTGTGACAATGAGCCAATATTTTCCTTCTACGGAAGCGAGCTGAACGTAAAGAAGCTTGTATCCTTTGGCAGTGAAATAGCGCTGAGCAAGTTGAGCCATACGTGCCGTCTGCTCGGAACCTTGCAAGAGCACCAAAACGAGGGAACGAAGCTTCTCCAACTCCGCTTCATCTAAATTTGAAAGTTCTGCCTGTTCTATAAGCGTGTCGATCGGGTCTAAAGTCTCTTCTGCAAGTGGCGCAGATGCGCCAAATAGGGAAAACAGCAACAGTAGATACAAGTGTCGAATGCTCATAGTCTTGCGCTAACGTAGAGCTAACCGGCGCTGCGCGGCTTTATCGCGCAGTGTCCAGCGACCGAAGGGAGTGAGGTTGAGCGCCATGTTAGAGGTTGTGCCACGGGCTAGGCGACACGAATTTGAACGGGCTTCCCTTGACGAGGGTAATGCCAGAACGCGCTGCTGCCTTGCGCGAAGTAGATCATGTGAACTCCATTCTTCGCGCAATACTCGCCATATGTATTACGCACGTTGTCTGGCCAGAAGCCTCTTGGATTCTTGAGGTCAATTGTTACGAACACGTAGTCTCGACCTTGGGTTCCGAATTGAGACGCCCACATGCCAAGTTTTTCAATATCGACAACGAGTGCGCAGTTCTGAGTTTTTCGGCGCTTCTCTGGATCTGAGCGTAGTTGATCGCAAAATAGGTCACTTTCAAAGTACTTTCCAAGGCCACTCTCATGCTGTTGAGCACCACCCTTGATTTCAACCACGCAACGAATGTACTGGAGTTTCAGAGGCGTATTGTCTTGGCGCTTGTCGCAATCCTTGTAGTAGTTGAAGCGTCCTGATATTTCTGCATTAAAAATGACCAAGTCAGGGCGAATGCCTTCTTTGACGATATTGGCCGTATACATTTCGGTGCACAGTTGTGTTGGCAGAACGCGCCGGCATTGACAAGGTGGTGATAAAGCAGCGATGCGAAATTAGCTTCCGATGATTGGATAAGGCTAAGGTATGGCCTGCCCCAGGTTTCACGTACAGATTGATAAGATAGTATGATGAAACGGGAGGCAACCAATGACAAGAAGACGATATACCCGGGAGTTTAAATTAGATGCGGTACGGCTGGTGAGAGACCAACACCTGGGTGTGAGGCAGGCCGCACAGGACCTGGATATCCACGAGAGTGTGCTGCGCAGATGGATAAAGGATTATAGCAGCGATCACGCCTATGCCTTTCCTGGGCATGGCCATCAGAAACCGGAACTGGCAGAA
>JBCKWI010000008.1:0-49358 GCA_038922795.1 Gammaproteobacteria bacterium
TAAAAGACATTTACGAAATTAATGGATTCAAAGTGACCCGCTTCACGCATACTAATAAGGGTGAGATCAAAAAGACCTATTACACTATCCGTAATCATGCTGGTGAAATTGTTAGCCAGAAATACAAATCTGCAAAAACACCTTTAGATCTACTGCTAATGATTAGCCACAAATTAGCCACAAATGGCAATTATTTACGCTTAAACCGGATATAGTTCCGTATATAGGAAGGAAATGTAGAACTATATTATTTATAAGTTTCAGTACTTTATATGTGTAATATGGCGGAGAGGGTGGGATTTGAACCCACGAAGGAGTCGCCTCCTTGCCGGTTTTCAAGACCGGTGCATTCAACCGCTCTGCCACCTCTCCGGTAATTGCTATATAAATATCCATAGACCGCTGGTTTCACTAACCGAAGGCCTAAGTTATTCGGTACATCCTTGTACCTCACCCTTACGGGCCAGCCTCGCATGCGAGGCTGTTCAATTTCTATTCCTTACGAAATTGTCAGCCATCCTGGGTTCGGCTAATGCCCCGGCCTTGAACATCCCCTGTTCAAGGCGTTCAGCGGAAAAATGTTCACAGGACATTTTTCTTGTTCCGCTTCACCCCTGCCACCTCTCCGGTTATGTAAGGGGCGCAAGCATACCCGATTGTAACCTTTGAGCAAAGAATTGAGATGCCACGGAAAATACATGAAAATTCGCATAGTTAGCGGAGAACTTCACTTGAAATATTCCGTAATAGCCCTATATTAGAGCTTAATTAAATCAATCGGAGGTTTAAAACCATGAGTCAGCATCAATATGCCGTTGCCCGGCCAGTTGAATCTTTACTCGCTGCCAATAAGCTGATCCGGAATACTTATATGTTGCTATCCATGACACTGCTGTTCAGTGCGGTGACGGCCGGTGTTTCCATTGCTACAAATATGCCATTTATGGGGGCATTGGTGACCCTGGGTGGCTACTTTGGTTTGCTGTTTTTAACCTCATACCTCAGAAACAGTGCCTGGGGTCTGCTCTCGGTCTTTGCCCTGACCGGTTTTATGGGTCTGACACTGGGACCGATGATTAACGCTTATCTCACTTTCTATTCCAATGGTGCCCAACTGGTTATGTTGGCCCTGAGTGGTGCCGGCGCGATTTTCCTGGGGCTTTCTACCTATGCCCTGACAACCCGCAAGAACTTCAGTTACTTGGGCGGTTATCTGATGGTTGGCATACTGACCGCGTTCCTCGCCGGTATTTGTGCCCTGATCTTCAGCATCCCGGCCCTGTCTCTGGCAGTCTCTGCAGTGTTTGTCATGCTGATGTCCGGACTGATACTGTACCAGACCAGCGAAATCATCCATGGTGGCGAAACCAATTACATCATGGCGACAATCACACTATATGTTTCTATCTACAATCTTTTCACCAGTCTGCTGCACCTGCTCGGGGCCTTTGCCGGAGAAGATTAAGTTAGCAACTGCAGCAAAGAACAATCTGTTTACCACTAGCGGACTTTTATCTCAAATTCAGGGTATAAAATAATCCGAAAATTAGCCCATCAGGGGGACTACACACCAGGACAGATAAGCTAGACTGCAACCGTTTTTTAAGAATATCCATCTACCCCGCCCTGTGCGGGGTTTTTTGTTGCTCTTGCCGATCTGCTTCAGACAGGTAAAATACGCGCCTCTTGATGGCTTTTGCTAATAAACTTGTTAGCAATAGATGGGATTCGATGGGACAAGATTAAGATATGCAATCCCGTAAAGCTATTGCAAAAAGTTACTGTTTAACACTGGAGAGGTGGCAGACAAAATCGCCGGGAGCGATTTTGAACAGCGGAGCTGAGCGACGCTGGCCCCGAAGGGGTGTAGGACAGGATGTCCGGAATAACGGTTGAACCATCATTATGATAACTTGGTTATGTGATTTTAGAATCAAAATTTGGAGAGGTGACAGAGGGGCGAGCAGGATGAAGAAAATGACACTTAACGTGTCATTTTCCCTGCGAGCGGTTTGGACACGACTGCATGGAAGCAGGAGGTAGAGCAAAGTCGGGAACAGTTGCCGAGGAGGTTCAAACCCGTGTCACTTGGCGAGGCCAGGAAGGCCGAGCTTAGTGACCAAAGTTAGTGAAGCTGACGGTCTATGGATATCTATATAGTTATTACCGGAGAGGTGGCACGACTCCAGGGATGGAGGAGGTAGACTTTGTCTGGAACACAAAGTCGAGAGCGGTTGAATGCACCGGTCTTGAAAACCGCTACATATAAAGGATTTATCTGTATATAAATAATTACATAAGTTTACAAATATATAGTTTTGCTAACAAGTGGTGGCTTGTTGCCAGTGGCTTCTGATGCTAGCATTTGCACTTGTTTGGGTCGCTATATTGGACAAATACACAGATTCGAATGAAGTATTGTTAGGGGAATAATAATGAGAATAGGTATCCCGCAAGAGATTTTTACTGGTGAAAGACGCGTCGCCAGCACACCTGAAGTCATCACACATCTGCATAAACTTGGATTCACCGTCGCCGTTGAATCCAGCGCCGGCGGCTCCGCGAATTTCACTGATGATGCTTATAAAGCTGCCGGAGCGGAGATCATCAACGACACAAAATCTCTCTGGTCCTCCGCTGACATTATTCTCAAGGTCCGTGCTCCCGCACCGGATGAAATTGAACTCATGCATGCAGGTCAGACCCTGATCAGTTTTATCTGGCCGGCCCAGAACAAGGAATTGATGGATCGGCTGGCCGCAAGAAAAGTCACCGTCCTGGCCATGGACAGCGTCCCCCGTATTTCCCGCGCACAAAAACTGGATGCCCTGAGTTCCATGGCCAATATTGCCGGTTACCGGGCCATTATCGAAGCAGCACAGCATTTTGGCCGCTTTTTTACCGGGCAAATAACCGCTGCCGGGAAAATCCCCCCGGCCAAGATCATGGTTATAGGCGCTGGTGTGGCTGGTCTTGCCGCGATTGGTACCGCAAAGAGTCTGGGTGCCATCGTCCGTGCCTTTGATACGCGCCCCGAGGTAAAAGAACAGGTTGAAAGCATGGACGCGGAATTTCTGATGCTCGACTTCAAGGAAGAAGGCTCAGGTGTGGGCGGCTATGCCAAGGTCATGAGTCCGGAATTCATCAAAGCCGAGATGGAACTCTTTGCCGCGCAGGCAAAGGAGGTGGATATTATTATCACCACCGCATTGATCCCGGGTAAACCGGCACCGGAACTCATTACTGAAGACATGGTGAAGTCGATGAAAGAAGGCAGTGTGATCGTCGATCTTGCTGCTGAACAGGGTGGCAACTGCAAACTGACCGAGGCCAACAAGGTCGTCCATAAACACGGTGTTACTATTATTGGTTACACTGATTTACCCAGCCGCCTGCCGACACAATCCAGCCAGCTTTATGGCACTAACATACGTCATTTACTGACGGACATGTGCAAAGAAAAAAATGGCGTCATCAGCGTTGATATGGAAGACGAAGTCATTCGCGGTGCGACTGTCATTAATAATGGCCAGATTACCTGGCCGCCACCAGCGCCGAAATTGTCCGCAGCACCGGCCAAACCGGCAGCCAAAGAAGTTACTCCATTCAAAAAGGAGGAGAAACCACCCAGTGTGTGGAGTCTGTTATTGCCCTTTATTATCGGTGGTGCCGCATTATTTGGTCTGGGTCTCTCTGCCCCGCCCGCTTTCATGCAGCACTTTACGGTTTTTGTGCTCGCCTGCTTTATCGGCTACATGGTGATCTGGAACGTAAAGCCATCATTGCACACGCCATTGATGAGTGTGACCAATGCCATCAGCAGCATCATCATTATTGGCGCGTTGATTCAGATTTCTTCATCTGAAAAATGGATCATGACTCTGGCCGGAATCGCCATTCTAATAACAAGCATCAACATCGCCGGTGGCTTTGCTGTCACCCGGCGCATGTTAGAGATGTTCAGGAAATAAGGGGAGCAATCATGCCAACGGGAATTGTTGTATTACCAGCAGGAATCGTTACTGCATCATATATTGCTGCCACTATTCTGTTCATCCTGGCCCTGGGCGGACTGAGCCATCCGGAGACTTCACGCCGCGGAAATCTGTACGGCATGATCGGAATGAGTATTGCTTTGCTCGCCACCGTTTTCGGAATCGTCACCACCAATTACAGTATCTTGATTGGTGGTATGGTCATTGGTGGCGTCATCGGCTATATCCTTGCAAAAAAGGTCCAGATGACGCAGATGCCGGAACTGGTTGCCATACTCCACAGCCTCGTGGGTCTGGCTGCAGTAATCGTAGGTTTTGCCAATTTTATGGGGCATGATCCAAGTATGACCGGTGTGGACAAAACCATACACGATGTTGAGACTTACCTCGGCATATTAATCGGTGCTGTTACCTTTACCGGTTCTGTGATTGCCTTCGGTAAACTCAGTGGCAAGATGACTGGCAAGCCGATGCTCATTCCCGGACGGCACTGGTTTAATCTCATTTTATTGATCGCCTCAATCTGGCTTTGTTTCGTATTCGTTGATCAATCTGCAGCCGGTTCAGGCATGGTACCGCTGGCTATCATGACAGCCATTGCATTGATCTTCGGCATCCATATGGTGATGGCGATCGGTGGTGCGGACATGCCGGTCGTGGTCTCCATGTTGAACAGTTATTCCGGTTGGGCGGCGGCTGCAACCGGTTTCATGCTGAATAATGACTTGCTAATCGTAGTCGGTGCACTGGTGGGCAGTAGTGGTGCCATTCTGAGTTACATCATGTGCCGGGCCATGAACCGCAAGTTCATTGCAGTGATTGCCGGTGGTTTTGGTACCAGTGGCGGCACTATTGCGTCCAGCAGTGAAGAAGCCGGAGAAGTCGTTGCGATTGAAGCTGAAGAGGTTGCCAATCTCCTGATTGATGCCAAAGAAGTCATGATCGTCCCCGGTTATGGCATGGCCGTGGCCCAGGCACAACATACTGTTTATGAAATTACAAAAACACTGCTGGAAAAAGGAGTGAATGTCCGCTTTGGAATTCACCCGGTTGCCGGCCGTATGCCGGGACATATGAATGTATTATTGGCTGAAGCCCACGTACCTTATGACATCGTATTCGAGATGGATGAGATCAATGAAGACTTCCCTGATGTCGATGTATCGATAGTCATTGGCGCAAATGACATTGTCAATCCTTCAGCACAGGAAGAACCGAACAGCCCCATCGCCGGCATGCCGGTTCTGGAAGTCTGGAAAGGCAAGACCACGATCGTCATGAAACGCAGTATGGCAACCGGTTATGCCGGTGTAGATAATCCTCTTTTCTATAAGGAAAATACCCGCATGTTTTTTGGTGATGCCAAGGTAAAACTGGAGGAAGTGCTGCAAAACCTGCATGTGTGAACTTTATTGAATTATCGCCCAAGGAAATCCAGCAATAATTCGTTAATCGCAGCGGGTTTTTCCAGCATCATCCAGTGGCCCGCCCCTTCCACTTTTTCATAACGCCAGGGGCCGGTAACATTCCATTTTGATTCTCTCATCTGCGGTCCCAGCAGATGGTGATCATCGGTACTCCAAACCCCCATGACCGGTACGTTGATCAGTGGAAATAATGGTTCCGTAATACGTTTGCCGAAACCCCGGGTGTTGGCCCGGTACCAGTTCAGTGCCGCTGTCAATGCGCCGGGTCGTGCCATATCGGCAAAGAACCGGTCCGGATCGCCCTGATTGCGGATCAATTCCCGGAAAAGTTTGAAGTTGTCCGCACTCAACGCCTCTTCTGCAATGCCTTCCTTGTTAAAAAAATCAAAGTACCAGGATTTTTCACGTTGTTCGATAATTTGCCAGCCGGGATTACCGGTCACTCCCACTGACATTGCCACCAGTTTATTAAACCGATCCGGGTAATGCGCAACGGTAAACCAGGCCAGACCGGCGCCGAAGTCATGTCCAATGACACTGGCCTTTTGTATACCGAGTACATCCATGATGCCAACCACATCAACTGCCAGCTTGTCTATGGTGTAGTTTTCCACACCTTCCGGGCGGGAGGATTCGCCAAATCCCCTGAGATCTGGTGCGATAACACGATAACCGGCATCCAGCAAAGCGGGAATCTGGTAGCGCCAGACATGGCGCGAATCCGGGAAACCGTGCAGTAATACTACCGGTTCACCCTCCCCGACATCCGTAACGGTGAACGAAAGCCCGTTGACTTCGATGGTTTTCTTTACTGAATCAAGGTCAAACTCTGATATTTTACCAAGTTTGATCTCGGCAACAGCAACATGATTGAACATCAACGCAAAGAGAAAAAATAATATATTTATTATCTTGAACATATATATTTTCCTGTCCTGGTAACCACTGAATAACGATCAATTATGAAAATTAAAATTATGGATATAAATATAGTGCAAGACTATTTAATAATATCAAACTCGTTAATGTATTTTTTCAAAGCAGCGGGAATTCGGATGGTTCCGTCCTTGTTTTGATAATTTTCCATGATGGCAATCAAGGTGCGTCCTACCGCAAGCCCCGAACCATTCAGGGTATGCAGTAATTCCGGTTTGCCGGTTTCGGGGTTGCGCCAGCGTGCTTTCATGCGGCGCGCCTGAAAATCCTCAAAATTACTGCATGAGGAGATCTCGCGGTATTTCTGCTGCCCGGGCAACCAGACTTCGAGGTCATAGGTCTTGGCAGAAGAGAAACCAAGATCAGCGCTACACAGGGCCACGACGCGATACGGCAGTTCAAGTTTCTGTAATATCGCCTCGGCATGGCCAGTGAGTTCTTCCAGTGCCTGGTAGGAATCTTGCGGTTTGACCAGTTGCACCAGTTCCACCTTTTCAAACTGATGCTGGCGGATCATGCCGCGCGTGTCCTTGCCATAGGAACCAGCTTCACTGCGGAAACATGGCGTATGACAGACATATTTCAATGGCATTTTTTCTGATGGAATAATCTGGTCGCGGGCCAAGTTAGTGACCGGCACTTCGGCCGTGGGTATGAGATAAAATCCCTGTTGTGGAATAGAAAATAAATCCTCTTCAAATTTCGGCAATTGTCCGGTACCGCGCATACTTTCGGCATTGACCATGTAGGGTACATTGACTTCAGTGTAGCCGTGTTCCTGTGTGTGAACATCAAGCATGAACTGGATCAATGCCCGGTGCAGTCTGGCAATCGCACCGCTCATGACCACAAAACGTGGTGCCGTAATGCGTGTAGCTGTTTCAAAATCAATCAACCCCAATGCCTCTCCGAGGTCAACATGGTCTTTAGGGTCAAAATCAAACTTTGGCAAGCCACCCCATTTTCTAATTTCTTTATTGTCCGTTTCCGCTGCCCCATCCGGCACAGATGCATGTGGAATATTGGGGGTACTCATCAGGATATAATTTAATTCTTCCTGTACCTGTTCGAGTTCAGCTTCGCTGGCCTTGAGCCGATCACCCAGATCACCTACCTGTTTGAGCAATGACTCTACATCGCCGCCCTGGGCCTTGACCTTGCCAATCTCTTTGGAACGGGCATTGCGCTCCTGCTGTAGTTCCTGGGTTGTAATTTGTGCCTGCTTACGCCTTGCTTCCAGTTCAGTGATAACTTCCGTATCGAGCTTGTAGCCACGCTTGCTCAATCCGTTGATAACAAAATCGAGGTTGGTACGTAACAGATGTGGATCCAGCATATATTTAGTAATCCCTAAATTACAGATTGATCTTTGCCGGCCAATATACAATGTGACCCGGGCTGATCTTTTTATTCAGTTGTTCAATAATCGTCATTATCTTTGCCGGTTCATCAAAAAATTCGATCACCACTGGCAGATCGAGTGACATATCCATCAAGGTGGAGGAATGATATTTACCAGAACTGCCAAACCCGGTGATGCCGCGAAATACCGTGACACCACGTACCTTGCTGTCATCGTGGAGGAATTTCAGCAACTCCGTCTGATGCGCCTTGGCTTCATGGAGATATATCCGGACCATTAAAACATCGATTTCGTTCATAACTGCCTCGCGCCAATTATGCCAAACCAGCAGGCCACCAGACAAAGCGAGACACTCAGGAGGATGTTCATGAATGCTTTCAGATGTTCGCTTGCCTCAATGAGATTCAGGGTTTCTATCGAAAACGTGGAAAAGGTCGTGAATGCTCCCAACAATCCGATAACCAGTGCCGCCCGCCACTCCGGGCTCATGTCCATGCGTTCATATAAAAACACATACAATATGCCCATTATCAGTGAACCCAGCACATTGACAGACAGGGTGCCGTAAGGAAATCCACGGCCCAGCAGAGTATAGACACCCTGTGACATCCAGAAACGCAGTAACGCGCCGATGGCGCCGCCTGCAGCGATAAAGGCTATTTGAGTCATAAATATTTTTTATAATTAATTCACAGTATATATTCCTTCCCCCTTGCAGGGGGAAGGTGAGGATGGGGGTAGATTGTGGAACCATTCATAATTTAACCCCTAACCATACCTCCCGTTTGAAGGGTGATGAGTTTCATTTTCATATAATTTAAATTACAGAATTGAAATGTCTGGTTGTATTTTATACCAGGCGCGCATTATTTTCTTTTTTTTGCATGTTTATCCAGCTCCCGCAGGTGCACGAGCTTTTCCGCAATCCTGATCTCCATACCGCGGTCAACCGGATAATAATATTGTTCTTCTTTCATACCTTCCGGGAAATAAGATTCTCCGGCAGCATAACCTTCAGGCTCATTATGGGCATAACGGTATTCCTTGCCATAATCCAGTTCCTTCATCAGTTTTGTTGGCGCATTCCTGAGATGCAACGGCACTTCCAGGGAACCATGATCCCGTGCGGATTGCATGGCGGCATTAAAAGCTTTGTACGCCGCATTACTCTTGGCGGCACAGGCAAGATAAACAATGGCCTGGGCTATCGTCAGTTCACCTTCCGGTGAACCCAGCCGTTCCTGTGTTTCCCAGGCATCCAGTGCCAGCCGCAATCCACGTGGATCGGCATTACCAATATCTTCCGAGGCCATGCGTACTACCCGGCGGGCAATATAAAGTGGATCACAACCGCCATCCAGCATCCGTGCAAACCAGTACAGCGCTGCGTCTGGTGCCGAACCACGCACGGATTTATGCAGTGCCGAAATCTGATCGTAAAATGCCTCACCACCTTTATCGAAACGGCGTATTCCTCCTCCGCTTAGGACCTCATCCAACAATTCATCCGTGATTTTGTTTCCTTCCGCCAGATCCGCCGCAATCTCGAGCAGATTCAGCGCACGGCGGGCATCACCATCAGCAACCTCTGCCAGTTTTTGTATGGATTTTTCATCAATAACCAAACCCTGCCCGCCTATACCGTGCTCTTTATCCTTTAATGCTTTTTCAACAATCGTTTTAATATCATCCGGTGTCAGTGCCTTCAGTACATAAACACGTACGCGGGACAGCAAGGCATTATTCAATTCAAAAGAAGGATTTTCAGTCGTGGCGCCGATGAATGTTACTGTCCCGTCTTCCACATACGGGAGGAATGCATCCTGCTGTGATTTGTTGAACCGATGGGCCTCATCAACAAACAATACTGTGTCCTTGTTATATACCTCGCGATACTGTTGGGCGCGTTCTATAGCAGCACGAATGTCCTTTACACCACTTAGTACAGCCGAGAGCGACAGAAACTGCGCATCACAGGAACTTGCGATGATGCGTGCCAGCGTGGTTTTGCCGGTACCGGGTGGACCCCAGAAAACCATGGAATGAAGTCGTCCCTGCTCTATTGCTGTGCGTAAGGGTTTATCTTTGCCCAGGATATGTTGTTGCCCGGCGAAATCATCCAGGGCGCGAGGACGCATCCGATCAGCCAGGGGATGATAATCAAATGATGCGGGCATATAGTTTGTGATTTATCAAAAAGTGCTTAAATCAGATAAGCCGTAGCAGCAAACCTGATCTACTCTGACGGAGTGCGTTCATCGACCACATCTACTCCTTGCGGAATTTCAAACGTAAATAACGGGCCTCCAAACCGTTTATTCCTCACCGGATTCATGAAGTCTATGCGTGTGACCTGGCCGAGATTATCAAACATGACCATCATGCCCAGATTATTATCATTAAAACCCAGACGAACACTGTTGTACTGGTTTTCAATATCTTTCGGTGTCAGTTCTATCCAGTTATATCCCTCGATATTACCCATATCCACTGTGACATAATATTTGTCAATATTTTCCTGACCACTGATAATCGCCGCCGGGGTATTATTGATTGATTCTTCTATATCACGGATAGTGACCTGGGCCAGATCTTCATCATAGAGCCACAGTGTTTTGCTATCAGTAACGATCAGTTGTGCATAAGGTTCCTGATAAACCCAGCGGAACTTGCCGGGATTCTGCATGTAAACCACGCCTGAAGAGGTTTCCAGTGTCACACCGTATTCATTGGATAATGTCTGTATGAAATCAGCCTGAAAACTTTCCAGTTTGTTCAGAAAATGATCGAGAGGATTCTTATCTTCTTCTGCAAATGCAGAAGAAAAAAGTAAAAAGTTGAAAGTAAAAAATATAAAGACAGTATTAATGAAATTATCTTTTAATAAAATAAAATTTCTTGAATTTTCCAATCTTGTAATCACTCCCAACTTTCCTCTTTTAACTTTTTACACATTACTTTCTACTTTTCACTTTTTACTTTCAACTATTCTGGTGGTGGAGGTGCTATGACCTCCCTGCTCCCATTCGACCCCAGCGGACCAACTACACCGCTCTGTTCCATCTCTTCCACCATCCGTGCCGCGCGGTTATAACCAATCTTCAATCTGCGCTGGATATAGGATATAGAGGCCTTGCGTGTCTCGGTCACTATCCTGACAGCCTCATCATAAAGCGGATCCATGTCATCACTGGGAGTTTCCAGACCGGGAATTGGATCAGCGCCGCCCTCGGCCGGGCCACGTACTATCTCGTCATGGTAATCAGGTGCTGCGTCCTTCTTGAGTTCATTGACCACTTTATGCACTTCATGATCAGCGACAAATGCACCGTGCACACGGATCGGTAATCCTGTTCCCGGTGGCAAATATAACATGTCACCATGTCCAAGCAGTGTTTCCGCACCCATCTGATCCAGGATAGTCCGGGAATCGATCTTGGAAGAAACCTGGAAGGCGATACGGCAGGGGATGTTGGCCTTGATAAGACCGGTAATGACATCCACCGAGGGACGCTGGGTAGCGAGTATCAGATGAATACCGGAAGCCCGTGCCTTCTGCGCCAGCCTCGCGATTAATTCCTCAACCTTCTTGCCGACCGTCATCATCATATCGGCCAGTTCATCCACGACCACAACGATAAATGGCAATTCTTCCAGTAAAGGCGCTTCGTCTTCCTCGCTGAGGGGTTTATAAATCGGATCAGCAATAGGTTGCCCCATGTCCGCGGCTTCGGTGATCTTGCGGTTAAAGCCGGTGATATTTCTGACCCCCAGCGCGGACATGAGCCGATAACGGCGTTCCATCTCTGCCACACACCAGCGCAAGGCATTGGCCGCCTCTTTCATATCCGTGACAACGGGCGCCAGTAAATGTGGAATGCCTTCATAAACAGACAACTCCAGCATCTTGGGATCGATCATGATGATGCGCACATCTTTGGCTGTTGCCTTGTATAAAAGGCTCAGTATCATGGCATTGAGTGCAACAGATTTGCCCGCACCCGTGGTGCCTGCCACCAGCAGATGCGGCATCCTGCCCAGATCAGTCACGACCGGCTTACCACTAATATCTTTACCCAGACCGAGCGTCAGATGTGATTTCATTTCTTCATATTCGCGTGAATTCAGTATCTCGCGCAACGTCACCAGTTCCCTGTTTTCATTGGGGATCTCTATCCCGATCACTGATTTACCGGGGATGACATCCACTACCCGCACACTGATCACCGACAAGGCGCGGGCCAGATCTTTGGCAAGATTGATGATCTGGCTGCCTTTCACACCCGCCGCGGGTTCAAGCTCAAACCGGGTAATCACCGGGCCGGGATGAACTTCCACAACATTTGCTTCGATACCAAACTCATTGAGCTTGAGTTCTAACTGGCGTGATATGGCCTGCAATGCTTCATGTGATAATTGCCCCACACGTGGTGCTGCTTCATCCAGCAGACTGAGTGAGGGCAAAGCCACATTCGAGGGATATTCAAAGAGATTCACCTGCTTTTCGCGCTCGGCGCGTTCACCGGTTTCAAACACGGAAATCTTGGGTTCAATCTTCACAGGTTCACGATGGATGAATTTTTCCTTTTCAATCTTGACCACGATTTCACGTTCACGCCGTGCCTGCCGGCCCTGCACTTCATCCCTGATCCGGTGACGGGATTCATTGGCATAATTAAATAATTTCAATGTCCAGCGGCCTGTCGTATCCATCACCCATAACCATGAAAGTCCGGTAAACAGCGTGATGCCGATCAGGAACAGCGCCAGCAGGATCAATGTGCTGCCGGTCAGACCCAGCACCGGGTTTAGGGTCGAACCGATCACATCGCCCAGAATGCCCCCTGCACTATGCACTTCATATGGCAATGCTGAACCGGCAGTAAAATGCAATCTGGATAACCCGCAACCACCGGTAATCATAAAGATTAAACCGGCGGCGCGGATTGAATAACGCATGTAATCCAGGGGTTTACTGTCTCTTCGTGACTGGAACAGGCGCCAGCCTCCGTAAGCCAGGATGACCGGGAACAGATAGCCTATATATCCCAACAAATACAACAGCACATCGGCTATTAATGCACCGGCCACACCGGCATTATTCTTGATGGCTTCAACTGAACCGGTGCGCGACCAGCCTGGGTCATCCGGGTGATAACTAACCAGGGCAATAAACAGATAAATAGACAACGCGCCCAGGGCAATCATGCTGACTTCCTTGATGTTGCGGGAGAGCTGATTGCCCAGTAGTTCAGCAGGTGTACGTTTTTTCGAAGCCTGTGCCATCCTAAGTTAATCTATTTTAGTCAGATTATATTCTAATTATATGTTTAATAAAATAATATTTAAATATTTAATCAATGATAATTCAGCAATAATTGCATGATCAATTTTGCCTCAACGAGCCCTTTAACGTAACATACCCCACCTTTATCTGGCCCGCTTTACTTCCCCAACCGGAGTGTAGATTGAATGAGTAATACCAGACATTGCCGTTTACTGGTCCTGGGTTCAGGCCCCGCAGGTTACACTGCTTCACTTTATGCCGCACGTGCCAATCTTGCACCGGTTCTGATTTCCGGCCTGGATCAAGGTGGCCAGTTGATGACCACTACCGATGTCGATAACTGGCCGGGCGATGTTGAAGGCTTGCAGGGCCCGGATTTAATGGCTCGCATGCTCAGGCACGTAGAGCGGTTCGATACTGAGGTCATCAATGACCACATCCACACGGCAGAACTTTCCCAACGTCCATTCAAGCTGACTGGCGATAATGGTGTTTATACCTGCGATGCCCTGATTATCGCCACCGGGGCCTCCGCCAAATACCTGGGATTACCCTCGGAAGATGCCTATAAAGGCCGTGGTGTATCGGCTTGTGCCACTTGTGATGGTTTCTTCTATCGCGGAGCTGATGTTGCCGTCATCGGTGGCGGTAATACTGCCGTGGAAGAAGCCTTGTATCTTTCCAATATCGCCTCTCAAGTGACTGTCGTACATCGCCGTGACAAATTCCGTGCGGAAAAGATACTGGCTAACCGGCTGATCGAGAGATCAAAGAACGGGAATGTGACAATTGAGTGGGATCATACACTGGATGAAGTATTGGGTGATGATAGTGGCGTCTCAGGTATCCGGATCAAGCATGCACAAAACGGCACTACGAAGAAACTGCGTGTCAAAGGCGTATTCATCGCCATCGGCCATCAACCCAACACCCAGATCTTTGAAGGCCAGTTGGAAATGAAAGGAGGTTACATCATTGTGAAAAGCGGATTGTATGGTCAGGCCACGATAACCAGTGTCCCCGGCGTGTTTGCCGCAGGTGATGTTGCCGACCATGTTTATCGCCAGGCGATCACCTCAGCAGGCAGCGGATGCATGGCCGCACTGGACGCCGAAGCCTGGCTGGAGGAACATAAAGGTGCTTAGTTCTAATCACTAATCACTAATCACTAATCACTAATCACTATTCATTATTCTATGAAAGCCATAGTAATACACAAAACCGGTGGCCCCGAAGTTCTGCAACTTCAGGAAATTGAAACACCTGCTATCACCAATCACACTGGTGTCCTCGTCAAGTTAAAGGCCGCAGGTATCAATCCTGTTGATGCCAAGTTCCGTAAAGGGATGTATCCCATCAACAAATTTCCAACCATCCTTGGTTGTGATGGCGCAGGCATTGTTGAAAAAACCGGGAAGAAAGTATCAAAGTTCAAACCCGGTGACGAAGTGTATTTCTTTCATGACGGTATCGGTAACGGTCCGGGTAACTACGCCGAATATATGGTGCTTGATGATAGTTTTGTGGCGAGGAAACCGGCATCCATTGATTTCATCCATGCTGCTGCCTTGCCACTTGTCTTTATTACCGCGTGGGAAGCCTTGCATGATCGCGCCCGCATTCAACCCGGACAGACTGTTCTCATTCATGCCGGTGCCGGTGGTGTGGGTCATATCGCAATACAGGTTGCAAAAGCCGCCGGGGCAAAAGTCTGCACTACCATCAGTTCAGATGAAAAGGCAAAATTTGTTCAGCAACTCGGCGCTGATTTCATTATCAATTACAAACAACAGAATTTTGTTGATGCTGTCATGCAATGGACCGATGGCAAAGGTGTCGATATTGCCATGGATAATGTTGGCGGTGAATTGATCGAAGCGACATTCCCTGCGGTAAGACACTTTGGTGATATCGTTACATTGCTGCATGTACCGGACAACATGGACTGGAATGTCGCACGTATGCGTAATCTGCGCTTCAGCTTCGAGATCATGCTGACCCCTCTTCTCTTCGATCTCGAGGAAACTCAAAGACACCAGACATGGATACTGGAACAATGCGCGCGCATGGTTGAAGAAAACAAACTGAAAATACATGTCAGCGAAGTCCTGCCACTCGAACAGGCCTCCCTCGCCCATCAAAAAATCGAAACGGGTTCGACCACTGGCAAGATAGTACTAAAGATTGACTAGGGAAGCTCTGAATAAGTGTCTTCACCGTCATGCTGGTGAAAACGACCTACACGAAGTAGGAAATGCCGCGAGAGGACAGGAAGTCCGTAGCGGCCAGCATCCAGTAAACAATTGTTTTGACTGGATTCTGGCATACGCCAGAATGACGATTCAAGGAATTTTTAGACTTATTCAGAGGTTCCCTAGTTATTGACGCTTTGTCATTCCCGTGAAAGCGGGTATCCTCAGATGATGCCGCCAGAAGCTGTTGGCAATACCAAAAATGAATACCACACTGATTGACAGTACAGCCAAACGCAAGGTATTCCCGTTTGGTGGCGAGCGGAACATGGTATTCATAAGATATCGATTAATTGTGGCGGACAGTTTATTATTTGCGCATTATAGTGACCCGTAGATTTTAAATACATCTAATGTATTTTGGCCGGGCTTTGTTTATTTCCATTACAACAATATCGAAACTACGCCTGAAGAAGCAAGACTGGCATATCATGATATTATTTGCATCCATTCTGGCCGCTTGTGCGCCGCAACTGGTAAATTCACCAACGATTAACGAATGCGAAGAACTCCGGACTTTTTACGTTATAAATCACGGATTGCATACCGGCATTGCGGTAAATCGTAAAGACCTTATAGATATTGTGCCAGCACTGGAAACAGATCTTGACAATGGAGAATATATTGAGGTTGGATGGGGTGATGAACGGTTTTACCAGGCACGGACTGTAACGCCCGGCCTGGCGATCCAGGCGATGCTCTGGCCGACTTCGGCTGTTTTGCATATTGTTGGAATCCCTGACACGCCACAACGTTACTTCTCAGGCAACGAAATCCTGGAGCTATCAGTACCGCAATCCGGTTATGAAAGATTGCTGGCTTATATCGCAGAAACCTTTGAACGCACTGCCAATGGTCACATTACCCGGCTTGGTCCGGGATTATATGGAAACAGTTATTTCTACCGCGCAACCGGGTCCTTTCATACCTTTAACACGTGTAATACGTGGGTTGCGAAATCCATTGAGATTACAGGTTATCCAATTACCAGCGACGGGATCGTCAGGGCTGAAAATTTATTATCCCAACTCCGCCGGGGTATTGATAGAGACATGCAATGTTTCTCTATCCGTTAAAAGAGCATTATTCTCAATGGTTAGATAGCCGGTTTATCCTGATAATAGAGTAATGATAAAATCGATAATGGCCCGCATGGCTCAGTCACTCATATTTATTCTTGTCTCGGTCTGGGTATTGCTCTCACTGCTGCTTTATATCTTTCAGCCGAAATTTGTTTATTTCCCTTACAGCTCACTTCAGGCAACACCCAGGGATATCGGATTACCCTATGCAGAGGTATATCTCACCACAAGCGATGATCTGAAAATTCATGGCTGGTATGTACCACATGAAAATCCTCGTGCGACTCTACTTTTCTTGCATGGCAATGGCGGCAATATCTCTCACCGGCTGGAGAAACTCTGGATATACAATCAGCTGGAGCTTTCAGTTTTTATTATTGATTATCGAGGTTATGGGTTGAGTGAAGGCAGCCCTTCCGAACAAGGGACTTACCTTGATGCTGAAGCAGCGTGGGTTTATTTAACACAGGAACAACAAATTCCGGCAACTGACATTATTATCTACGGTGAATCACTGGGTGGTGCTGTAGCATCCTGGCTGGCCAGCCGGGTAGAGGCCGGTGCATTAATTGTTGAATCCGTATTTACTTCTATTAGGGACATGGGAAAGCACTATTATCCCTATCTACCGGTTACACTGATTGCCCGCATAAAATATCCGGTGATTGAGCATATCAAAGAGGTCCAGTGCCCGGTGCTGATCATACATAGCCCTGCTGATGATATTGTCCCCTTTAATATGGGCAAGGCAGTGTATGAGGCAGCCAACCAACCCAAGGACTTTCTTGAGATTATCGGTGATCACAATGGTGGTTTTTTACAAAGTGGTCAACTTTACATTGATGGCCTGGATCGGTTTATATTGACACACTTTGATCGGCCGTTGAATAAATTGGGAAGCGTTGATTAACTCCTCTTTAGTCAATGGCAAAAAATATATTCTCCTTCACCCCGACCCTCTCCCTAAGGGGGATGGAAGGAAATAAAAAAGAACAATATTAAATGAAAATTCTGGATCGAATAGAATACATTGGTAATAAATTGCCGCATCCGGCAACATTGTTTTTGATCGGGACTGCAGTGATCATGGTACTTTCACAACTGGCAGCAAGTTTCGACTGGTCAGTTGAAAGCCCGATTACCGGTGTATTAACAGCCAAGAACCTGATCTCCAGTGCCGGAATATGGTGGTTACTCAGTCATATGGTGGAAAACTTTATCAGGTTTCCGCCTTTGGCGATTGTCCTGGTTGGTATGCTCGGCATCGGTATGGCCGAACGTACCGGATTACTCTCTGCAATATTGCGCCATGTGATTTTACACACGCCACCTGCTTTGCTCACACCGGCAACGATGTTTCTCGGCATCATGTCATCGGTAGCTGTCGATGCTGGTTATGTGGTGTTGCCTCCGATTGCTGCTGCCCTCTACATGACCGCAGGGCGATCGCCACTAACAGGAATCGCAGTGGCGTTTGCCGGGGTCTCGGCCGGTTTCAGTGCCAACCTGTTTATTACGGCGCTCGATCCCTTGTTGGCCGGCTTTACCCAGAGTGCGGCGACAATTATCGCACCGGATTATCAGGTGGCAGTGACTGCAAACTGGTGGTTCATGATTGCCTCGACTGTTGTGCTTACCCTGACCGGCTGGCTGGTGACGGCCCGATGGGTGGAACCGATGAGCAGTAAATACAGGATAACTGATGTGGATCCTGACGTGATCGGGACTTCCCGGACTACATTTGAAATTAGAGGTCTGCGTAATGCGCTGATCGCGCTGATTATGACTCTGGTTATTTTTATTCTGTGTATCACGATTCCCGGCGCGCCGTTGCATGGCGAGGGCAACCGTTTTGCACGCTGGATAGAAGTGACTGTACCGCTATTGTTCCTGGTCTTTGTAATACCCGGGATTGTATTCGGCATCAGCACCAGACGGATTAAAAATGACAAGGATGCTGCCAATATTATGGGTGATACCATAGCAGCGCTTGGTCCTTATATCGTGCTGGCTTTTTTTGCCGCCCAGTTTATCGAATCATTCAAATACAGCGGTCTGGGTGAAATGCTGGCTATCTCCGGCGGCCAGGCACTGGCAGCAGTGCAGATTCCGGCTCCGATCTTACTGAGCAGTTTTATATTACTGGCCGCGGTTGCCAACCTCTTTATCGGCTCGGCATCGGCGAAATATGCTTTCCTCGCGCCGGTCTTTGTCCCCATGCTGATGCTGGCCGGATTCAGTCCTGAACTGACCCAGGCGGCCTACCGTGTAGGGGATTCAGTCAGCAATGTGATTACACCGTTGAACCCATACATGATTATTGTCCTGGCGCTGGTCCAGAAATACGTAAAAGGCTCCGGCATGGGCACACTGATAGCGATGATGCTGCCCTATACTTTGGTATTTACCCTGGTCTGGACCAGTCTGCTGGTCGTCTGGTTGTTACTGGGTATCCCGCTGGGCCCGGGTGGTGACCTGCATTTCAACTTTTAAGTGTTATGATGATAGAATCCGCCGTCCCGCCAATATTAATAAGCAGATAAAAGACCATGCCCAAGAAACCGATATATAAAATCATCTTTCACAACCAGGACAAGATTTTCGAGGTCTATGCCAAAAACGTATATCAGGGAGAATTGTTTGGTTTTATTGAGATAGAAGAACTTATCTTTGGTGAGAAGACATCACTGGTGGTCGACCCTTCAGAAGAAAGCCTGAAGACGGAATTTGATAATGTCAATCGTACTTACATCCCGATGCATTCCATTATCCGTATCGATGAAGTGAATAAACAGGGGACCGCCAAGATTAAGCCGGACACGGAACAGAGTGGCAATGTCACGACTTTTCCCATATATGCTAAAGGCACTGATACCAGCAGAAAAACCTGATTTATAAAACCAGCAATTAACCACGGACGACTACAGGGAAGCAGGCGGTACGAGTACAAGGAAGTAATCGGTAGAGTCGAGCCGGGAGCGGAGACCGAGAACAACGCCGGGACGCCTACAAGGATGTAGGTGGTACGATTACATGGATGAAATCGGTAGAGTCGAGTCTGGAACAGAGACCGAGACAATGTCAGGAACATATTGTCGAGCAGTTGTCGAGAACACGCAGAATAGAAAATTAATACTATTATATTTAATACTTCGTATGCTCCGTGGTTAGATCAGTTTCTTCAGATATTTGCCAATTTTCTGACATGATGAACGATGGCGCTGGCATTACCTTCCACGTTGTAGCCGCCTTCCAGTACGGAAATTATACGTCCGTCACAAAACTCATCTGCCAGTGACATCGAGATCCGGGTCAGCTCTTCAAATCCTGCATCAGTGATATTGAAACAGCCCAGCAGATCATCCATCCTGCTGTCGAATCCGGCTGATATCAGGATCATATCCGGTTTGAATTTTTTTGCCGCAGGGACAAGAATGTTTTCAAATGCGCGAATGATATCAGTGTCTGTTGTGCCACAATCAAGATGAACATTGATATTGTACCCTAACCCTGCTCCTTCACCTTTCCTGGCCGGGTTGCCTGTACCCGGATAAGCCAGGTAATCATGGGTTGAGAAAAACAATACGCTCGGGTCACTGTAAAATGTGGCTTCGGTAGCATTCCCGTGATGATAGTCCCAGTCAATAATCAGGATTTTTTCCAGCTTGTATTTTTGCTGCACATAGCGGGCCGCAATGGCAATGGCATTGTAGAAACAAAAACCCTCTTCCCTGCCGGTATTATTCGCATGATGTCCGGGTGGACGGGTTGCACAAAATGCATTTCCCAGACGTCCCTGGCAGACAGCATCAACGGCTGACAATACACCACCCACTACGGCGAGCGCTACTGGGTGAAATCCGGGGTAATTATTCTTGATGCTCGACACATGTTGCCGGGTATGGACTGTATAGAGACAAGATTCAACATCGGTCAACAAGGGCAGATGTTCCAACTGCGGTAACAACTCTGAATCCTGCATGGCTTTTTCCACCGCGATCAGGCGCAATGGTGATTCCGGATGATCCGGGGCAAGATGATGCCGCAGATAAATCTTATCGGATATATAACCGGTGCGCTTACGCTGTTCCTGCCCTGCTGCAAATGCATAACGCAAGGATGATAATGCCAGACATGTGCCTGCGCTATACTGTATAAATTTTCTACGGTTCATTTTTTTACCGGGTTAATGAAAATTGATATAAATCTGTTAAACATCAAATTCAATTGGATTACAATCGGCTGGTACAGTCTGTACAATACCGTAAATTATTATGACAAATAAAGACCTGAATAACCTGCCAATATACAAATATTTATTTATTTGTATGTTATTAATGATATTTTCGCTGCCCGTCCTGGCGGAATGGGATATCGTTACCCATACCAATATAGACAGTGATGTACAGACAAAGGTAGCACAAACTGAAAACAGTGATGGCTACAGTTTGGAGATATACCGTGACGCCAATGACGTCATCCGCACACGCTTCAGTATGCATAACAACCTGAACCGTCAGGATGGAAAATACTGCCCGACATACCAGGTTGATAAACGTAATTCTGAAAATACATCCATTAATGATGCACCTTGTATTGCCCACCGCAAATGGGCTGAATTTGTGCTCGGTCATATTACAGACAAAGAGGTCACATCCACATTTCTGCACAACATCATGAATGGCAGCAAAATTTCATTTCGTTTTATCCTTGAAAATTCAGGTTATGCCGAGACGGCATTTTCACTGATGGGCTCAAAACGTGCGTTGACCGATGCCTTGGGAGCAGATCTGAAAATACTAACGGAAAGTGGTTTCTCTAATTAACAATAAACCGTTGTCTGAGTGAATTGTTACCACTGTCAGCATCTTGAATTTATCCATACGCAAGGTTGATTCATTGCAGGATGTTCCTGCAACGGAATGGAATAATCTTGTCCCTGATGATAATCCTTTCCTGCGGCATGAGTTTCTGGCCGGACTCGAACAATATAAATGCCTGGATGATCATGGCTGGTACCCTGCGCATATGCTGGCTTATTCCAGTGGTAAACTTGTTGGTGCATTACCACTATACTTTAAAACCAATTCAGCCGGTGAATTTGTATTTGACTGGAGCTGGGCGGATGCCTATGAACGGTCTGGCAGACAATATTATCCCAAGTTGGTTTCCGCAATCCCGTTTACCCCGGTAACAGGTCCCCGATGTCTGGTGAAGCATGATATTAAAAACAGACAGGAAATCAGCAAACAGATTTATGCGTCTGCAAGGCAATTTGCTGAAGAGTCAGGTGTTTCCGGATTACATTATCTGTTTCCGGATGAGTCTGAGCGCTTACAGTTAAGTGGTGAGGGCTTGCTGATACGCAAGGCCTGTCAGTATCAATGGTTCAATCATCATTACCATGATTTTGAAGAATTCCTGCAAACGCTGAATGCAAAAAAACGCAAGCAACTGAAAAAGGAACGCCGCACATTACTCGATGCGGGTATTAAATTAGAGATATTACATGGCAATGAGATTACCCCCCGTCACTGGGCCATCTATCATCAGTTTTATACCTCTACGTTTTATCGCAAATGGGGTGACCCGAGATTCACCCTGCCCTTTTTTGAATCTTTGAGCAGGACATTACCTGACGCTACTTTGCTGTTTATGGCGCGGCATCAAAATGAATATGTAGCAGGGGCATTCGCCATGAGAGGCACAGAAACACTCTACGGCCGCCATTGGGGCTGTAACAGCCAGTTCCGATTTCTCCACTTTGAATTATGCTACTATCAGACTATAAACTATTGTATACAGCATGGTCTCAAAAAACTGGATGCCGGTGTCCAGGGTGAACACAAGATCAGCCGGGGTTTTGTTCCAGTCACCACCTGGTCCGCACACTGGATAGCCAATGAACAATTTCGCAGCGCCATACAGAATTTTCTGGAACGTGAGCAACAATATATTGAAGATTATATGAATGAATTATCCACACACCTTGCATACAAGTCCGTATAAGGAATATGGCCAAGGCTTATCCCAGATCCAATCAGCTTTACTGGGTAAAGGATAATATTATCGCGAGTGATTTTCCGGATATCAGCAGGGCATTGAAAGAACCGGATGGATTACTCGCAATTGGCGGAGACCTGGCGCCGGAGAGACTCCTGGATGCCTACGTTCGTGGTATCTTCCCCTGGAATAATGATATACAACCCGTGCTGTGGTGGTCACCGGATCCGCGCTGGGTGTTATTCCCTGAAAATCTCAAAATATCCAGAAGCCTGGGGAAAACCCTGAATAAGGGAATATACAAGGTTACATTCAATAAAAATTTCTCCAGGGTCATAGAAATGTGTGCCGGACCGAGAAATAACAGTGATGGGACCTGGATCACGCATGGCATCATTGAAAGCTTTAACAAACTGCACCAGCAAGGTTATGCACATTCAGTAGAGTGCTGGCACGAAGGAACACTGGCCGGCGGGCTTTATGGTATTGCAATAGACCGGATATTTTTTGGTGAGTCCATGTTCAGCAAAATGAATAATGCCTCCAAAGTTGCATTGGTACATCTGGTCCGCGCCATGGAAAGTCTTGATTTCAGGCTGATTGATTGCCAGGTCTATTCAAAACACCTTGAAAGCCTGGGGGCAACACCCATGCCCAGAGATGATTTTGCTACGGTACTTGCCGGGTATTGCAAACCCGGTATTAAACATCACCTGCCGGAACAACCTGCAGCATGAACCTTCCTGTAAATAAACAGGCGCATAAATTGTGCTTCTATGCGACCCCAGAACATGCCTGTACTTATCTACCGGACCGGCAGGCCACAACATTGTTTGCCGATCCGGGTTTTCCCATGGACCGGCATATCTATACTCAACTGGTGGCCAGAGGTTTCCGGCGCAGCGGTGAATATCTTTACCGGCCCTGGTGCAACAATTGCAATGCCTGTGTCCCGGTGCGTATCCCGGTTAAAGATTATGTCATGCGTAGACAGCATGCACGCGTGTGGAAACGCAATCAGGATATAAAAGTCACCTGTAAACCGGCTGTTTTTGAAGAGCCGCATTTTGAACTTTATTGCCGTTATATTAATGCCAGACACAAGGGTGGCGGAATGGACAATCCCGGGCGTAAGGATTATATGGGATTTCTGGGATCCAGCTGGATGGACACCATTTTTTATGAAATGAAGCTGGCTGACCAGTTGTTGGCAGTCTCGGTCGTTGACCAACTGGATGACGGATTTTCCGCGGTCTACACCTTTTATGATACCGATTTCGAAAAACGCAGTCTGGGTATATTCAGTATAATGCATGAAATTCATGAAGCCGCCAGGTTGGGTCTGGAATGGCTGTACCTGGGTTACTGGATAGAAGGGTGCTCAAAAATGAACTATAAAAACCAGTTCAAACCGGCTGAATTTTTGCAGAACAATAGTTGGGTGCGAGATGAACAATGATAACAATTTAAACGGGGTTTTGCCTGATGCAGGAATTTCAGGCACAATTCGCGTTTTTCAATCCTTGAGGACTATACATTTTATATGGCAAAAGAAGATCAAATAGAACTGGAAGGTACGGTCATCGAGACCCTGCCTAATACCATGTTCCGGGTGGAACTTGAGAATGGACACGTGATCACAGCGCATATTTCAGGGAAAATGCGCAAACACTATATCCGCATCCTGACCGGCGACAAAGTCACCGTCGAAATGACGCCTTACGATCTGACCAAGGGCCGGATTACCTACCGGGCCCGCTAATGATATACCACTTCAGCCAGCGATTAATTTAATCCAAAAACCATATCTTGCTGCGCACTAACTGTCTGCTTCCGACCCAAGGCGGACGTTAAGAAGCATATAGATAGTTATAATTGTTATCCAAGTGTTTCCAACGGACTTTTCACCCCCTGGCCGCCACGGTTCAACACATGGGGATACGATGTTCAGGATGAACAAGTGTCGCGGGAGGCAGGATGCCGGGAGCGACAATCATCGTCGTTGCCACGTCGCTGTGCCCCAACAGTTCCTGTACGGTTCGAATATTATCTACAGGATGTAGTGTATGCGGATTTTGCAGGAGCAAAAATCTGCCGTAGCCATTCTCCAGCAAGTGCGTGGCAAATGAATGGCGAAACGTATGCGGCGAAGCCGGCTTGGCGATGCCCGCCGCCAATGCCGCTTTTTTAACATAGCGTTGCACCTGTTTTTCCTCGACATGATGGCGGCGTTCCGTTTTGCTACGCGGGTCGATGGAATAATTCTTTGCCGCAAATACATACTGCCAACCCCATTCTTTGGCAGCATTGGGATATTTGGCCGCCAACGCATCCGGCAACCAGACGTCCCCCTTGCCTAACGCCAAGTCCTGCTCATGCCACTCGCGGCGCAAGGCCAGTTGCGCATGTATCGCCTCCAGCAGACTATCCGGCAACATCGTCACCCGGTCTTTGCCGTCGCGAACGACAATTTCCTTGCGCGTCAATTCCACATCCTTAATCCGCAAACGCACCGCCTCCATCAAACGCATACCGGTACCGTACAGCAATTTGATGATTAAACCGATCGGCGGCGGGGCTGTCTCGGTTTCTCTCAATAACGCTTGCACCTCTAAAACGGTCAACACCACCGGCAAGCGTCCCGGTTTTTTGGAACGCTCAAAACTATCCAGCCAGGGCAGCTCGACCGCCAGCACATCGCGATACAAAAACAAAATCGCCGATAACGCTTGGTTCTGAGTGGATGCGGAAACTTTGCCTGCCACCGCCAAGTGGGTCAGAAAAGCCTCCACATCACGCGCGCCCAGATTTTTCGGATGCTGTTTGCCATGGAAGAAAATAAAGCGTTTAATCCAGTCTACGTAAGTTTGCTCAGTGCGAATGCTGTAATGCTTAACCCGCAGCTTATCGCGCACTTGGTCGAGTAATTTTGGAGGATTTGCAGTGGTGCTTTTATCCGGCGAATTAGGGTGTGCCATAATTTCTATATTCAATAAATACAATGAGCTACATGACACAATGTCAGATTATACACCTCTAAGGTGCCTTTGATGGCATTTTTTAGGGTGTCTACTTCTAGATGGTCGGCGCTTCGCGCCGACCATCGAGGCGCAGTTGACGAACGAGGTGCTGTCCGGCGCGAAGCGCCGTCCATCACCCGTTCGAGCGAACACCGCTGCGCGGCTACGCCCCACTTGCTCCACCTTCGCCCTCCGGGCACGGTGTCGTCGCGGGGGTGTCGCTCAACTGCGCCTCGTTGGGCCTCAATAGGGAGCAGACTGTGACGATTCATGTGACCTCTCGAAAGCTTCACTGGAACTACTTCATTGCACTTGAGCGCGATCTTGAAGCTGTCTCTCGGTATATTGAATTCTGCGAACCGAACTTTGATGTTTTCTCGATCGAGCTTGCCCACTTGCTATTTGCCGCGGCATCAGAAGTGGACGTTGTTGCAAAACTCCTCTGCGAAAAGATCAATCCGGCGCTCCCTTGCAGAAATATCAACGAGTACAAGGCCATCCTGTTACCGGCTATTCCCGACATTCCCGATACGGAGGTATTTGTTTCTCGCTACGGACTATCGTTTAAGCCGTGGTCCAACTGGGCGGGAGCCACAAGTCCAATATGGTGGTGCAGTTACAACAACGTCAAACACGAGAGGGACGCACATTTCCATGAAGCCACACTCAAGAACGCGCTGAATGCATTGGGTGCGTTATTGATTCTTACCTTCCATTACTACGCTCGTACTCTGGCCATACCGCCAAACACGATCCTCCCTCCGAAGGACACGATGCAACAACTGCAACCGGAATCAATACTTGTCCGCCTTGACTCAAGTTTCTACTACGACCACTTAATCGTATGAGCAAGCAACTGAGGCCCAACCCTGCAATCCACCGGACGCTGCGCGATAAAGCCGCGCAACGCCGGTGATTTTGAACGTTATGCGGCATAGCTGACATGGGTGCGCCTTCTAGACCAGTGTTTCTTTGCTGCCATTGTGGCAACCGCACACCCCATGAGCTAAAGCTAGAGCACGCAGCTCACATGCTTTGGGACGAACTTCCAGAGCCGATATTTGATGATTTCAACTTTTTCGCGTACGCATGTGAGACGTGCCAAGGTCTATCGCTTCTGGGCTGCTTCCACAACGACGAGATTGAGCCGGACTTTCGGGCGCCGCCGTATCCGCGCCTATATCCTGTCGGTCCTGACATTGATCCTCCCCTGCACACCGTGTCCGGGGGTAATCCAGTTCCCGAACCAGTTCGGCGAGCATATCGGGAGGCTTGGCCGCTTCAGCACACTGCCCCTGGTGCATTTGCAAACCAGATTCGGCGCGTTCTAGAATTCATTTGTGACGATCGGGGCGCGAAGGGGGCAACCCTCCACAAACAATTGCAGGTTCTGGCCAAGTCCGGCGCATTTCCGCCTGGGCTCGTTGAAGTCTCCACTCTCATAAGGGACGTCGGAAATATTGGCTCTCACGCATCAGAGAAAGAAGTTAATCGTTGGGACGCAGAACTCCTGGATGCGCTCTTTCGCATGATTCTCGAGTACGTCTACATTGGTCCTGCACGCTTAAGACGTTTGATAGAGCGAATCAAGTCGTGACCACATGCCGTATAACAGCCGATTGCAGCACGACGCGCCGGAAGCGGCGCGCGGCTGAATCGGGACGTTAGGGCTCAAAGAAAATGGCTGAAATCCACGAAGCCCCACATAACATCCCGGACGGATTCGAGTATTTTGATTCGGAAGAGGAACTCCAGAGAAAACTCGATCAAATTGCACCCTACGTTGGCCGAGTCATTATCGAACTAAATTCACTTGAATCAGTTATCGACTTTGCCACGAAAGAAATAACAAGTAACTCCGAAGGGCAAGATCGTTTTGTCTACACATTTCTGTCGAAAATGGAGTTTAGGGATAAAGTGGATGTGCTTACCAGTTTGTATGGTGACATCGTCGAAAACTTCAGTTTCCCAGACCTGCGTGATCCTCTGAAACAGTTGAAAACGATGTTAATTACAGCATGCGAAAAACGAAACACATATGCACATACAGATTGGTCTGAAATAGGAAAGAATAACTTGGTGGCTACAAAATACGCTGCTAGCCGAAATGGAGTTTTTCGTGTTTACAGAACGTTTGAGATCGACGACATGGAAAAAGACATCGAATTTATCGTCGAATCCTCTGAAAAGCTCGAACACTTCGACGAGGTGCTCAATGACAGAATTCATGGCATTGAGCCCTAACAAGCGCTTGGAGTCGGACTCGCTATGTCGGCGCTTCGCGCCGCCTTCGCTCGCCGCTCAAGCTTTTCGTTGGGCGTCGCAGGAATGGCTAGGCTCGCGATAGTGGCCATGTGATTTCTACTTGAAATCTAGATAATATCTGATATAATCCTCCTGTAATCTATTTAAGGAGGGCTTATGGAAGCTATTTCGGTAAAAATACCCGCTGCGCTCTATGCCTCGTTGTTTCAGCGCTTCGGGGAATCCACCACCACCACGATTGCTGCACACCTCGCCGGACTCTTAGACGCCGAGGTAACAACCGAGCCACGAGTCGCAGAAGTAACAACCGCCTACTCACGGCCCGGGGCCGGTACGATCACTGGTCGAGTCTGGGCAATAGCCGATGAAATCCAGAAGAAATCTGGTCAAGCTGATCGGGAGGCCGTCATTAAAGCGTGCATGGCCGAAGGACTAAACATCAATACGGCAAGTACGCAGTTTTCGTACTGGCGGAAAGCTAATCCGTAAGCGTCGCCCAACTTTAGTTCGAGCGGGCGCGCCGCTCAACATCGCGTTAGCCAGCTCGTCTTATGAACGGGCACTTGAATTCTTTAGGTCAATTGATGGTCAGTACCATCACCATGCAAAAACTATAAAGGAAATTTTGAATACATGAAAACTGCCTACCTCATTTTGGTACACCGCTATCCGCAACAGTTTATGAGACTTTTTAGAGCAATTTATCACGCCAATAATTACTATTTGATACATGTGGACAAGAGAGCGAGGGGGCTACATACGGAGATACAAGATTTCTTGGCAAGCTTTTCTAATGCACACCTCTTGGAGAGTCAAAACGTAGTCTGGGGTGGATATAGTATGGTGGATGTTGAATTAAGGGGCATCAAAGAGTTATTGAAGATCAGTGCTGAATGGGATTTTTTTATCAACCTTAGCGGACAGGATTTTCCGCTAAAGTCGCAGGCTTTTATTCAAGATTTTCTTAGCCAGAACGAAGGAACGGATTTTATACAAATTCTCGATCAGGCAAAGGAACGTCCCGACACCATGAATCGCGTTGAAAACTACTTTATTGAGACTGATAATGGATTTTCGGGGACGCCATACAAAAGACCCTATCTTCGAGATGTAACACCTTACATCGGTGGTCAATGGATGATGTTGAGTAGAGAGTGCTGTGAATTCATTTGTTGTAGTGGTGAAGTAGAAAAGTTTATGAGCTTCTATCAGAATACCCTGATACCAGATGAAGGTTTCTTTCAAACAGTAATAATGAACACCAGTTACAGCGGAACCATTGTAAACGACGATAAAAGAGCGATTATCTGGATACCAGATGGAAGCATCAAACTGCGCCCAAAAACCTTCATGGCAAACGACACTGAATTTCTATTAGCAAGTGATGCGCTGTTTGCCCGTAAATTCGCTGAAACTGTTGACTCAACCATCTTTGACATATTGGAGTCAAAGCTTCAGATTTCCAATTACACGCTGGCTAACAAGGCGCTCCAGCCGACCGCTTTCCGCTACGCTCCAAGCGTCGGCTGAGCTTTACGTTAGGCATTTCACAGGGAGAAATAACTCTTGAAGTTACTGGTAGTGGGTGGTGCAGGTTACATTGGTTCACACATGGTTAAGCGCTTATTGCGCGACGGTCATGATGTGGTAACGGTAGATGATTTTTCTACCGGGCATCGTGATGCAGTAATCGGTGGGGCGCTGGTAGAAGGTAGTTTGGCGGATGTGGCTTTGATAGAACGTGTGTTTTCAGAAAGCCGCTTTGATGCGGTGCTGCATTTTGCTTCGTTTATTCAGGTAGGAGAGTCGGTTGTTCAACCAGATAGGTATTATGCGAATAATCTGGTCAATACACTCAATTTGCTAAATGCGATGGTTGAGCATCGTATTTGTCGTTTCGTCTTTTCATCCACCGCTGCGATTTTTGGTGAGCCTCAGTATGTGCCAATAGATGAGAAGCATCGTATCTCGCCTATCAATCCTTACGGCGCATCAAAAGCGATGGTGGAGCAAGTGCTGCGCGATTACGACAAAGCTTATGGCTTAAAGTCGGTTTGTTTGCGCTACTTCAATGCGTGCGGTGCAGACCCTGAGTGTGAGCTGGGTGAGCGGCACGAGCCAGAAACACATTTGATTCCTTTGGCGTTGCAGGCAGTATCGGGACGACGTGGCCCGCTAACGGTGTTTGGGCGCGATTACGATACGCTGGATGGGACGTGTATTCGGGACTATGTGCATATCGTGGATTTGTGCGAAGCACATGTGAAGGCACTTGATTGGCTGAATGCGGGTGGTGCGAGTGCCGAGTTTAACTTGGGCAACGGCGAAGGTTTTTCTGTGTCCGAGGTGATTGCAGCGGTGGCGCGCGTCACTGGAAAAAAGGTGCCCGTAATTGAAGGTGCTCGCCGGGCGGGTGATCCAGCACGGTTGATGGCGGATTCAACCCAGGCACGCCTAGTGCTTGGTTGGCAGCCGCAGTATGCTGAGTTGGATACGATTATTTCGCATGCTTGGGCGTGGGAAAACAAACAAGCGATTCAGTTGATTAAACGCTTCCAAGAAATGGGGTCGGAGTGAATAAATGCCTAACCCGCCGCTCAAGATGGACGCCGCAAAAGCACGGCGCCGGTCACCTCTACGTTAGGTTCTACTAAGCCAACTCATATGGCATCAGACATCAATCAACCGCAGAACCAAAAGGATCCCGGCGCTCTCGGCGCACTCGGGGCATTTGTCGAACGCGGACACCTATTTTTGGCCAAACCCGATCTATCAGTTGGTCACGTTAAGATGTGGATTGGTGGTGTTAGATCACACATCAGAAAAATTTACGGTGAAAACTCTGAGGTCCTCGGACTCTTGCCGCACATTGAGGGTCCAATGTCACCCCAGGAAGCTCGAGGCGCGCTAATTGAACGATTGAACCAGCTTGAGCATTTTCTAAAAGGAATTGTGGACGTTGGCCGCAAAGCGTATTCTGGTCAATCTGGCGAAAAGGTTTTTATTGGGCACGGGCGCTCTCCGATCTGGCGAGAGGTAAAGGACTTCATTTCTGACCGATTGCATCTGCCTTGGGACGAGTTCAACAGGGAAGCTGTTGCGGGACTCCACACGTTTGAACGCCTTTCCCAGATGCTGAACGATGCATGTTTTGGTTTTTTGATTATGACTGCCGAGGACGAACATGCGGATGCCACGCTTCACGCACGGGAGAACGTCATTCATGAGGTGGGCTTATTTCAAGGCCATCTAGGCCCCCGAAAAGCAATAGTCCTCTTGGAAACAGGGTGCCAAGAGTTTTCGAATATTCATGGTCTATCGCAACTGCGATTCCCCAAGGGGCACATATCAGCCGCATTTGAAGAAATGAGAAGAGTACTAGAGCGTGAACGCATACTCAAAACCTAACTTTAGGTCGAGCGGACGGGCTGGAGGCGCCGTGCCACATTCAGTGTCCGTGCTAGCCCGCCGCTCACCAAAACGTTAGAGGTCACAACTATGCTCGGAGAATTGCGAACCGTTGTCTTGTTGGGAATTGCTGCTGCTTTGGCCGGATGCGCAGCGATCAAGGGGGTGTCCAACACAAATCTCTACACCGAATTGCCGCGAAACGGCACCTTTGCAGTTCGGCTCATGAGCGGCGATCCCGTTGTAGGAAACAAGATCGAGCGAATGCTGCGGTACAAACTTGAAAGGCTTGGCTACCGCTTCACGGAAGCGTCGCCGGACTTCCTTGTGTCATTCACCTATGACACGGTCCCAGGTGGAGTGGAGCCGTCAGCGTTCTACGAATCATCTCAGGCAGGTTCGTCAAATTATTCTGAAATACCATTTATCAGGTGAAGAATGATGTATAAATACGAGACTATTATCTATTGGAGCGATGAAGATCAATCGTTTATCGCGGATGTGCCGGAATTGCCGGGTTGCATAGCACACGGCACTTCACCGGATGAAGCGTTGGCCAATGCGCAGGAGGCTATACAACTTTGGCTTGATACAGCTCGCGAATTTGGTGATCTAATACCAGAGCCAAAAGGTCGTCGCCTCGTCTATGCATAATGCGCCTAAAGTAGAAAATTACCGAGCCTTGTCAATGGCACGGTATTAACAAGTTAGCAGTCACAATACTTGTTGCCAAATGGATAATTATGGTATAGTTTCTATACCATGATATCGTTTGAATTTGACCCATCCAAAAGTAAAGCTAATTTAAAGAAACACGGGATTGATTTTGTAAATGCTCAAAGACTTTGGGATGATCCTGATTTACTTGAAATCCCAGCTAAAGTAGTTGATGAACCAAGATCTCTTGTTATTGGTCGTATAGGTCTAAATTATTGGTCCGCTGTGATCACTCACAGAAGTGAAAAAATACGTATTATTTCAGTTCGTCGCTCCCGAAATTCAGAGGTTGCAATTTATGAAAGCTAAAGCGTTTGATAAAAAATTTGATGATGGTGAAGATATTCTAAATTATCTTGATTTATCCAAAGCCGAAAGAGTGTCGCAAGAACAAAAACGGGTAAATGTCGACATTCCTATTTGGATGCTTAATTCTCTTGATCATGAGGCGAGTAGACTAGGTGTTACACGTCAATCAATTATTAAAGTGTGGTTGGCTGAACGTCTGGAACAATTGACTGCTAACAAACGGCTCAAGCACGACGCGCAAAAGCGCGCGTCTTAGCCGAATCGTTCTCTGTGCCTTCGCATCCATGCCGCCGTGCTGCATAACCCGGCCCGGTATTTTAAATTTTATGGTTTTTTTGTGGATTTATATTGCTGTCTTGCGCGATTCAGATCGTCTTCCGTATCGATACCGATGCCTGATGATGATCGTGCTTCTTCGACCAGTATGCTTATACCATGATAGAGAGCGCGCAATTGTTCCAGTGACTCCTTCTGTTCAAGTTCACATCGCGGCAGATGACTATATTCTTTGAGGAACCCTGCCCGGTATGCGTAAAGACCGATATGCCTGAAATATTGCTGTGCTAAACCCTGCTTGTGCCAGGGCACAGGTAACCGGCTGAAATAGATTGCAGCATGATTTTTATTGAATATCACCTTGACCACATTCGGGTTGTTGATCTCCTTTTCATCAGACATTTCTTCGCAGAGTGTTGCCATTTTTTCCGCGGGACTATTAATTAACAACGCTGCAACCTGATTAATCAACTCTGCCGGCATGCCCAGCTCATCTCCCTGCACATTCACGATAATGGTTTCATCAGGGAACCCGAGTTTTTCAGCCACCTCTGCCAAACGATCCGTACCCGAAGGATGTACAGAAGATGTCATCACACATTCAGCTCCAAACGCTTTTGCCGTGTTGAATATCTGCTGATCATCGGTGGCAATCAGTATCTGATCGGCATTGCTTTTACAGGCAGCAGTATAGACATGTTGCAACAGTGGCTTGCCGCCGATATCCAGCAGCATTTTGCCGGGCAAACGGGTTGATCCGAGCCGGGCCGGGATAATGATCTTGAATGCTTCAGTCATATTAATTGGCGTCAGGATGAAAGTTTTTCGACTTCTTCACTGGACAAGGCACGGGCCTCATCTTCCAGCATGACCGGGATACCATCGCGTATGGGATAGGCCAGCCGTGCTGATTTCGAGATCAGTTCCTGCTTTTCCTTATCGTAGATCAGCGGGCCCTTGGTAACAGGACAGACCAGTATATCAAGCAGTTTTTTGTCCATTGAGTATATCCTTCAATAGCTTTGAGAAACGATGTTCAAATATATTGTTCATTCTAACATCAATCGCAAGAAACCAGTGATGCTCGCCGGCAAATGCCGTACATTTAACGGCATCTTTTTCCGTCATCACCACTGGCAATCCATCGTCAAACTGAATGTCCTGGCGGGCAAAATGATAATGGTCCGGAAATTCATGTTTAATGATGCTCATCCCGCAATTACGCAACATAGTGAAAAATCTTGCGGGATGGCCTATGCCGGCCACGGCGTGTACGGTTTTGTTCTTGAACGACTCGACAGTCACTTCCATATGCGGATCAATCAATGAATGTAATGATCTTGCCACATATTCCATCGGGTATTCACCATGACCCGGATAGCCGTTACTGACGATCATGTCCACTGACCGCAAACGGCGGATGGATTCCCGTAAAGGCCCTGCCGGCAAACAACGCCCATTACCAAAACGCCTGATTGAATCGACTACTGCTATCTCAATGTCACGTGCCAGTGCATTATGCTGCAGGCCATCATCACAAATAATAATATTACAATCCTCGTGCTCCAGCAGTTGCACAACTGCAGCATAACGGTCTGGTGAAGCAGCCACCGGACAGGCCGTGTGTCTGGCTATGACAATCGGTTCATCACCCACCATATAGGGGTCGCTGTCCGGTCTTACCTGCTGTGGCCAATGTCTGGCTGCGCCGCCATAGCCCTTGCTGACAATGCCCGGACGAAAATTATTTTTTTTGAGATAGTCCGCCAACCAGATGACCAGTGGTGTCTTGCCAGTGCCACCTGCCGTGATGTTGCCGACAATAATGACCGGCACTCTGACTCGTTTCACCGGCAACAGACCTGACTGATAGGCCAGCCGGCGTATGGACATAAAAAATTGATATAACCAGCCTAATGGCGCCAATAGTAATGACAGTGGATGTTTACCGTACCAGAGGTCTTCAATAAATTCAGGGGATAGCATTAATCAGCAATATTGATGAATAAAGTTATACATAAATTTTATTGTTAAGATGATTATTCCTCGTCTTCTTCAGTCTTGCGCGTGGCGAAGGTGATCCTGACCAGGTTAAGCTGTCTGGAGGCATCCATGACCTTGATCACCATTTGATGCGGAGTTGCTGCATCGGCACTGATGACTACGGGAGCATCCGGCAGATTACCCAGCGCATCGTATATGCCCTGCTTAATCGTGGATATCTGCGTATTTACCAGCTCCTTGCCATTGATATAGATGCGTGACTGGGCATCAATTGCTACATTGATCGAATCCGGTTTGGCCTGGGTCAGCTCCTTGCTGGCCTCCGGGAGAGTAATATTAATCTCTGATTCACGTTCGAAGGTGGTTGAAACCATGAAAAAAATCAGCAACAGAAAAACCACATCAATCAACGGGGTGATATCAAGCTCTACATCCTGTTTTTTATGGGGCTGAAAATTCATACTGTGCCGGTATCTTCAGTGCCGGTGTCTTTCTCCCGCATCCCGTGCATGACTTCCACCATCTTCAGTGCTTCCTGTTCCATGGTCATGACCAGATCATCCACCTTGCCCCGGAAATAACGATGAAACATCAGGGAAGGGATTGCCACCGATAACCCTGCAGCTGTAGTGATCAATGCTGTCGATATACCATCAGCCAGAACACTGGGATCACCGACGCCCTGTGTCGTGATCACGGCAAACACCTTGATCATGCCAAAGACCGTACCGAGCAAACCCAGTAACGGGGAAATGGAGGCAATTGTGCCGAGGGCATTTAAAAACCGTTGCAGTTCATGAGCAACATGCCGGCCAACCTCTTCTATGCTTTCTTTCATGACATCCCGTGAATGTTGCCTGTTGACCAGACCTGCTGCCATGATACGGCCCAGTGGGGAACTCACACGCAATGCATGGATACGCTTTTTATCCAGGTGTCCGACCTTTTCCCATTGCCAGACCTGGGCCACCAGATTTCCTGGCGCAATACGTTTCTTTCTTAATGACCAGAACCGTTCCGCGATAATGGCAAGAGAGATGATAGAGCACAATAAGATTGGCCACATGAGCCAACCGCCTGCCTTCATGATTTCCAGCATTAATTACTCCCGGACTGTTTGTTGTTGTATATATAGAACCTATCTCAAAATTAAATACCCTCCCCCTTGAGGGGGGTATTTAATTTTGAGATAGGTTCTAGTTAACTACCGTATGCCAGAATCGCCTGGCCATATACCGGTGGCTGATTATCGATACACCGGCCTGATTGATTTTAATAATCATGGCTCCATGCCTGGCAGTATCATACATACTGATACCCCTGTTCTCATACCGGTCTATTATATCCTGATTCGGGTGTTTGAATCGATTTCGATAACCCACCGGGAATAACACCATTTCAGGTGCGACAGTATTGATAAATCCTGTTGTGGATGAAGTCTTGCTGCCATGATGCGGGGCCACTAGTATTTGCGCCGCAAGTTCGCCACTGTATTTTTTTATCAACTGGTTTTCTACCTGTTTTTCAATATCACCACTTAACAGAATCGCATAGCCAGCAGTGCTGACCTTCAATACACAAGACCGGTTATTACCTGTATTTCCGTCTGTTTCTGACGGGTGCAGCATCCGGAAGTCCACGCCATTCCATTGCCAAGACTGTCCTGCGAGGCATTCTGCCACGGAATGATGTTTTATTTTGTCCGGTACACTGGTCAGGACCGGCGTCTTTGGAAATGCTGCCAGAACATCCTTGCTGCCACCGATATGATCATTATCGCCATGGCTGATAATGAGAGTATCAATGGTATCCACACCCAACTCCCTGAGATATGGCACTACCACGGCCGATCCGGCATTGAAATTTTCGCTAAAACTGGCGCCGGTATCATAGACCAGTGTATGGTTCCGGGTATGAATGACAGCAGACAAACCCTGGCCGACATCCAGCAAGGTAAACCACAACTCATTTTCATCCGGGCGCTGTTTAAGCGGAAAAAACAACGGCAACATCCATACCAGACCAACCCAGCGGGCAGGCAAGCCCTCAGGTTGTAGCAATATCATGGCCCCTATAATTCCCGCCCCCATAACCCAGACTGATATCGATGGTTGTTGCCAGACAGCACCCTCCATATTGGCCAACCATTCAAGAAACGGCCACAACAAGTCCAGTGAACCATCAGCGAGCTGCAGAAATAATCTTCCGGCTGGTTCAAACAGGCTGACCAGCACAGTCCCGGCCAGAGCCAAAGGGGTTGTAATAAAGCTGACCCAGGGTATTGCCACCAGATTGGCCAACATACCAGCCGTGGAATACTGCCCGAATAACAACAACAGGACCGGCATCAATCCGATCGCAACGAGATACTGTGTCCTGCCCCACCGCCACCAGAGATTATCAACATCCACCCGGCATGACATTCCATAAGCAATAATGGCAATTGCGGAAAATGATAACCAGAATCCGGCATTCAGTGTAGCAAACGGATCTAAAACCAACACCGACAAGAGTGCGGTGCAAAATACTTTGGAGAATGGATAACGCCTGTGGCTGAAAATTCCCAACATGATGACTGTCACCATGATCAACGAGCGTTGTGTCGGGATCGATAAACCGGCAAGTACTGCGTAGCCACATGCCGCAATGATCGCGGCCAGGATAGCAACTCTTGGTGCAGCGATTCGAAGCGGCAGGGTTCCACTGAACGACCAGAATTTCAATACAAGAAAATAAAACAGGCCCGCTACCAGGCTGATATGCAGCCCTGAAATCGAGAGTAAATGATTAGTGCCGGTCCTGATCAATGTATCGTTGGCAGCCTTACTGATCTGACTGCGGTCCCCGATACTCAACCCGGCAATCAGTCCAGTATAGGTACTTCCATCAAGATTATTATTGATTCCCTGGCGTAATAAATATCTTATCCGGTTGATAGTCCCACCTGCTGACAATCCTGTATAACTGTTAGTGGCTCTGTTGACCACATAACCCGTAGCCTTGATCCGGTACTGGAATAACCATGCTTCATAATCAAAACCACCCGGATTCATGAATCCATAAGGCCGTTTCAATCGCACGCTGAGTTGCCAGATTTGGCCAGGTATCATCTCAGCTTTACCTTCATACCAGTTCAACCTGACCTTGCCCGGACCAGGAAATACCTTTCCGTCCCCGGTTACCAGTTTTTCTATTTCAAATTCAAAGCGGATACCTTTATCCCGGTATTCCGGCAGGGACACAACCCGGCCTTCTGCGATCAGTGTTTTACCCTCAAGGTCAACACTGAGTTCATCAGAAAGAATCATACCGGCCCGGAACAGGGCCCAGAGACACCCTAAAAGAATAAAACCGGTGATGCGCAATCCTTTATGGGAGCAAACCAGGCACAGTATCAAAACCGGCAGAAGTACGAATTGCAGCCAGACCGGCGGTAATTCGGGGAACTGAAGGGTAAGCAGGATGCCCAAGAGAAAAGCGATTGTCCCTGTACGCACGATAAATCCCTTTTAATAATCTGATTAAATACAAATACGGCCGGTTTAAATTATTTTCTATATAATACCGCGTTTTTGGATAGCGTTCTTTCCCAAGTATGAGCCTGAGATCATTTTTTAAACATTACCTGCCTGAACATCGCGAGATTCGGGAACATCAGCATTTACGTCATTTTGGCACATTATTACATGACCCCAATCTCTGGCACCTGTCCCGCCGCTCATCAGCAGGCGGTGTTGCAGCGGGATTGTTTTGTGCGTTCATTCCCCTGCCGGTACAAACCATCGTCAGCGCTGCGTTATCCATTCTGTTCCGGGTTAACCTGCCATTGGCAGTCCTCTTTACCTGGGTCAGTAATCCCCTGACCTTTGCGCCTATGTTTATCTTTGCCTACCAACTGGGCACAAGGATCCTGGGGGTACCGGAACGGCAGGTTGAATTCGAACCGGTACTCCATAAGTTAATCCATATCTGGGAGCCGCTGTTGCTGGGTAGTTTTATCCTGGCCACGATCAGCGCCATTACCGGCTATGTTGCTGTCAGATTGCTCTGGCGGCTGTCGCTGGTCAGAAAATGGGAAGAACGGCGTAACCGGAAAAACAAGAATACAGAAGACCGGAATCAGAAGTCAGAATAAAATCAAAAATTATTTACTGCTTGACCGAGGAGTCCATAGACGTCTTGTTAGCCATATTCTTGATCAATATCAACTGCTTTATACCTTGCCCATACATCTTTACCGTCCCAATCATTTGGCATTTTTGATCTCAAGCCTGATGCATTTAATTTACTGTGTTCATCTTTGGTCACTAAAATTACACGGAAGTATTTTGTTAATATCATTTCAACATCTTTCTTTTCTAAGGGTTCCATGTCCATGAGCATCTTTACAATTTCCATTTGTGGCACAACATGCTCTACAATTAAATCTGACAACTGTCTACCAATTGCCGCTTTTGAACGAGGAAGATTCGCTTTTTGCGACTGCCCGTGTTGCCCCAATGTCTTATTTTGCCAATATTGATGTAGTGCGGTTTTTAAATTACGGCAACATTCATTTCGGGTGAAGCCATACTTTTCTGCTTCTTTAGCCTGAATAATTGCGAATACAATAAAATCTATGTTGTCTTTCATACATAGCAGGCGACCTTGTGCTCGACCCGTTTCTCGGCGGCGGAACGACTGCCGTGGCCTGCGTCCGTCTCGAACGCAAGTGCGTCGGCGTCGAGATGGATGAAGCGCACCTCGCGCTCACGGTGAAACGAATCAAAGCAGAAAAAAACGTAGAAGGAGAATTATTCAAATGAGTAAAACAAAAAATCACACCAACCTGTCGTTCGAGTTGCAATCAACTGACCGAGCCAAAGTGCGGGCTGAAGTTTTTCAGCATTGGATCAACGAAAATCCAGGCACGCAAATTGTGAGAAACACTTACCGCTACGACGTTGAAGAATTATCAGACGGAAATAAGATTTACCTAACAAGACCCACACGACTAAACAAGGGAGCTGACTTTGTAATCTGCTGCGAAGGCTTTACGAAGTTCAAAAATGGAAACGACAAGCCACCGAGTCATGGTGATTTGTTCGATGAATTAAGTAAGCTTGCTAGTTCTGCTGCCGCAAAGCATGAATTGCTGCACGCGCTTCGCAGAATTTGGGATTGTGAGAACAGTAAAAAAGTTCTGGGCGATTTGAAGCATTTCAAAGGAAATGTAAAGGCCGAGCGTATTCTCTTACTCGCTAAATGGTTTTTTATTGAACAAGACGTGACCTATTGGACTGACAGCGGCAGACACATGCTCCGTGATGGTTTTGAAGACAAGTTTGGAAAGTTGCCTTGATTTTTTTCTTGAACCGGAGATCGTGGAATGATCTATTTTGAGGGTGCGTATTAACGAACTCTCATTTAATTATGCATTCTCAATTTGGTATAGAATTTCAACTAAATCATGTGCCTGCACATCATCCCAACAAATATAACTTTCTAAACTAGTGTCTTTTGTGGGATCACCAAGAACACCCTTGCAAATTGACTGATGATCTACAGATGCCGATACCCAAACCTTTCCACTTTGCTGGCAGAAATAAGTAGAACCCTTAAGTCCTTCTCGTTGAATACGTTTCTTCCAAGTATCAACTTTCTGTGTAGATATTTTTAATGACATTCTACCACCATCATCTTATACGGCTAACTTGTTAACAATGGAACCCTGATTAGGCTCGGTATTTTTTCACTATATCGAGACAGTTTGGCTCGAATATCTGAATATTTTATAGCAAACCGTGCTATATTTCTCAAGATGTTGCCACAAGCCAGGAAATTAAGGTATAGGGTCCTTTTTGCATTCTGACTCCTGAATCCTGTCTTCTGACTTCTCAGAGTCATCCTTGGTATAGACTCAACCTCCCCTCGTGCAATTCATAGATCTTGTCCATCTTGTGGGCAAGGCTCAGGTTATGCGTCACCATGATGAGACTCGTACCGTAGTCCCGATTAAGTTCCAGCATAATATTGAATACCTGCGCTGCGGTATGCTCATCCAGATTACCGGTCGGCTCATCAGCCAGGATGCATTGTGGTTGTGTCACCAATGCCCGCGCAATAGCAGCGCGTTGTCTTTCCCCACCGGACATTTCACCGGGTTTATGCAACAGGCGTTTGCCTAACCCTACCCGGGTCAATAATTTCGTCGCGGTATTTTCCGCGTGTTCCACGTTATTATCACGAATGAACAAGGGCAATGCGACATTTTCCAGAGCAGTGAATTCCGGCAGCAGATGATGAAACTGGTATACAAACCCCATACTACGATTGCGTAACCAGCCCCGCTCGGTCTCGTTCAGACTGGAAAATTCATTATTCAGAATTCTGATTTCACCTTTGCTTGGCACATCCAGACCACCCAGGAGATGCAACAGTGTGCTTTTGCCTGAACCGGATGAACCGACAATCGCAATCCGATCACCTTTCATCACTTCCAGATTAATACCCTGCAATACATCAACCTCAATCGTGGCATCATGAAATGATTTTTCCAGGTTGATGCAACTGAGTATCGCGTTATTATCACTATTCATATCTTAACGCCTCAGCCGGTTGCGTCCTGGCCGCTCGCCAAGCCGGATAAATAGTCGCTATCAGGCAAAACACAAAGGCCACACTACTGATCACGATCACATCCCGCCAGTGCATATCGGAAGGCAGTTCGCTGATGTAATACACGTCAGGCGATAAAAACTTGACCTGGAAAAATTTTTCAATGGCCGGCACGATGGTTTCAACATTGGAGGCCAGCCACACACCACCGATGACACCCAGCAATATCCCCACCGTCCCGATGACGACACCCTGGATGATAAATATCTTCATGATACTGGCCGGGCTCACGCCGATGGTCCGCAACACGGCAATATCGGATTGTTTATCGGTCACCACCATGACCAGGGTTGAGATAATATTGAAAGCCGCTACCGCGACTATCAATGTGAGGATCACAAACATGACGGCCTTTTCCGTTTTCAAGGCACGGAAGAAATTGGCATGCCGCTGGGTCCAGTCCACCACCCAATACTCACCGGGTAGTTGTTGTACAATCTCGCGGCTGATCCGGGGGGCATTAAAAATATTGTCTGTTTTCAGACGCAGCCCGACGGAACCTCTATTACGAAACAGCGTTTTAGCATCTTCAAGGTGTATCAACGCCAGTGCGCTGTCAAACTCATGCATGCCGATTTGAAATATGCCCACCACGTTAAACCGCTTCATCCGCGGGATGACACCTGCCGGCGTGACATTCGCTGTAGGCACAATCAGGGTCACTTTGTCCCCTACCCTGATCCCCAGTGATTTGGCCATTTCAGACCCGACGATCATGTCAAAATTTCCCGGCACAAGATCATTGAAACTCCCGTCGACCATTTTCTTTGCCACTTCGGAGACCTTGGGTTCTTCTTCAGGCAATATGCCGGTGATGACAGTGCCACTGACACTCCCGCCATAAACCAGCATGCCTTCCCCCTGCAAATACGGAGCAACACCGGTTATTGCCGGGTTCTGACTGATAATACCGGCCAGATGACGCCACTCATCCATCGTTTTATCCCGTGAGATGACAGATGCATGAGAAGCCATACCCAGAATACGGCTGGTCAGTTCCTTTTCAAAACCATTCATGACGGAGAGGACAGTGATCAGGGCCATCACCCCCAGGGCCACGCCCATCATGGAAGTCAGCGAGATAAATGAAATAAAATGGTTACGGCGCTTGGCGCGAACGTAACGTAACCCGATAAAGGCTTCAAATGGTCCAAACATGGGCGGGGATTATAGCGTAAATTAAAGAATACGGGAGACAGAAGTCAGGAGTCAGTAAAACAAACCAGCCAAATTATCATCTCCGTCATTGGTACAAAGCCTGCCCCGTATTTGTTAGGGGGAATGTACGGAACAACCGAGTAATTAAACATGCCGTCATTCTGTACATGGAATGTACAGGATCCAGTGCCAAGGATGGTATCATTCTGACTTCTGGATTCTATATCCTTCACACAAACATCCTTCCCCTCGCCCTCTGGGAGAGGGTCAGGGTGAGGGAATTCATTTTCTGGATTCTATATCCCATATTCTATATTCTGTTTTTTATGAAACTTCTCGCATTAGACACCTCCACCGAAGCCTGTTCCGCCGCGCTGTATATTGATGGTGAAATAACGTCCCTTTATAAAGTTGCACCACAACGTCATGCGGAACTGATCCTGCCCATGGTCGATCAGGTATTATCACAGGCGCAAGTCAAACTCACGGATCTTGATGCCATCGCGTTTGGCCGTGGGCCCGGTGCATTTACCGGGGTCCGTATAGCGACAGGGATTGCACAGGGACTGGCGTTTTCTGCCGATCTGCCTGTTATCCCTATATCTTCACTGGCCGCGCTCGCTCGATCTGCAAAGGACAAGGCTGAATACATTGCCGCTGCCATCGATGCCCGCATGAATGAAGTTTATTTTGGTTTATATAAAAACGCTGATAACGTCGAACTGGTTGGCGAAGAGCTGGTTATTGCTCCGGTCAATATTACCTTACAGACAACTGCAATGTGCTTTGGTGTTGGCAGCGGCTGGTCACGATTTACCGGCCCATTAACAAATATATTTGCAGGAAAACTGGCTGGATTTGATGGAGAACGTTTTCCGCATGCTGCCGATGTCGCCGTACTGGCGGTACATGACTATATGAACGGCAGTATGGTCAAACCTGAAGAAGTATTGCCGGTCTATCTTCGAAATAACGTTACCGGATAATCTTTCAACAAATTAATAGTGAATTATTCTGATCCTAATTTAATTGCCAGATTCAGGTTAATATTACTGGCCCTGACCATCTCGTTATTGGTATCGTGCACTGAAAACAATCCGGAACAGGCTTTCAGGAATGGTGATTACGAACGTGCAATTGAACTGTGGAAACCACTGGCCGAAAATGGCGATCTGAACGCGGCGTACTATCTTGGTATTCATTATTATCTGGGTCTGGGCGTCAAAAAAAATCACACACTGGCAAGGCAATGGTATGAAAAGGCCGCGGTAAAAGGCCATCTTTCAGCACAATTGAGCCTGGGCACCATGTATCAGGACGGCGATACTGTTCCCCAGAATTTCACTACCGCTTATATGTGGTATTACGCCTCCGCAATTCAGGGCAACGCAGTGGCCCCAAAAAAGATGAACATACTATTCAGGGAAAAGAAGTTATTACCAAACCAGATACACCACGCTGAAGTGATGGCCAGGCCTTACATCCTGTCCCCAACAATCCAACCGGATGAATCATGAATTTCCTGTTCTTACAACATTCGTCTGTATTTCTCCGGAGTGAAATAATTTCAAATATCTGTATCCGGCTGCTTGATCGTCCTTGTTATAACAATCTGATTCTGGCGTAAATTGCACACAGGTAGACGGGGTTGCCATCAACTTTACATCCTTGCGAAGACTATTGAATTCCTGATGGATATGCCCCCAGAGCACGGCCCTGACCTGCGGATATCGGTCTATCACCGCAAACAGATCTTCCGGATTTTGCAGGCCCATCCGGTCCAGCCAGGGACTGTTGATGGATACCGGCGGGTGATGCAGGCAGACAAGCGCAAATTTGTTTTTATGTGTCTTTAACTGTTCATCCAGATATTTCAATTCATCGTCATCCAGACAGCCTGCATGGGTGTTGGGAAAAAATGAATCCAGCATCAGGATAATCCACTTTTCAAGGTGGATGGATTTTGGTGTGCGGATATTGTCCTGATTCAGGACTTGTTGCATCAGGGCAGAATCATCATGATTGCCGGGGATGCAGAACACAGGGCGTTGCAAGGTCTTGAGCATTGCAACCAGCCGTTCATAGGCTCGCAGTTCAGGATCATGTACCAGGTCACCGGTGACCAGTATGGCATCCGGTGGCCACGTAGTCTGGCGGGCATGGGCTATCACCTGTTCCAGTGATTTTGCTGTATCGACCCCGTCAAAGGTTGCGCCCGGTCCCGAAAAGATATGGGTATCCGTCAACTGGACCAGTTCGATATAATCTTTATGCTTCTGACTAAGTAAAATTTCGCTCATCATTGGTATATTATTACACCAGTAAACTTGAATAAGTAATTATTGTCATTTCGACCACAGGGACGCCTGCATGGATGCAGGTGGTAGAATCATGTCAGGAACATTGATCGAGAAATCCGCCGCAGACGTCCCGAACATAGTGAGGGATCTTATGTAGATCTCTCGGTTGCTGCTCCCGGCGCAACTCTATCTCCCCCGTCCATGGGGTCGTCCCTTCGGTCGAGACAAGGATTTCTCGCTTTGCTCGAAATGACAAATTGATAGGTTCCTGGTCAATTTACTTCATACATGTTCTGAAGAAACCATGACTCGCAAGACGATTAATATTACCGATCAAATCTATGATTACCTGTTATCCGTTTCACTGCGGGAAACAGAAATCCAGAAGGAGTTGCGTGCCGAAACAGCTAAGCAACCCCAGGCCATTATGCAGATCGCACCGGATCAGGGACAGTTCATGGCTTTGCTCATCAATTTGATGCATGCAAAAAAGGTCATTGAAATCGGTGTGTTCACTGGCTACAGCTCGCTGTGCATGGCCATGGCATTGCCCGACGATGGCCATATTGTTGCCTGCGATATTAATAAAGAATATACAGACATTGCCCAAAAGTATTGGCGAAGGGCAGGCGTTGCGGACAAGATAGAACTGATCCTGGCGCCGGCCATCCAGACCCTGGATAAACTACTCGTTAAAGACGAACAGGGAACTTTTGATTTTGTCTTTATTGACGCGGACAAACCGGAATACCCGGATTACTATGAACGGGCACTGCAGTTGAGCCGTAAGGGCGGATTGATAGTCATTGATAATGTGCTCTGGTACGGCAAGGCCGCCGATCCGGACGAAAAAGACAAGGACACGTTGGCTATCCGGAAATTCAATGAAATGCTTTATCGTGACGAGCGGGTAAAAATCACCATGTTGACCATCGCAGATGGTTTAACGCTGGCCTTGAAACTGTAAAAAACCGCGGATAGTTTTCCCTTCCCCCTCTAAGGGGGAAGGCAGGATGAGGGTAGATAGTAATTATTTCATGCTTTCACCCCCACCCTCCCCCATCAAGGGGGAGGGTTTATCTTTTGTTCTGTATGACCCGCATAAAAATTTTCTACATCTGCAATATTGCTGGTGATATTCATCTTTGGCAAGCTGTTCAGGAATTTTTTCCCGTAGGATTTTGAACGTAATCTTGGATCACAGATCATCAACACGCCGTAATCATTCATATCACGGATTAACCTGCCCACGCCTTGTTTCAGGGCAATGATGGCCTGTGGTAACTGGTAATCCATGAAGGGATTAATCCCCTGTTCCTGCATCTTCACCGAACGCGCCCGGAAGACCGGATCATCCGGCGATGCAAACGGCAGTTTATCGATGATGACACAGGACAATGCCTGCCCCTTTACATCCACACCCTCCCAGAAACTGCTGGTGCCGAGTAATACAGCATGTTTCGTACGCCTGAATTTTTCGAGTAACTCCGTTCTGGGCGCATCACCCTGTACCAGGATTGGATAATCAATTTTATTCATAATCAGATCTGTTGCTTCCCGCAAGGCGCGATGACTGGTGAAGAGTATAAAAGCATGACCCTGACTGGCGTGTATGACCGGTAGTGCATAATTGATTACTGCAGAAGTATAAGCTGGCCCTCCCGGGTCCGGCATATTTTCAGGGAGATACAGCAGTGCCTGTTTTTGATAATCAAACGGGCTTGGCCAGGTTTGTGATCTGATTTCACTCAAGCCAAGTTGCCCGGCAAAATGACTGAAATCATCTCCCACTGCCAGTGTGGCTGAAGTATAGATGCACTGGCATTCGTGTTGCGACAGGCGTTGCTGAAATATCCTGGAAACATTCAGTGGTGTCTGGTGCAGTAAAAATCCATAACCCCTGGTCTCCAGCCACTGGATATATTCATCACTCTCACGTTCCCTGAAATCCTTCAGCATACCCAGCAGATTGCCTGCCCGCTTCCAGCAATTTTCCAGTGACTTTGAACGTGATGATAACTGATCTAATGCACTTTCAAGTGCAGCCAGCTTTTCATATAACACATCAAATGCACCGGTAATGGTTTTATCTTCTGCTATTTCCAGCCAGGCTGAACGACGATCGTTTTTCCCCATGGTAAGGCGGAATTTTTGCATGCTGGTCTGCAATGCATCGGGTATATCAGTAAACCCCGGAACATCATTGGCGTCACTCATATAAGCAGCACGAGTATCATTAATGAGTTCAAGTAACTGGCGGCTGCTTACCACACTGCCAAAAAATTCAGCAGCCAGTTCAGGTAGTTGATGGGCTTCATCAAAAATAATGAAGCTGGCCTTGGGCAACACCTCGCCGAAACCGGTATCTCGCAGGGCCAGATCAGCCATCAGTAAATGGTGGTTGACTATAACGAGGTCTGCTTCATTTGCATTGCGTCGTGCCTTCAACACAAAACATTCATCATAATATTCGCAATCCTGCCCCAGGCAATTTTCGGCAGTTGAGGTAATACCGGCCTGTACCGGTGATTTTTCCGGAAGGTCCGCCAGTTCAGTCAAATCCCCGGTTGCAGTCTGTGCCGACCATTGTTTTATGGATACCAAACTGTCCTGTAACTGGACTGGCATGGCCCGGTTGTTCTTTTCATATTCAACCAGATGGAATTTACAAAGATAATTGGATCGGCCTTTAAGCAAGGCGGTATTCACGGGCAAGCCCAGTGCCCTGCTGACAACGGGAAGATCTTTATAAAATAATTGATCCTGCAGGTGTTTGGTGCCAGTCGAAATAATGACCTTTTTGCCTGACATTAACGCCGGGACAAGATAGGCAAAAGTTTTGCCTGTGCCGGTACCGGCCTCACAGATCAGGGATTCTTCATCTTGCATGGCTCTGGCTATTGATGTGGCCAGTTCCAGTTGTTGTTCCCTGACAGCATAATCCTGTAGCTGTCTGGCGATTGGTCCCTGTTCAGAAAAAACTTCCGCTGCTTCTAACAATGCAATATCCCGCCTGTCTCTCAGGCTTGATCAACCGGAAAAGCAATTACTTCATGGATGTCTGTGCAGTGATTCATAGCCATCAACAAACGATCTGTTCCGACAGCAACTCCGGCACAGGGTGGTAATCCATGCTTCAATGCTTCAATAAACTTCTCGTCAATTAAAATTTCCGGTTTGCCTGACTTTTTCCGTTTCAGATTGTCCTGTACAAATCTGTTTTTCTGTTCACTTGCATCACACAATTCATGGAAACCGTTGGCGATCTCCAGACCATTAATGAACAGTTCAAATCTTTCCGCAACTGGAGGATCAGTATCCTTAATCCTGGACAGCGCGGACTGCGATACCGGAAAGTCATAAATCATGACCGGACATTCATGACCGAGATTATCGCTGATACAGTGACTGAAGATAAAATCCAGTAAAATCGATCTTTCATCAACTTGAGCTGTAAATCCATTATCAGCTGCTTTTTTTTGTAATTCCGTCAGTTCCGCAGTGTGGGGATTAATATCAGTCCTTTCTTTAAATACTTCGGCATAGGTTTTTTTCTGCGCAGGTTTAAAATTTAATTCCAGCAATAATTTATCCAGTTCACCCATTAACTGATGATGATCATACCCCGGACGGTACCACTCCAGCATGGTGAATTCCGGATTGTGATATTTGCCAATCTCATTGTCCCTGAACACCCGGCATATCTGATAAATCGGACCACTGCCTGATGCCAATAATTTTTTCATCGCGTACTCAGGTGAAGTATGCAGAAAAAGTTTTCGTTTGTTGCGCCGGCCCGGATACTGAAAAGCAGTTTCAAAACTCTCGATATGCGGATCAGATACAGTAGCATTGACGAGCATGGGTGTTTCAACCTCAAGTACTCCATGTACAGCCATAAATTCCCGCAACTGTTCCAATAACCGTGCACGGGTGATCAGCATCTCAAAAGATGCTGCCGGTTGCCATTTGTTTGCCATTATTAAAGGACTATCTATGAATTTCCTGATCAAGCACGGCTCATGTATTCACCGGTGCGGGTATCAATCCTGATTTTTTCACCTTTTTCCACAAACAGGGGGACCTTAACGACTGCACCGGTTTCAAGCGTCGCCGGTTTGGAGCCACCGGTGGCTGTATCACCACGGATGCCCGGATCGGTATCAGCAATTTCAAGGACAACAAAATTAGGCGGGCTGACTGTCAGGGGAGCACCATTCCACAGGGTCATGGTGCAGAGTTCCTCACCTTTGATCCATAGTGCAGTATCTGCCATGGCTTTTTCGCCAGCCATATATTGTTCGTAGCTTTCCTGATTCATGAAATACCACAGTTCGCCATCGTTGTATAAATACTGCACTTCCAGATCAACAACATCTGCGCCTTCGAGTGTATCGCCTGACTTGAAAGTACGCTCTATCACACGCCCGGTCTTCAGATTGCGCAGTTTGACGCGGTTAAACGCCTGGCCTTTCCCCGGCTTTACATATTCGTTAGAAAGAATCGCGCAAGGATCGTTATCAAGCATTACCTTGAGACCGGCCTTGAAAACATTTGTGCTGAAAATACCCATATTTCCCTCGTGTTGATAATTCTCATATGATAAAGGCCGCTATCATACATTGAAGATGGAAAATTATGCAGCAGACAAATTGGCAGGCAGAGTTACGGAAGACAAAAATCGGCCCTGTGACATTACTCGAAGATATCGGATTGGCCCGAAATGCCCTGGCATTGGCAAACCAGTCCGCCATCTCTTTTCCTTTGCGTGTCACCGAAGGGTTCAAGAACAGAATAACTAACGGAGATGAGCATGACCCCCTGCTACGCCAGATTTTACCGCTGGCGGAAGAGGACCGGGATCAGCCTGATTTCAGTTACGATCCACTCGCTGAATAT
>JBCKWI010000009.1:0-48277 GCA_038922795.1 Gammaproteobacteria bacterium
CCGGAATATACGCCGTTATTACAGCCAAGTATTCGGCTTTCGGGGCGCACACAACGTGTATCGGCCGCCCGTCTGTCCCTTTGCCTAGCAGTAGACAACTATGGCCTCTTGCGTCGTCAGGATAATCCTCAATGATTTCTCCTTCTTCAAGCACCTTCCGCACGCCGGAAGTAGAAATCATTCGATCTGGGCGGGACATTTGACGTACCGCATGCGGCAAGAAAAGTAACCGCCGCGACGCTCGCTCCCGTATCAATTGGCGGAATTCCACGTTACTTTTTCATCCCTTGACTTTGTCTTATCATCTTTTCGACGTCGAACGGTTTGCCTCAGCCGACGCCGGAGGAGCGCCAGCGACGAAGGCGGTCGGCTGAGGCAATGGTTATGTTCCAGTTTCACCCAGTACATCGATAACGGCTCTGAACAAGAACCACAGCCCAGCCCCCATAGCTCCGGCTAAGGCAATTGACACAATACGTGCTACCAATGGGCTCTTTATAAACGGGAGATTCTCAAACTCAAATTGGTAGAAAAAGTTAAAGAAGTAAAGCACAAAAAGTCCGCCTGATATTCCAAGTATTATGTTTATGGCAACACTATCTGCCTTTTTTGCCAGAAAGGTTAGGGCTCCCAAGATCAATACCCATCCGAGCCATTCAAACCATTTCGGTGTTGCAGAAAGTGCAAATTTGTCAATCGTGCGCTGCCACTCGGCTTCACTTTTTTTGCTTTTAGATCAATCTTCATGGCCGATAAAGAACATAACGATTGAAGTGAGTTGCGCGGTAACGCGTCGGTTCGATTGGCTGGTTATGTTTAATCACTTTCTGTGCGCTTCCATATATGTTCGAAGCACGGCATTAATTCTGGTTTGATACCTGCTGCCTTGCTTTCGAAACCACGCCAATACATCGGAGTCGAGACGTACGGTAATACTCGATTTGGTCGTAGGCATGCGCAGCACCGCGGATTTAAAGAAATCCGGATCAAGCGGGGGGATATCGGAAGTATCAATATCCGCGTCGGCCCGGGTTTTAATTTTATCCCAATCGGTTTTGGATCGTTTTTTCGAAGGCTTTGCGTTCATGGGTCAGCGCTTTTCTCAATGAGATAATCCGGATGATCTTTCCGTTATTGCGTTCTGTAAATGCGACGACGGCACAGGTAGTTTTAATAAACCCTACACCAATCCATCGCGGTTCTGCATAATCGTCTCGGGTATCAAGACGACATAACATTGGACCTTCGAACAGGGCAGGGGCATCCAGAAAATCCAGGCCGTGTTTGCGGAGATTTTCCTTTCTCTTCGATGCGTCCCATTCGAACTCCATAGGATGAATTGTAGTTACATTATGTCACTACTGCAAGGCCGGTTATAACGTTGGCCTTCACGCGCGCGCGTTTCGCGCGCCAGCGCGCAGCGTCGGAACCATCGGCTGGTTAGGTGGCGATAGCGTCACTAGGCACCACCGGGAAGCACAACATTTTTACCAGTTAAATCTTTAGCAGCATTCAAAATTGATTGTTTTACATTAATATTGCAATCAAACGGATCATTTAATTTATTGGGTGGAGAAAAATATAACGTACCCATCACTAGGGAGTCTAAAAAATATTTATCTATAACCCTAAATTTAAAAAATTGATACTCGCCCATCATGAAATATAACGCAAAGCTCAGGGGCGCGCCGCTTGCAGCGCCGGGTTGGGCGGAAACCACTTGCTTATTTGACGACGCGAACATAGCCTGGAATGGCGGCGATGCCCCTAGGACTCTTGACGTTCACTTCGTCACCAATTGAAAGATACGAGCAGTGTCGAAACTCCTGCTCGGTTTGGAAAACGACGTATCCCTGGGCATCGAAGAGCGCCCCAGGAAACCGCTCGAGGACGTGGTACCAACGTCCATCCTCGCGATACAGCGCATGCCTTGCATTGACGCCCCACTTTCGATTAAGCATACGACCCGTCACTTGACCCGGCATACGTTTCCCCTCGATCTCGCGGTTATGTTGCATCGTTCGCGATACGAATGCCAACAAGCAACAACGGGTAACTAGGCCGGAGTTCTTGAATGATGCGTTCGAACTTATGATATTCAGGCATGGTACTGTAACTCGCGTTAATGTTTTCACGGTCGATCGCCAAGATTAGAACAGCTGCGGCCAGTGTCCTGCGGTTGGCTCCAATCTGAAATTTAATCAGATCCTTTTCGACATTCGGGCGAAATTCGACCTCGAAAAATATTTTCCCTTTCGAGTTATCGTGTGCGAGGGCGAAATCCGCTTTCTCGTTTAGATCCGGGCTATATCGGTTGTCCGCACGCGACAATCCGTCGGTAGAGGCGAGAGTAGATTCGAGGTGTTGCTCAATCGTCGCTGCCAGGAATTGCTGCAACCCGCCGTGGTGATAAGTCTCGGGGGAATGGATACATGAGGAAATGGCAGAAGCGATTCGTTCAGGTGAGAGGCAAAACGGGGTCAGAACAGTGCGCACACGGCCCTCATCGGGCCACGAGCGATGAACTACTTCCGCAATGCGTATCGTCATGCACTACCTATGCGGCCCAACTACAAGTAGACACCCTAAAAGCTCTATGGCAGATTGGCTTTTCGGGTGTATAAAAAACCGGGTTATAATAAAAACAACGGGTTAACTCCAAATAGGGGAGCCTAAAACAAAAAACAAACAACGCAGGGAGCCCGCAATGAAAACTCCAAAACTTCTCGACCAGGTTCGCGATGCCATTCAAGTGCGTCATTACAGTATCCGCACCGAAGAAGCCTACACTACGAAATACATCCCTGTATTTCTCTCTACGGGCCAGCCTGCGGCTGTTCAAATTTGTTCCTGACAAATTTGTCAGTGGATTAAACGCTACATTTTCTTCCATAACAAAACCCATCCGCGTGATCTTGGTGAGGCCGGGATATCGGCTTTTCTTACTGACCTTGCTGTAAACAAGCATGTCTCAGCTTCCACTCAAAATCAAGCCTTGTCCGCACTGTTATTTCTTTATAAGGAAGTGTTGGGAGTCGAACTTGACTGGCTGGAAAATGTGGTTCGTGCAAAAAGGCCACAACGGTTACCCGTAGTCTTGACGAGTAGTGGTAAGTTTTTACTCTGACCCCGAACTCATTCCGAACTCATTATAGTGATGGTTATTCACCCGCCACGGTCATGTTATCGATCAGTATCGATCCGGTGAGAATATGGTTTGTTAAGCATTTGTTGATGAGCTACAATGTAGCTACATATTAAATTTAAGCAAACGAGGTGATTTATGGCGAAGGATACTATAGTGCGGGCCCGCGTTGAACCCAAGCTCAAGAAGGGCGCTGAGCGGGTGCTCAGCCAACTGGGCTTAAGCACTTCACAGGCCATTACACTGTTTCTGAAGCAGGTTGAGTTACGGCAGGGGCTGCCTTTCCCCGTAGAATTTCCCAATCCGGAGACCCAGAAAGCCTTTCATGATACTGACCAGGGCAAGAACCTGAAGCGATTCAAAAATGCGAAGGAGCTATTTAAGGATCTCGATATCTGATGCGAAACCCGATCCGCACCAGCCACTTCAAGAAAGCTGTGGAACTGGCGCGCAAGCGGGGTAAAAATCTGATTAAACTGCGGGCAGTGATGGAGAAACTGATTACGGAAGAATCATTAGAGGCCAGGCATCGGGATCATTCATTACTGGGCAACTACTCCGGCCGGCGGGTATGTCATCTTGAGACTGACTGGCTGCTTATCTATAAACTTGACGGCGAAGATATCATCTTCGAACGCACCGGTACTCATGCTGATTTATTTCGATAGAAGTAACGGAGATGCACTACAGGATAGAAGAATTCATCATTCACCCGCCACGGTCATGTTTTCGATCAGCACTGAACCCGTAAGAATGTTTCCACGCGGATCGACATCATTACCGATGGCAACGATGTGTTGATACATATCTTTCAGATTTCCGGCGACGGTGATTTCTTCCACCGGATACTGAATTTCACCATGCTCGATCCAGAGGCCGTAGGCGCCGCGAGAGTAATCACCGGTGACCTGGTTTACGCCGAAACCGATCATGTCTGTAATAAATAAACCGGTATCCATTTGTTTGATCAGGTCGTTGAGTGTTTCCTTGCCCGGTTCAATGATGAGATTATGCACACCGCCCGCATTACCGGTGGTCTGCATGCCGAGTTTGCGTGCGGAGTAACCGCTCAATACATAACCCTGCAGTATTCCGTCCTTAACGATGTCCCGTGCCCGTGTGGCTACGCCATCATTATCAAACGGCGCGCTGCCCAGCGCTTTTTTCAGATGCGGTTGTTCGTGTACGTGAATTTGTTTTGAAAAAACCGGTTCCCCGAGTTTGTCCAGCAGAAAACTGGCACGGCGGTAAAGACTGCCGCCGGAAATGGCGGTGATGAAAGCCGAGAACAGTCCCGCAGCCACCGGCGCCTCGAAAATAACCGGCACATTGCGCGTGGTCAGTTTTCTTGCGCCAAGTTTCTGTATGGTGCGGCGTGCGGCTTCTTCACCAATCACATTGATGGTTTGCAGATCGTTATAGTCCCGCGTCTTGCTGTACCAGCCATCACGTTGCATGCTGCCCGCCTGTTCCGCGATCACGGTGCAGTCGATGGTATGACTTGACCATTGCCACCCACCCGCGAAACCGTTGCTATTACCATAGGCATGTGTGCCGGAATAGGAACTGACCACGGCGCTGTCCGAGTTGTTGATCCGCTGATCGTAATTCCGCGCAATGTCTTCACATTTGATGGCAAGCTCGATGGCCTGCTCCGGTGTAATTGGCCAGGGATGATGCAAATCCAGATCGGGAACGGTTTTGGCCATGAGTTCTGTATCCACCAGTCCGGCAGCAGCATCTTCACTGGCATAACGCGCGATATCACACGCCGCCTTGATAGTCTCTTGCAGGGATTTGTCGCTGAAGTCCGAAGTACTGGCGCTGCCTTTGCGTTTGCCCATGTAAACGGTGGTGCTGAGGCCTTTGTCGCGCTCGTGTTCGATCTTTTCGATCTCGCCCCAGCGCACGGTCACGGAAAAACCCGTGCCGGTGCCGATATCGGCCTCGGCTGCCGTTGCTCCTTGTTTGCGTGCCTCGTCCAGTAGTCGCTGTACCAGTTCGACTGGTTCGTTATTTTTATTTTGTTCTGTCAGATGCTGCATGGCTTGATTGGTCATTGAAAATATCGCTTTATTGTTTGCACATCATAACATTCATGTTCGGTTTAAGTTATGTAAACAACAGCGGATCGAATTTGATAGAATTCCGGCATGGATGTCTCCTCCGTTCTTGATCCTCTGAATACTGCACAGCGCGAAGCCGTGGCCGCGCCCATGAGCAATATCCTGGTATTGGCCGGGGCCGGCAGCGGCAAGACGCGCGTGCTGGTGCACCGGATTGCCTGGTATATCCAGACCGGCGAGGCCACACCCTACGGCATCATGGCCGTGACGTTTACCAACAAGGCGGCCGCCGAGATGCGCGGACGTATCGAGCATTTATTACAACAACCGGTGGGCGGCATGTGGGTCGGCACGTTTCATGGTTTGGCGCATCGCTTGTTACGCGCCCACTGGCAGGAGGCCGGATTGCCGCGGAGTTTCCAGATCCTCGATAGCGACGATCAATACCGCACAATCCGTCGTGTGATCCGCACCATGGAACTGGACGAATCGCAATTCCCGCCACGTGAGGCGCAATGGTTTATCAATGCACGCAAGGATGACGGCCTGCGTCCGCAGCATATCGAGGATCAGGGCGATCACACACTGCACCAGATGATCCGCATTTATCAGAACTATCAGGAAACCTGTGAGCGATCCGGTCTGGTGGATTTTGCTGAACTGCTCTTACGTGCGCATGAACTGTTCCGCGATCAGCCATCCGTACTGGCGCATTATCGTCAACGTTTCAGGCACGTGCTGGTCGATGAATTCCAGGACACCAATACCCTGCAATATGCATGGTTACGGTTACTGGTGGGCGATACCGGTTCGATATTTGCTGTCGGGGACGACGATCAATCGATCTACAGTTGGCGCGGCGCGCGCGTGGAGAACATGCAACGCCTCAGCAAGGATTTTGCCAATACACAACTGATCCGTCTGGAACAGAATTATCGATCCACCGCGACGATATTGAAGGCCGCCAATGCGCTGATCGCCAATAATAACGCAAGACTGGGCAAGCAATTGTGGACCGAGGATGCCGCGGGCGAAAAAATCAATCTCTATACCGCCTTCAATGAACAGGACGAGGCGCGGTTTGTCGTTGACCGGATCATGTCATGGTACAACACTCACGGTATATATAATGACAGTGCTGTGCTGTATCGCGTCAGTGCCCAGTCGCGCGTGATTGAAGAGGCATTGATGCGGTCGAACATTCCCTATCGCGTTTACGGCGGCATGCGTTTCTATGAGCGTGCCGAGATCAAGGATGCTTTGGCCTATCTGCGTCTCGCTACTTTCCATGATGACGATGCATCATTCGAACGGATCATCAGCACGCCGCCGCGAGGAATAGGTGAACGCACCATTGAGGAACTGCGGTCAGAGGCGAAACGCGATCAATGTTCGCTCTGGGCAGCATCAGTGCATATGATTCAACATAAATTGCTCAGTGCACGCGCAGTGGGTGCGCTGGAAAGTTTCCTGCAATTGATCCATGAGATGGGAGAATCTAACAAGGAACTGCCGCTGGATGAGAACCTTGATAACGTGATCAAGCGCAGCAGTCTCGTCGAACATTTCAAGAAGGAAAAAGGTGAACGCGGTCTGGCGCGGATTGAGAACCTGGAAGAACTGGTGACAGCGGCTGGGGAGTTTGAAATGACCGATGATGAGGGAGAAACAATGGAACCCTTGCAGGCATTTCTTGCTCATGCCGCGCTGGAGGCGGGTGAGACGCAGGCCAGCGCCTGGACAGATTGCGCACATTTGATGACTTTACACTCTGCCAAGGGCCTGGAGTTTCCCAATGTATTTCTGGTCGGGATGGAAGAGGGCCTCTTTCCACATCAGCGCAGCAGCGAGGATATCTCACAGCTCGAAGAGGAGCGCCGGTTGTGTTACGTCGGTATCACCCGTGCGCGTAAATCGCTGACACTGACACATGCGCAACACCGGCGTTTGCATGGTTCGGACTATTATCCGCAGGCGTCGCGCTTTATCCGGGAATTACCAGCCGAGGCCATCAACGAAGTTCGCCTGAGAAATAACGCCATAACGCCTTCATTATTTACTTCAGTCAAGGAACTGCAGGATCAAAGTGGATTTTCACTTGGCCAGCGGGTACTGCATGCGAAATTTGGCGAAGGTGTTGTCCTGAATCTGGAAGGTTCAGGCAGCAACACACGCATACAGGTGAACTTCGAACAAGTTGGCAGCAAATGGCTGGTCGCTACCTATGCCAATCTGCAACCGGCGTGAACTGGCTACAAGTCATTCGCACCTGGTCATTGATAAGAGATAAAAATATATGACACATGATTCTGCCTATTCCAGTTCAGCCTGGAGAAGGTCATTACAGGCATTAATTATCTTGCCGTTATGGTTAATGCTGGGTTCCTGCGATAGTCCTTCTGGTGATATAAACAATGCCACCAGTCGTGTAGATAGTAACAAAAAGTTTCACTGGAAAATGGTAACAACCTGGCCGGCGAATTTCCCCATCTTCCAGGAAGGCGCGGAAAATTTTGCAAATAATGTCCGCATCATGAGCAGGGGACGTCTGGATATTCACGTTTATGCCGGCGGTGAACTGGTTCCGCCTTTACAGGTATTTGATGCTGTTTCGCAGGGGGCTATCGAGATGGGGCATGGCTCGCCTTACTATTGGGCGGGCAAGGTGCCGGAGGCACAATTTTTTTCCTCTGTCCCTTTCGGCATGACAGCCCGGGGCATGAATGCGTGGTTGTATTACGGCGGTGGCCTTGAACTGTGGCGGGAGGTGTATGCCCCGTATTCGGTGATCCCCTTCCCGATGGGTAACACCGGTATGCAGATGGGCGGCTGGTTCAACAAGAAAATTGAATCCCTGGATGACATCAGGGGTTTGCGTATGCGCATACCAGGCCTGGGTGGCAAGGTGATCAAACATGCCGGCGGCAATCCTGTGCTGATGGCGGGCGGCGAGATCTATACCGCGCTGGAGCGCGGCACCATTGATGCCACGGAATGGGTGGGCCCGTTCCATGATCTGCGGCTGGGTCTCAACCGGGCTGCAAAATATTATTACTATCCCGGCTGGCATGAGCCCGGCACCATGTTTGAATTGATCGTCAATCAGAATAAATGGAATGAATTGCCAGACGACCTGAAACAGATCATTGATGTGGCAGCAGCTGCCATCAGCGAAAAGATTTATGCCCAGATGGAATTTAACAACCAGGCCGCGTTGGGGCAGATCCGGGCCAACAAAAATATCGAGTTGCTTGAGTTCCCCAGGGATGTTCTGGATGAATTGCAGAGACTGACGAAAATTACCCTGGATGAAGAAGCTGCCGCCAGTCCTGCATTTCAAAAAGTTTATGAGGCCTACTCCAGATTTAATGAAAATTACAATGACTGGAGCGAGTTGACGGAAGAGTCTTATCAGCGGGCGCTCAGGGAATAAGGGGCAAAAAAAAAGAGGCCGAAGCCTCTTTTTATCATTCAAGTCTGAATCATTGGCTATGAGAGACCATGTAATCGACAGCGGCCTTGACCTCATCGTCGCTGTTAGTACCACCGCCCTTTGGCGGCATCATCATGCCACTGTTGCCGGTAAAGCCATTGATAGAATGGGCATATAATGTTTCCATACCTTGCGCGATGCGTGGCGCCCAGGCCTCCTTGTCACTCAGTTGTGGAATACCGGGTATGCCTGAGCCATGACAGGCGGCACAAAGCCCGTCATATATTTTTTTGCCTGCATCACCGTCGCCGGCAGCAGCAACTTCAGCAACAACCGGGGCTGCTTCCTCTTCCTCGCCAGCCACACTGACTTCACCCATCGGGGCAGTGCGTTCCGCAACAGATGCGGATTGACGTTTCATTTCAGCGGCTTCATCGATGCCAAAAATCCTGGCTGCTATGATGAAGATCACCATCATGACCGCGAGTGCACCGACAATTAATGAAAAGTTTCTGAAAAATACCTTATCTTTTTCCTGACTCATTTTTGATCCCCCGGAGCTGGGTTTTATAGTAAGTTTATTGTGTAATAAAGGGTATGGCAGGCGAGTATACCCGAAAAAAAGTAGAAAGTTGAAAGTCAAACGCTTAAAGTGAGACACCATAGCGCCCTTAGCCCAGATGGGTGAGCCGGAAAGAGGAAAAGACATTTAACATGTCTTTTCTCCGGTGAACGCCTTGAGCAGGGAGCTCAAGGCCGGGTCACTTAGCGAGGCCTGGATGGCCAAGCTTAGTGACCAAGGTCAGTATGGCAGAAGAATTAAAGTATCCTATTTATAAAACGAAGCGCCCTTAGCTCAGCTGGGTGAAGCGGAAATAGAAAAAGGTCCGGGGTGGACCTTTTTCCCGCTGAGCGCCTCGCCAGCGGACGGCGAGGCCGGTGATTATCGAAGTTCTATATTCTCCGCCAGGGATGGCATGTATGAAATTTAATATGCGCCCTTAGCTCAGCTGGATAGAGCGCAGCCCTCCGGAGGCTGAGGTCAGAGGTTCGAATCCTCTAGGGCGCGCCAAATAAATAAACCCGCCATGAGCGGGTTTTTTTATTTGGTGTGTTTTAAGGCTTTGATTCGGGCCACGAGGTTCGACAAATTGGCAGGATAGCCGATTTGGACACACGCAGTGTGCCCGTAGGGCGAGGGTTCATGGATGAACCCGAGTCAGTCCTCTAGGGCATATCGCACGCATGGAAATATTTGTTGGCATCCATGCCGCGAGATTATTACCTTTGTCAAACCCCGGCCTTGCCTTCCGTAGCAAGGCGTTGACTCACTCCATCCCTGGAGTTTGCCCTGCGGGCGGCTTACGTCGTCCAAATTCGATCCCATCGAATTTGTCGCCGGGAAAAATCTGTCCGGAATAGATTTTGGCAACTTTAGCTGCCCGAAGGGTGCAATACACGGATGTATTGCATCCAAATGACACAATTAAGTGTCATTTTCTCTATCCGGCTCGCCCTCTAGGGCGCGCCAAACTCTCCCAATTAGTTTTGACAAGTGTACCTATCATCCCTGGCAGTGTTTCCGGCCCGTCATCCTTGACTCGCGCTCAGCGGGGGAATGACATGTTAAATGTCTTTTCCTTGATCCGCTTCGCCCTCTAGGGCGCGCCAATTTCATCCGGGCCCATCCCCATCACCCCATGCTTTGTGTAATACTCCATCAGCGCTGTAGCAACGTGCCATTATCATTTGTGGCCGTACAGTATTATCATCGGATTACCCATTTTTCAGCTCAGCGCCATGAATTATGGCTGGAGGGCGATTTAAGAAAACAGGGTATTTGCGGCTATATTAACCAACAGGGTATATTGTTCATATTGTAGTGAATGAAGAGCGGTAAAATGGGGGCGAGAACCACACTGGGGGCGCACTGTGTCTGATAAAAAAATTAAAATGTTACTGGCGGATGATTCAACATCCATGCGTGAGATGGTCAGTTTCACACTCAAGGGGGCGGGCTATGAAGTGTTCAATGCGACAGACGGCGTTGAGGCGCTTGCTTTTGCCCGGGCCAATGATGTGGATCTGGTGATCACTGATATCAATATGCCGAACATGGATGGATTCACTTTGATTAAGGAATTGCGCAAACTGCCATCGTATAAATTTACACCGATATTGACTCTGACTACCGAAGACAGCTCGGAGAAAAAAAATATGGGCAAGGTAGCAGGAGCAACGGGCTGGATTGTGAAGCCCTTCGATCCGGATAGTCTGTTGCAAACAGTAAGGCGCGTCCTGTAGTGACAGGCATGCCGCTGTAAAATGCTCTGAACTGAAATGGCAATAACACCATAATAAAAGGTAATACCGGCATGGCAGTCAATCTGGATCTGTCGCAGTTTCACGAGATCTTCTTCGAGGAAAGCCGCGAAGGACTGGAGGCGATGGAATCCGGTTTATTGAATCTCGATGTGGGTGTGCCCGACCCCGAGGTCGTGAATACCGTCTTTCGCGCCGCACATTCTATCAAGGGCGCTGCCGGCACCTTTGGTTTTACTAATATCTCCCAGTTTACCCATGTACTTGAGTCCATTCTGGATGATGTCAGATCCAGAAAGCGGGGCGTGACACAGGAACTGGTTGATGTACTGCTCCAGTCCGTCGATGGGCTTCGCTATATGCTCGATTGTGCCAAGTCAGGTGCGCAGGCCGATGAGGACCGTGTGGCAGCGATCCTGGAGAAACTTCAAAATCTTCCTGTGGAGCAACAACCCAGACCGGCGGGCTGGCTGATACGTTTCAGCCCGAAGCCTCATCTTCTCCAGGCGGGGAATGATCCATACCGTTTATTCCGGGAGCTGAAGGCATTGGGAAATCTGCTGATTACCCCTGATCTTAGCCGCTTGCCCGGGATCGATGAAAAAGAATTTGATCCTGAAAATTGTTATCTGGGTTGGGATCTCTTGTTACAGAGTGATGCTGGCATAGAACAGATCCGGGAAATTTTTGCCTGGGTCGAGGGTGATTGTGATCTGGATATCAACCTGAGTGGTGAACGGCGGCAGATGGTGGAACGGCGCCGGCGCCGTGATGACGAACCTGCAGAGCTGGAAACCGGTGGGAAAGGTCAGGAGCAGGCTTCCATACGCGTCAACATAGACAAGATAGATACGTTGATCAATCTTGTGGGGGAGCTGGTTATCTCCCAGTCCATCCTGAGTCATGCGGTTACGGAACATGACCACGACCACGACCGGACGGGCAGACTCAAGGAGATTGTTGAACTGCTCGAAAAAAATACGTGGGGATTACAGGAACAAGCGATGCGTATCCGCATGCAGTCCATTGATATTACCTTTCAGCGTTTGCCACGTCTGGTCAGGGATCTGTGCCGTTCCCTGGACAAGCAGGCAGAACTCGAAATCTCGGGTGGCTCGACTGAAGTGGACAAGACCGTGTTGGAAAAAATAACCGATCCACTGGTGCATTTAATCAGAAACGCAGTGGATCACGGGATTGAAACACCCGGGGAAAGAAAAGCCGCGGGGAAACCGGAAAGTGGTTTAATCGAGGTCAGTGCATTTCAGGAAGGCGGCAAGATTATCATCAAGATAAAAGACGATGGCGCCGGTCTCGATCCGGGGAAAATACTGGTCAAGGCCAGGGAAAACGGATTGATTTCAGATACCGAAGAATTATCAATGGGGCAGATCCATGATCTGATATTTTTACCGGGATTCTCTACCGCAACGAAGGTCAGTGATGTATCAGGACGGGGCGTGGGCATGGATGTCGTCAAACGCAATATTAATGATCTCGGCGGCAGCATCGAATTGGTTTCGGAGCAGGGCAAGGGCAGCGCTTTCACGATAAAGCTGCCACTGACACTGGCCATCATGGATGGTCAACTGATCCGGGTCGGCAAGGAAATTCTGATCGTCCCCGTGCTCGCCATAGTCGAGTCTACGCAGATCAGGAAACAGCTGTTGAGCGCAGTGGCTGGCAAAACGGAAGTCTACCGGTTCCGGGACGAATATATACCACTGCTGCGTCTGGACAAGGCCTACGGCATATCTTCGGAACTCAAAGACATCACGGATGGATTGTTAATCGTGGTGGACACCGGGCAACAGCGTGTGGGATTGCTGGCGGATGAGATACTGAGTCAGCAACAGGTGGTTATCAAGAGTCTTGAGGCCAATTTCCAGCAAGTGCCCGGTCTGGCTGGTGCAACGGTGCTGGGAGATGGCACAGTCGCAATGATTATTGATGTGCCCGGACTCATGCGGCACTGCAAGGGAATTACGGCTGCCCATACAGCGGGCAATGCAGCACCGTTACCCTGAATACTGATATAAGTTTAGGATAGTGCACTATGAATACAACGACAACAGCAAAAGACGCTTTACGGGAACAGGACGCAGGTACCAACCAGTACCTGACTTTTTTTCTTGCGGGCGAAGAATATGGAGTCAATATACTCAAGGTCAAGGAGATTCGCGGTTGGGAACAACCGACACTGCTACCGAATACAGCAGATTATGTCCTTGGCGTGATTAACCTGCGCGGCATGGTGGTCCCGGTCATGGATCTGCGTAAACGGTTTGGCATGGCGCAGACTGAGTTAGGCAAGACGGCCGTGGTTGTGGTGGTCAAAGTAGTCCACTCGGGACGGGTACGCACCATTGGCATGGTCGTTGACGCTGTATCCGATGTCTACAATATTAGTGATGAAATGATCATGCCAGCGCCTGATCTGGGCGGGACTATCAGCGATGAGTATGTTAAAGGTCTGGCAACCATCCAGGACAAGATGATCATCCTGCTGGATATTGATTATCTGGTTAACGAAGGAATGCTGAAGGATGCCGGCGATAGCCAGGAATAACTATATTCAAGATAAAGGATTTGCTGTTCATGCAGGGTCACAACCAGGCACGGATCTGTCATTAGTCTTTTTGTCAGCTCTTTACTGATTGATACTGGTGATGCAGGAACAGGTGGATAAAGACCTGCCCGCATGGAGTAAACACGGCCAGGGAGAATACCAATGGTCTAAGGATGATTATGCTCAGAAAATAATAAAGTGGGGTTATATATGAATTTTTTAAATAAAATGAAGCTATGGCAGAAACTTGCACTGATGGTGGCCGTGCTCATGATACCTACGGTCTACCTGGTCACACTGCTGATTGAAGAAAAAAACATCAGCATCAATTCCAGCCAAAAGGAAATGGCGGGTATCGAATATCTGCAGCCTGTGTACAGTCTTTTATTACATGTTATGGAACACAGGGGAATCGTCTATCTGCAGTTGAGTGGCGATACTGGTAGCAACACCCGTCTTGAAGAGAAACAGCAGGCGATCAACGCTGATCTGGAACGCATTGCCGCAGTCGAAACAATTCACGGAAAGAATCTGAATACCAGTGAGCACCTGGCAGCAGTCAAGAGTGGATGGCGAAATTTGAAGGATCAGACACAGGGGCTGGCCCGGGAAGAAAGCTTCGTCCGTCATACTGCCCTGATTAATGATATTGCCGCACTCATTACCCAGGTCAATGATACCTCCAATCTCGTCCTCGATCCGGAGCTGGACAGTTCATACTTGATCAATGTAACGGTAACGAAAATGCCTTCACTGCTTGAAACCATGGACACCTTGCGGGTAAAGAGTGCCGCGGGTTATATGTCAACGCAAACGGATGATATCCGGTTTGAGCTTTCCGCACTGATCAATTCGGTGCAGCATCAGGCAAATGCGATCCATCACGGGATGGAAGTGGCCTTCGAATATAATCTTGACCTTAAGCCACGCCTGATTGGTCCAGTGAATGAACTCCAGAGTCTGGTCAGTAAATTTACTGATATGGTGAGCAGGGAAATCGCAGGAACGGACAGTACTTACAGAAGTGACAGCAGTGATTTTGCCGGTAGCGTTAATGCCCAGGACATCTATCGCGCCGGTAATAACGCTATCACGGCCGCTGTCAATATCAATGAACAAACCCTGCCCGCTCTCAATGAATTGCTCAAGACACGTATAGACAATTTCAATAATAAGAAATATCTGGCTCTGATTAACGTAGTGATATTTATATTTGTCAGTATTGTGATCGCCTTTTTTATAACCCGCTATATTTCCCGGAATGTCAGTGGACTGGTTTCAGTCATCAAACAATTTTCCAAGGGCAATCTCATCATGGAGCTTTTCGAAAACACTGACAAGGACGAAATCAGCCAGTTGTATAACTCGCTGCACGATTTGCAGTTGAAGTTAGCGGAAGTGATCAGCAGTATCCGTGTTGGCGCCAATGAAGTGAGTACGGCCTCAGAACAGGTGGCACAGGGTAACGCCAACCTTTCACAGCGCACGCAGGAACAGGCCTCCAGTCTGGAGGAGGTAGCCTCCAGTATGGAAGAGATGACGGGCACCGTCAGCCAGAATGCGGACAACGCCCAGCAGGCGAACCAGTTGGCCATCGGAGCAAGGGAACAGGCAGACGCCGGAGGGGTAGTAGTAGGCCGGGCCATGGCAGCCATGAGTGAGATCAACAATTCCAGTAAAAAGATTGCAGACATTATTGGCGTAATTGATGAGATAGCCTTTCAGACAAACTTGCTGGCGTTGAATGCAGCAGTCGAAGCAGCACGGGCCGGAGAGCAGGGGCGTGGATTTGCGGTGGTGGCCACTGAAGTACGGAATCTGGCCGGGCGCAGTGCAACGGCAGCGAAGGAGATCAAGGCGTTGATCAAGGACAGTGTGGCCAAGACACAAGACGGGACCAAGCTGGTGGATGAGTCCGGGCATGCACTTTCCGAGATTGTAAAGGCGGTGAAAAAGGTGAGTGACATCGTAGCGGAGATAGCCGCGGCGTCACGTGAACAGTCAGAAGGGATCAACCAGGTGAACAAGGCATTGTTGCAGATGGATGATATGACGCAGCAGAATGCCGCCCTGGTAGAACAGGCGGCCGCGGCAGCGGAGGCCATTGAAGCCCAGTCACAGGAACTTGTAAACCAGGTTCAGTTTTTCAATATTAATCGGACGGAGAACAAACCCAAACCGCTGGGCCAGGGTGTGCATTCTGTTGCACAAAACAAGGCAAGGCTTGAAGCCGGAGGTACAGAGAAGCTCGCGCTTGCGAAGGCCGGACAGGAAACAAAAAAAGTTTTGCCGAAACTGCAGACAGAGGATGACGGTGACTGGAAGGAGTTTTGATCTTAATTCTCCATGTATCCTTAACGATATGAATATCATTTACAAACGCTCTCCGTGAATATCATAGTGGTCGTTAATCAGAAAGGTGGTGTGGGGAAAACCACGACAACCGCGAATCTTGCTCATGCCGTGGCCATGATGGGACACAAGGTATCAGCAATAGATTTTGATCCGCAAGGTCATCTGACGGCCTATCTGGGTTTTGCCGGGAATAATCACAGCGGTGTAGGCGATATGGTTCTGGGCGGGCCGGATATCAGTCAACATTTTCTGAAGACGGAGGTGGGACTGCAGTTATTGCCATCAGGCCGGGCCCTGAAAAGACTTGAAGGGGATGCGCGGAATTTGATTGCATTGAATGTCTTCGCTGAAAATCTGAGGACCCTGTTTCATGATCAGGAATTTGTATTTATTGATTGCCCTCCTGCATCGGGACTCATCATGGATTATGCCTTGTCAGCTGCTGATCAGGTACTGATTCCGGTTGCTGCTGATTATCTGGCGTTACGCGGTCTCTCTGATCTGGTCATCACGCTGCGTAATTATGCAAAAACAAGGCATGTTGCTATCTCACGGACGATAGTCCTGACCCGTTTCCACGGAAAAAGGCGTTTGTGCCATGAAGTTCGCGACAAGCTTGTTGAGTATTTCCCGAACCAGATCCTTGCAACACCGGTACGTGAAACAGCAGCGTTGGCGGAATCACCCGGTTTCGGCAAGACGGTTTTTGAATACAGACGGAATGACAAGGGGGCAGAGGATTATCTTAATCTGGCAAAAGATTTTATTCATGCGAGGTATATGTGATGGCAGGACGCAAAAAAAAATCATCCCCCGCTCTCGGAGATGATCCGCTAAGCTGGCTCGGAGACGATGAGGTGCGTAGCAAACAGCATGAACACGACAATATTGACACCGGCGAGCAATCAGATTCGACAATATCTGACAAGGACATTCCTGTTGCTACAGTCCGGGAAGATGATAGTCAGGGTTCGGTAACCATCATTCTCGATCCTGTTATTACGCTCGCTGAAGTCAGTCATCTGAAAGAGTCATTACTTGGCCATATTGGCGCACGTCAATTTCAGGTGGATGTCAGCAAGGTTGAACATATTGACACTGCAGGGTTGCAACTGCTGCTCGCTTTCTCGAAAGCACTCGAAAAACAAGGCGGGAAGATTATCTGGCTGGGATGGTCCGCAGCGTACTCAAATACCGCGGAACTGCTTGGTCTGACCGCGGCACTGGGACTGGAGGAAAGTTAAAGTGCCTGAGCAAGTCATCATTTTTGAACATGATGATGCGGGCCGCTTAAAAGAATATTTATGAAACAGGAGCTGTACAGCAGGTATGTGTTCACTGATAAAGATTTTGATTATATCCGGGCATTGATCGGGGAATATTCCGGCATCCATCTTACTCAGGGAAAACGGGAACTGGTTTATGCACGTCTGGCAAAGCGTATACGGGATCTGGAGCTGACTGATTTTAAACAATACTGTGATCTGCTACGCTCGGGAAACCAGGAAGAATTGATCGCCTGTGTCAATGCCATCACGACCAATGTCACCTCTTTTTATCGTGAGGAGCACCATTTTGCTTTTCTGGCGGAGACGGTGTTGCCTTGGCTGGTAAAACAACATGGAGATCCGGGCCCGAGAAGGTTGAGGGTCTGGTCTGCAGGCTGTTCTTCAGGCGAGGAGCCGTATTCGATAGAGATGACCTTGCGGGATTCCCCGATTCTGGAAAAGTGGGATGTGAAAATCCTTGCCACCGATCTGGATTCGAATGTGCTGCAACGGGCACGGGAAGGTATTTACAGGATGGACCAACTTGACAAGGTATCTGATGCAAAACGAAGGAAGTGGTTCCTGTGGGGTGATGATAGAAATCTGGGCCTGGTAAAGGTCAGGCCTGAGTTAAAATCCCGTATACATTTCCGCCAGTTGAATCTGATGGGTCCCTGGCCCATGCATGGACCGTTTCAGGTAATATTCTGCCGTAACGTGGTCATTTATTTTGACAAGGTTATACAGAAACAGTTGTTTCAGCGTTTTGCGGATATCCTGGCACCGGAAGGATATTTGTTTATTGGCCATTCGGAGAATTTGTTCGGGGTCAGTGACCAATTCCGGTCCATCGGACGTACTATTTACAGAAAAGTTAATTGATCATGGTCACTGATAGCACAGTACTTTACAGCGCTTTACCACCGGCACTGCCAGGATTCGAAAAAATTACGCGTTATTGGGATACCAAAAACAATATTTATGCCTCGAAGATCATCCAGGGGGAATACTACGTATCCATGAATAATGAATTGATTACCACTGTTCTTGGTTCGTGTGTTTCTGCCTGCATCCGTGATAATAAGCTCGGTTTCGGCGGGATGAATCATTTCATGTTACCTGGTGAAAAAGTAACGAAAGATCACTGGCGTGGCAGTCCCGTCAGTGTCGCGGCGAGCTATGGCACTGTGGCTATGGAACGCCTTATCAACGCCATCCTTTCGCATGGTGGCAGCCGCGGAAATCTGGAAGCCAAGTTGTTTGGAGGAGGCCGTGTGCTGAACATTACGACGGATATTGGTAAAGATAATATAGATTTTGTACGGAAGTATCTGGTTAATGAAGATATCAAGGTTATTGCAGAAGATCTTGGGGGTGATCATCCACGCAAAATCTTGTATTACCCTGCTGCTGGCCGCGCTTTTGTCAAGAAAATGTTCAGACTGCATAACGATACTTTCTTCATTCGTGAACGGAAATATATCGATGAATTGCAGAAACAACCGGTCAAACCCGATGTTGAATTGTTTTGACAATCTACCAGATATCGAAATTGGGATGTTACCGTGAAAAAGATCCGTGTTCTGATTATTGATGATTCTGCTCTGGTAAGGCGCTTGCTGATCGAGATTCTAAGCTCGGATCCGGAGATCGAGATCGTCGGCACAGCCATGGATCCGCATATTGCCAGACAGAAGATAAAAGACCTGAATCCGGATGTGCTGACACTTGATGTTGAAATGCCAAAAATGGATGGCATCAGTTTTTTGCGGCAACTGATGCGCTTACGGCCTATGCCTGTGATTATGATATCGAGCCTGACAGACGAAGGGGCGGAGACCACACTGGAAGCCCTTGCGGCAGGCGCGGTGGATTTTATCAGCAAGCCCAAACTGGATATTGCCAATACTCTGGCGGACTACGCCGAGGACATTGTCAGCAAGATCAAATCCGCAGCCGGGGTGAAGGTGGTCGCGCGGGATACCCGTCCCGCGATGAAGCGCGCGACATCCAACAGAACAGATAGTGATGAACTGAATTCCGCCGATGAAAAATATTCAGCGACGGTCATCCTGCAGCGTCCGGCACAGATCAGGACAATGAAAACCACGGAAAAGATCATTGCTATTGGCGCTTCTACCGGTGGTACGGAAGCCATCAAAGAGGTATTGACGCAATTGCGCCCGGATAACCCGGCCATCATGGTCGCTCAGCATATACCACCGGTGTTCAGTTCAGCCTTCGCGCGGCGTATGAACCAGCATGCCGCCATGACTGTCGCCGAGGCTGTAGACGGTCAACAGGTCCTTCCCGGTCATGTCTATATCGCGCCGGGCGACAAGCATCTGCTGCTCATACGAGATGGCGCAAGATATCGTTGTCAATTAAATGATGGACTACCCGTAAACCGGCACAAACCCTCGGTAGATGTACTGTTCCGGTCAGTTGCGCAGAGTGCCGGCAAAAACGCTATTGGAGTGCTGCTTACCGGCATGGGGGCCGATGGGGCACGGGGTCTCCATGAGATGCGTGAGGCTGGCGCGATCACGATTGCCCAGGATGAGAAAAGCAGTGTGATATGGGGTATGCCGGGTGAAGCGGTCAAACTCGGTGCAGCGCAGAAGGTATTGGCACTGGATCAGATTTCCGCCGGGATCGTTTCGGCGCTTAATGTTCTGCAAAATTGAAATGAAATCACCTGACATGCCGCGCAGGTTTGAATAATAAATTTTGGTTGCCTGACTGTACCTGAGGGTATAATCACTTTTATAGCAGTTAAAAAATTCAGGTATAAATGTTCTCATGGCAGATAATCCTAAACCACAGGTGTTTGATGCGCTCAAATTGCTGTCTAAAACAGCCAGTGATTTGCTGGTCGAAGAGCAACAACTGCTGGACAGTGAATTGTTGCGTATGAGCAAGCTGTTACGGGAGGCCATTGTCAATCTGTCGGAATGTTTCAGTGTCATGAGCAACCAGATCACCGTGCAGGCTGCACAGATACGCTCTCAGGGTGTGGCTGGCGGCGCCGGTGCAAACCGGGATATTGATGCCTTGCTATCATCAACCCAGCAAATGAGCGCATTTGTGTCCAGGGCCGTTATCGCGCTACAGTTCGAGGATATTCTCCAGCAGTTGATCTGTCATTCACGGCAGCGTGTTGAGGAGACTGAAAATTTACTGCAATCTATATACTCCAAGATCAAAATGCTGAAACCGGACGGCATTGCAGACGTTGATGCGATTCTGGAAATACTGAAAGCATGTCAGGCCGAAGTCGGCAAAACCCGCCAGGTATTGAATCTCAGCCATCCCGCCAAGCAGGCATCCCTGACCAAGGGTGGTGTCACCTTATTTTGAGTGGGGCTTGCCAGATGTTGCAGAGAATATTAATTGTCGACGACGCTGACGACATGGAGTCTTTGATCCGCTTCTGTACGCATGCCTATTGGCCTGAAGCTGTGCTGGAGATGTACGACCCCCGCTGCGGATTACCGGAAAAATCATTCAACTGGAGCCGCTACGATCTATTATTGCTCGATTATAATCTGGGACTGACGGGTCAGAATGGTCTGGATTGGCTGGTTCATCTTGTCAAGGATGAACACCTGCCCCCGGTCATCATGTTGACCGGTTATGCCAGTGACAAGCTGGCTAAAAAGGCGCTGAAATCTGGTGCCGATGGATTTCTGGATAAAAATACCCTGACACCGGAATCTTTCTCCTCTGCTGTCAAATCCATTATTTCGGCAACCGGTCAGGGACAACGGCGCCCATCCGACACACGTGTCGCGGCCGAGAGAACTGAGTATCTTAGCCCGGCGGACAAATTGAAAATCCTGCAGGGCGTTGAGGGCAAGGCAAAGGACAAACCGCGGGAAGAAAAGTTTGAAAAAACCCGGCTGTTGCCAGCGGTTGATATGGAGCCCCCAGCTCCCGCCGTTTCGAAAACCACTGAAGAAACACCATCACAGGTATTGCAGGTATCCTCTCCGGCAACTTCGCGGCACACGGGTACCTCACTGTCACGCCGGGCCGCCCAGCCAGCAGGTATTCCTATCGTTGTCCCGGGGTATACCATCAGCCAGAAGATAGGCGAGGGTGGCATGGCCTCCATCTACCTTGCGGAGCGCGATGAAGACCAGCTCAAGGTAGTGTTGAAGGTGCTGAGTCTCAATAACAGTGATGATTCAAGCCTGCTGCGCCGTTTCATGCGGGAGTACAAATTGATCGCCCAGATTGAACATCCGAATATTGTGCAGATCCATGAACGGGCGTTCGCCAGCAGTTTTGCCTATATCGCCATGGAGTATTTCAGCCATGGCGATCTGGCCGAACGGCTGAAAAAAGGTCTGGACAGCCGGACTGCCATCAATTATCTGCACCAGATCACCGCAGGTCTGGGTGCTGCCCATGCCAAGGATATTGTGCACCGCGACATGAAACCGGCCAATATCCTGTTCCGGTCTGAAGACAATCTCGCGATTACGGATTTCGGTATTGCCAAGGCGGTGGAGTCCGATCAGTTGCGGAAACAACTGACCGTGGATGGTGCCCTGATGGGGACACTTTACTATATCAGTCCTGAGCAAATTCTGGGCATGGCAGCGAGTCAGCGCAGTGACCTCTACAGTCTGGGCGTCATCATGTACAAGATGCTGACCGGCAATCACCCGTATGTAGGCTCTACACCCACGGAGGTGTTCGAGGGACATCTGAATGCTCCCATCCCGCTGTTGCCGGAAAAATTTTCTTCTTTACAACCGCTGCTGGATGGCCTGTTGGCAAAGGATGAGGACGAGCGCTTTCAGAGCACGGAAGATTTATTGATGGGACTTAACTGGAAAGAGTGGAATTGAACGGTTAAATTTTTAAAAAAGTCCGCTAATCGCTCAGGAGTTCCCCCACCACATTCAGAACATGCGCCGGTTGTACCGGTTTGGTAATCCAGGCGTCTTTCAGGGCGGACATATCAGCCTCCAGCTTGCCCTGTTCGGATTCCGTGGTCAGTACACAAACCGGCGTTTTGGCATAGCATGGCAGTTTTTTTAATTCCTGGATGAAGGTGGGCCCATCCATGTTAGGCATGTTAACGTCAGTGATGAACAGGTCGATCTTGCCGGTTTCCTTCTGCCCGAGTTTAGCCAGGGCATCCTTGCCATCTTCGGCGGTGATTGTATTGTAGCCGCCCATTTTCAGGGTAGTGCCTATGACGGCACGCACTGATTTGGAATCATCAACTACCATTATGGTTTTGGACATTACCAGCCTCTCTATTATTTTTTTATATGCAATTTACTTCAACATCGCCAGATATTACCCGGAAAACTGTCGTCCTGAAAGCGAGGATAACTGCTGTCCCATTTCGTCGTGGACCTGTTGCAGGGTATCCATCATCACCATCATTCGCGCCGGGAGTTCTGGCAAGTCCTTTCTTCCCTTGGCATTTCCTTCCAGTAACAGGAGTTCATCCGTCAGACTGATGATGCCACAATAACACAGGACTGGCCTCAGTTTGTGCAATACTCTGGCCAGTTTGTCCCAGTCTTCGTTTGTCAGAGAGTGACTGGCCTCCGTCATTGAACTGCTGACGGACAGCAGGCCCAAATTGATGAGATCGCGCATCATGGACAGATCGCCCGCACAGTTGCTTTTGAATAATTCAGGATCTATGAAATTGTGGTTATGCACAGGCAGTGAGTGACTCATATATTTTTTTGTACAGCGCGTCACGCGTAAATGGTTTTATCAGGTAATAATCGATGCCAGCCATCCTGAGTTTTTCATGTGGTGTGAGTTCAGCCGTCAATGCCACTATGATTGTATCACTTTTGGGTTTGGTAAAATTCTCCCGTATATGCCGCGTTAATTCATAACCATCCATCACCGGCATGTTGATATCCGTCATGATAATATCATAATCATGTTGACTGAACTCGCTCAGGGCTTTTTTGCCATCATCCGCGGTCGTAACGTTAATATTGTCAAATTCCTCCAGAAATTTCAGTGCCACATAGATATTCATGGCATCATCGTCAATGAGCAGGAGTGATATCGGCCCCAGATTGCGCAGCAGCTGGCCGGTATCCACTTCTGCTTCCGTCTGTCCACGTTGCTGGTCAAGGGCAAAATTCAGCGTAAAACTGAAAGTTGATCCATGACCACACACACTTTCCACATCAATACTCCCCCCCTGTAACTCTACCAGGTTCTTGAATATCGCCAGCCCCAGGCCGCTGCCTTTGAATGAATCCCGTTTTGTATCCACCTGTTGGTATGTATTGAATATGTCAGGCAGTTTGCCTGCGGGGATACCAACGCCCGTGTCCGCCACGGAAAATAGCAAGCATACTTCGCTGGAATCGACAATTTCTCCCGTAACCATGATATGAACATGGCCCTGTTCCGTGTATTTGATACTGTTGTTGACCAGGTTCTGCAGGATCTGGCTGAGTCGCGCTTCATCGCCCACCAGTGCGTCAGGTATTGATAGATCAATGCTGTAGCGAAGTTCAATGCCTTTTGAATTGGCCTGATTGGAGAAAATACTGATCTGTTGTTTGAGGACATTGGCCAGGGAGAAGGGGGCGTTGACGAATTCAATCTTGCCGGCCTGAATGCGCTTGATTTCCAGAAGGTCATTGACGATCTTCAATAACCGGTCGGAAGAGTGTTGCAGGCTCCACAGATATTCCTGTTGCGACTGGTCCAGTCTGGTTTTTGATATCAGGTCAATGAGGCCAACCACAGCATTCATAGGGGTGCGGATCTCGTGGCTGACGCAGGCTATAAATTGTTCTTCAGCCTCTTTACCGGCTTCGGCCTCATCTCTGGCCCGCCGCAGTTCCTCTTCAATTTTAATGCGGTCGGTCACATCACGTGCCACACCCTGGAATCCGGCTGGCCGGCCATTCTCAAACAATATCTGGGTAAACTGCTGTATCCATTTGACTTCGCCGTTTCTGGGAAGAATCGGGAAGAGATAACGGCTGTACGGTGTCTTGTTACGCAGCTGATTTGCAAAAAATTTGCCTGTGGCTTCATGATAATCAGGGCGTACCAGCCGTAGATAAATCATACCTGTCAGTTCTTTCAGGCTGTAACCGGTAATCTCGCCCGATACCTTGTTGACGAAAGTGAGACGGCCCTGCATATCAGTCGTGAAGATAATATCCAGTGCATTGTCGACTATGTTCTGATATTTGCTTTGTGCTGCCTGCAATGCTAATTCGGCCTGCTTACGTTGTGTAATGTCCCGGTAGAACCCCCGGATCTGGTAAGGTCTGCCAAACTTGATGACGCAGTTCAATGTCCCTTCCACATCAATCAAACTCCCATCTTTGCATACCAGCATGGATTCGATAGTCAGTTCAGGTCTGGAGAGGAGTAATTCCTGACTTTTCCAGAAGGCATCAAGCTGATCAGGTTGCATCACATCTGAAAGTTTCAGATTCATCACTTCAGATTCAGAATAACCCAGGGTTTTCAGGAATTTCCGGTTTACAAAGGCAAATGTGCCATCAACGTAGATCACGAATATCAGATCGCTGGCGTTCTCAAACAGATCGCGCAGGCGTTGCTCGCTTTCTTCCAGCTGGTTGCGGATGTGCAGCTTGGCCATGGCATCCTCGCGCAGACGCTTGACCAGAGTTTCGTTCTGTAATCTCAGCAATATATTGCGAAGAAAGGTCTGGCGCTGGTGACTGGTAATGACGAAAGTCAGACCGATATAGATGATCAGCAATACGGCCAGTATCTGTTGTTCATACGACCGGGCTGCAATCAGCCAGAATGCCGGTGGTCCGTAACAACACAGAATAAAGATGATGAAAGTATTAGGTACTGCAGCCAGGCCCACCACAGCAACACTGCCGATGGCGAGCAGGATCATAATGCTGAAACCCACCAGTAAAGTCGAATCTGGCGGGGGAAGAAAAATGGTCCCGGCGGCGAGGGTCAATCCCATCGCCGCTGTCCAGCCATTGAAGATGAAGTGGAAACGATCAAGATGATCGGGAATTGCGCCGTTAAGCAGGAAACTGCGTGCCAGATAGATGCGGACGGCAGATATGCCAACGACAACACTGAGCCAGGAAAACAGCACCTGGGGAGGGGTATGTCCATAGAAGACAAAAACGGAGATCAGGGCACCGGCAGCAATGGTGAACTGACTGGCGGGTATGGAGTGACAGAGAATTTCCAGAAGACTGGCGCGCACCAGTGGATGTTGCTCGGTGTAATCCTGTTTTCCGCCTCGATCATCCATCAATCCAGTTGCGTCAGGATCGGGGTGGCCCGGATTTTGATAGTTGTTATTATCCGCCATGATGAAATAGCTTAACCGAAATGACAGGGTAGCGGATGCATCAGATTTTAATGTCATTGACTGCCGAGATAAACTGCTCCAGATCCTGATAACGGTCAGCCGGATTCTTGGCCAGCATTTTATAAACGACAGGTTGCCAACCCTGGACTGCATCAGGCAGGGGAGGAAGGTTGTGCGAAGTATGTTTGTATATCACTTCCATAATTGATTCGCCTGTGAATGGACGATCGCCTGTGAGAAGTTCATATAACACAACACCCAGACTATAAATATCGCTACGTTTGTCTACCAGTGATCCGTTGATTTGTTCAAGACTCATGTAATAAGGGGTGCCCAGTACGTCTCCCTGTATAGTAAAAGCATCGTCGCAGGAAAGATCCTTGGCAATGCCCAAATCGGCAATAACCAGGGTATCGTCATCCTTGAAGAGTATGTTGCTGGGTTTGATGTCCCTGTGGACAATACCTTTCCGGTGCAGCGCCAGAAGTCCACTGGCAATCCACAGGATATAATTTCGTATTTGTTGCGGGGTTAATTTTTCCTGGGCAATACGTCTTGCCAGATCACCTTGCGCCATGAACTCCGTCGCGTACCAGGCATAATTCGGAGTGACGCCGTAATCCAGCACCTTGATAAGATTGGGGTGATCAAAATCGGCCAGGATATTCAATTCCTGTGCAAATCGTTTCAACAGGACTGCCGATGATTTGGCGTCCTGGACAGTCAACACTTTTAATACTACGCGTTGTTTATCCTCAAGACGTTCCGCGAGCAATGTGGTGGATTGCCCCTTCCTGATTTCCGAAATACAGACATACCCTGGAATCTGCCAGTCCTGACTTTGCCCGGATTTGATTTGTATAGAAGTGGCAATCTTTTTCAGGTCCTGTGAGATTTTACCGGATGCCAGGGCCTCATCTATCATTTCAAATAACTTGTCTGTAACGACGTCATATTTGATCAGGTAATCATTCGCGCCCTGCCTGATGGCCTTGACGGCAATGTCTACACTGTCGTGACCCGTCACCATGATCACAAATGGAGAGTTGTCCTGTTGTTTTATGCTGGTTAATACATCAAGACCGGTCAGATCATCCAGGCCAAGATCATAGTCAAGGAAAACAAGATTGTAATTTTCCCACGGGAAGTTTGTATCCGGTATGCCGGACTTGAGTGGATCATAGGTTTCAATCACAGCAACCGGCCATTTTTGTTGCAGGCGTTTTTTCAGCAGGGCGCGCAGACTTGCATCATCATCGATTATCAGGAATCTCATGGTTGTCTGTCTGCGCTGTCAGTGGTTGTAGCGGTTGCTTGTGATCCGGCACAAAAGATCCGTTGTATATCCAGAATTGGCACTGGTCCAAGGTCAGGGTCCTCAAAGCAGGACAGGGCAATCTTGTCCCAGCCTGAATAAGCCATGGGATAATCGCATATCTCATCATCGCTGACTACCCTGATGACAGGTGGTGCGTTCAGTTTCAAGCCGCCGTATTGTATCTCTCTGTGTTGATTTTCATAAGCAATGACGCCGACGATATCACGGGTGTTGGAAAAAGATGTCCTGACTTTCACCTGCGCAGGATTTATATAAGTTTCCAAATCAAATAATGGTAGCAGACGCCCCTGCCATAAAAAAACATGATGGCACCAGACCGGACTGCGTGGTACCGGCATATAGCGCTGCCAACCGGCGATGATATGCACCAGCTCAAACTCACCGATGGCTACATGGATGCTGCCAGTGGGTAATAACCAGGCCTTGCAGGTTGTTGCAGACATTTGTGCTGTGTCTTGCATAGGTCAGTCGAAACTTGAGTTCTTGATGAGCTGTAACAAGTTTGTGATGTTGCTGACGCAGTAGAGATGGTTATTGCTGACAGCAATGTTCTGGACCGCTGTATCCGTGCTGAGCATGCAGGCCGGCAGTTGATGCAGCTTTATATCGTCCAGAGTCACCTTGCCACCGTCATCACACAATATCCCGATTCGATCCTGGCCGTCGTCCAGAAATACACAAAACTGATGACAGCCGTCTTTGACGGAAACCAGCCGTAAATCCTCATCAAAGGCATATACAGGAATCTTTGTGCCATTCATGGTGATGTGATTAAAGTTACCATTGTCTTCATGTGTCAGATTAATATTAAGTATGGGTTCAATGGACATTATTTCTCTGCCCGGCAGCAATATCCGGGTCTTGCCCAGGGCCAGTTTGACAAAATCAGGGACAGTTTCTTTGGGAGGTGTATTTGTTTCAGGGTTCATAGTGTTCAGTGACATGGGATCAAGAGGATGTAGATACTCCGCCCACAGGGCGCACCAGTTTGTGTATCTCTTCCAATAACTCGTCCTCGGCGTAAGGTTTGGTCAGATACACATTTACACCGGAAGCGAGCGCCTCTTCCCGGTGTTTTGCGGCGGCACGGGAGGTAATCATGATAATTGGAATATCCGCCGTGCCGGGATTGGCGCGGATATGCCCGGTCAACTCCATGCCATTCATTCTGGGCATTTCCAGATCAGACAAGAGCAGGTCAGGTTTATGCGTCATAATGATATCCATGGCTTCTAACCCATCCCGGGCCTGCCGCACCTCATAACCGGCGTCCTGCATGAATTGGGCCAGGGACCGCCGGGCACTGAGTGAATCATCTACTACCAGCGCGGTGGGTAATTTCACTGGCGCGTAATTTCCCCGGGTGTAACGTTCGGTACTGGACGGGGGGGAATACGGATGACGCAACAGTTCCGCGATATCAAGAACGGGGGCAACCGTACCATCACCAAGCAGCGTCACACCGAGGATACCAGGGATATTCGGGACATAATCACCCAGTCCCTTGACGACCAGGTCACCACTGCTCAATATTTTTTCTATCATTACCGCGGTTGACCCGGCCTCTGTCCCGTAGAGGATGGCAGTGCGTGAATGCCTTTCCTCAGCACGCCGATCGATAAATATGTTCAACAGTTTTTCTATGGGCAATGCGGGATAACTCTCGCCATCCATCTGAAAAGTCCATTCATCATCTGACTTCCGCAGTTTGCCGTTCTCGTGATGCACAATACGGACAATGTCACGGTTTGCGATGACCAGCCGGCGTGGCCCCACGCGTACCAGCAGGGCAAACAGTGAAAGTGTATTTTGCGGCAAGCGGATGCGCATGGTGGTGCCCTGATCGGTCTCACTGTCAATCGTCAGGATACCGGAGAGCGCACTGATACTGGCCTGTACTGCATCCATCCCGATACCACGCCCTGATACCTGAGTGGTTTCCTGTTTGGTGGAGAAATTGGGACGCAGGATAAATTGCTTGAGTTCAGTTTCACTGACAGGTTGATCCTCGCTCAACAGGCCTTGAGTGATTGCCTTCCGTTTTATCGCATTGAGGTCCAGACCCCGGCCATCATCACGGCAGTGCACCAGAATATTATTCCCGTCACGGGCAAAGGAAAGTGTGATATATCCAGTCTCCGACTTGCCCAGCGCCCCACGTTCCTCCTTGTTCTCAATGCCGTGATCGACCGCATTACGCAGTATGTGCATGAGCGGGTCAAGTAAAGCATTCAAGGTCTCGCTATCCAGCAAAGTGCTGCCACCCTCCAGGCGCAGTTCCACTGGCTTCCCGGTGAGTTTGGACGCCTGCCTGACGCAACGCTGCAGGCGTTGGAAGTGCGTGTCTGCCGGCAGCATCCTGGCACGGATGATATTCTCTTGCGTTTCATTATTAAGCCGGGTCTGGGCCGCCAGCATATCCTGCAATTTGACAAGATTCGAGGTAACCGACTGCCTGATCTCATGGGCATCGACGGTCGCTTCCGACAGCCATTTGCTGTAAGTATGTAATTCCGTGTAGTTATCCATCTCCAGCGAGTCAAACTGGCCTTTTTGCGTGTGCCGTTGTAGCTGGTCCAGACCCTTGATATCCGTCAATTCCTGTACCTTGGCCCCGAGCAGGCGGAGATGATCGAAACAATTCCGCATATCTTTCATCTGGCGCAGGGTTTCAAGGATAAAATTGTTAATCTGTCCGGTCGAGATCTTGGTTTCGCCAATTAGGCGCAGGAGGTTGTCCACAAGAGCTGCTGGCATACGCAACATGGGGACCATTTCGCGCTCCCCGGCATCCGCTTTTGCCAGTGCCGTCATGCTACCCGGTTCCTTGCCGGGCGCGGTCGAAGCGGAGACCGGGCCGGTATCGATGGCATCCAGGGCTGTAATGCCCTGTTGATCGATGACGTTCGCCATATCCAGAACTTCCTGTAACACTGCCACTGCGTCTTCAGGTGGGTCGCCTGTTCCGAGCAAGGATTCACTCATGACAGCAAGACAATCCGCAGCGTTCATCAGTGTCTGCATGATACGTGGTGTGGGCAGAGTTTCCTGTTTATGGAGCTCAAGCAATATGTCCTCCAGGTGATGTGTGAGTGTAGCGATACCCCGGATACCTACGGTATTACCCGCACCCTTCAGGGTATGAGCAATACGTTTTGCGACCAGTATGTCATCCAGACTGCCGCCAGTATTCAGGCGTTGCAAGGCGGAGGACAACAGCTCTGTCTGTGCCGGCAGTTCCTGCAACATGGCCTCCAGCAGATCCGGATCAGCATCTTCCGGCAAGGCGAGTGATACATCTTCCTGCCCCGCAAGTTGTTGCCGTTGTGGTTTTGCATTCACAACTGTCCCGGACTGCAATGACCGGAAGAATGGGGTAAGGGCATCCGCCTGTTCGTCACTGAGGGGTAGTGGCCAGCAATCAGTACGTACGAAGTTGAGTAAGGCGTCCGCAGTTTCTGTGGATACCGGATTTTGCAGGTAGACCAATACAGCATCAGCCCACTCCAGCAGCAGCGTAGGCAGCGGGGCAAGACGGTCCTGGTCGGCGACATCCACACTTGCCAGGTTATCCCGGACATGGCTGACTATTGCCCCCAGCCCCTGAAAATCAATACTGGTGACCGCATCACTGTAGAAACCCAGGGTCCGGGAAACGTCATGCCAGGCCTGTGTCAGTATTTCTGTGTCCGGTTTACTGGATTGCAGCAGGGACTGAACTTGCTGGATGGAAGTTCTGATATTCAACAACTCCGTAACCATAATGCTGATCAGTTCCCGTAGTTGCGCCGGTAATGCATCATTGATGTGGATAACCGGCCGTTCCGGATCGGCACGGGTGACGGGAGGGGGCGGACAGCTATTCTGCAATGCTTCAAGATCGAGTTCTGTGCTGGCAGGTCTCAAACCAGCCGGATCAATATGAATATCCAACAGTCCCTTAAGCATGGCCGCAGCATCCAGGCTGATGCTGGCACCCCAGGCGGGGTAACAGACCAGTTGCATCAGGGCCTCTTTGCCGGTATCTGCTTCCGGTTGGAGCAGGTAGTTGCGCACAGCTTCGGGCCAGGTTGCCAGCACTGACATATCCATAACGCTTGCTTCAGCATTGGCGTCGTATTGCCAGCCCATCAGACTATCGCGAAATATCAGACATATATCCAGCAAACCCGGATAACCAGCCGCCATGCCCTGTTCTCCGGTTTCCTCAAGGCTGGCACAGAACAACCGTAGTTGTTCCGGTCCCGTATGGGGTTGGTTCAGGATCGTACCCAGCCGGTCCAGATGCTCTTGCAGTATCGTGTTTGAATCAGACATATCGGCAGTGTGGTGAGCGTTTAGTGTCTGTTTTGGCGGGTGCGGTTTACCGGTCGCGGTTACATAACGCCTCGTACTGGTGGTGAAGACTCTTTTTTCACCGGGGCATCCGGCAGCTTGAATACGCCGACGGCATTCACCAGTTCGGAAGAATATTGCACCAGTTTATCGACATACACTGACTGTTCCTGTAATTCCCGGTTGGTTTTCTGGGTGCTGTCTTTGATGGCCTTGCCACGTTCAGTGATAAGAATGGCGGTCTTGACCTGCTGGTCTGAACTTACCGCAATTTCACGCACCATGTTGACCAACTGGTGGGTGCGCAACAGGGTCTCCTCCATCTGCACCCCGGCCTGTTCCGCCAGCTTGGTGCCGGACACAACTTCGCTGATCACGTTATTCATTATAGTCACGGTTTCCGAGGTCTCTACCTGGATGTTGTTGACCAGGGATGATATCTGGCCCGCCGCCTCACGCGCATTCTCCGCCAGCCGCTGCACTTCATCAGCAATAACGACGAATCCGCGTCCGGCCTCACCGGCCGACGCGGCATGAATACTGGCATTGAGGGCGAGGATATGGGTGCGCTCGGCAATACTGTTGATCAGGCTGACCACACTGCTGATCTCCTGTGAGCGTTCGCCCAGGCGTTTGATGCGCTTTTCCGTTTCACGGATGATTTCGCGGATACTGTTGATACCGCCGACTGTGCTTATCACTGTGTCCTTGGCCTTGGCCGTAGTATCTATCGCCGCATCCGCTGCAACACCGCAGGTCTTGGCCAGTTCGGCAATATTCACCATCGCTTCGGATGCTGCTTTCAGCCCGGCATTGGTGAGATCTACTTCATCACGTTCCTCGTTGGCATAGCGGATGACCGTATCGGAATGGACTTTAACGGATCGGCAGAAATTGGAGATGTCGTGCGAGATGCGTGTGACGCCCTGCAGGATACTGACTATTTCGTCCGCCAGCAGGTTCAGTGAATCCGCAATGGGCGCTGTGGCATCTTCGGTGATATCCATACGTACGGTGAGATCTCTCTGGCTCAATTTGTCTACACCTTGCAACAGATTAACCACTGCATTACTGAGTTCCTGATTTTCCTGTTTGGTACGCTGCTCGATTTTTACATGCTCTTCCAGGGAATTGACGAGATGCCGGAACAGGGGCGCCATCAGAAAGAAGGATATAAAGGCGATAATCATGGCGGTCAAGGATATCCAATCCATGTTTTGCATCCCGGGTTGTAAGGCCGCGAGAGCATCCCGCATATTCCAGTTGGCGTATAACAACATACCCAGACTGACGAGGATCGCCATGAGCAGAAACAGTAATACGCCGATCAGTTGTGAAGACCGTAGCCCTTTTATGCGTTCTATCGGTATGAATTGTGTCATTAATACTCCCCCGCCTGGCTTTTCTATGATTGAATACCCTTCCCCGCCCGCATTCCGGTTAATCAAAATCTGGCACGTAAATCCTCGAACATTTTCTCAAATGCCACCTCGATCCACATGTTGTCTCCCTGCATTAAAGTATTTTCCACGCAATCTTGCAAAAATTCATGCAGGCGCAGGTGTACCTCCGCGGGACGTTCTACGATTACTCCGGCCGGCAAGGTGTCGGCATAGATTCCGGTGGCACGGTTGTCCTGGCCAAAGACGATGATCCATTTAGGCGGTTCCGGACTTTTCATATCCAGCAGTTGTTTAATATCAAACACTGGTAACAGATTGCCGCGAAGGTTGATCATCCCCGCGAACCAGTGGGGTGTATTGGGCATGGGACAGGCTGGCACTGCTTTTATGGCCTCCACTTTTTCCTGTGGCCGCAACAGGAACCTCAACTCGCCTAACCTGAAACCATAACGCGTATCCTCTTTTTTTTCCTGTACATACAAATCAAGCTTTCTCTTGCGTGAGGCCAGATAGTTTAATGCCGCAGCCGGTGTCATCATGGTTTGATAGCTTTCGGTCCGGCTTTGTCTGTATGGTTTGTATCGTTGTGAGCCATGACTCTATATATAGCCATTTTTCATCCCAATGAGGAAGGTTATTGGCATAACCCTGCTACTACTTGCGCCCGGTTATTCGAGCCCCAGATATTCATGGATGACTTCTTTGAAAATGTCCTGACGTACCGGCTTAATCAGATAAGTGTCGCAACCCGCCATTTTGCCTTTGATGCTGTCCGCGGGCGACGAATTACTGGTGAGCATAATTACCGGGGTTTTGCCTTTCCGCGGGTCTTTCTTGATGAGCTTGCAGATATCGTAACCATCTACCCCGGGAAGAATGACATCCAGAAACACGATGTTATAGGTATTGTTGCGGATCAGTTTTTCCGCTTCTTCGCCGGTCTCGGCGAAATCCACCCGGCCCGCGATATTTTGCAATGCTTTTTTCATTTGAATCCGCACCGGCAGACTGTCGTCGACCACCAGGGCGGAAAAGTTATTGGTGCCAGCAGCCGGGCCGGAAACTGGAGCATCACCGGAACTGGTAATATCTCCTTCAAACGCCTTGGGCGCAGTGTAGCCATGCTCTGTAACAACGACTTCTTCCAGTGCCGACAACAGCCGTGTGGCGGCAATCGGTTTTTTCAGATAGCGGTTTTTGTCGTTTGTATTGGCGGGTGGCACTGCTTCGCATGCCATTAACGTGGAGATAGTGGCTGTATTCTGATGCAACTTGAGATAAGCATTCCAGCGTTGTATGGCATCGGGTTTGTCGGCATTAACAATAAGTATGTCAGCCAGTTTTTTATCTGGCGAGGATTCAAACAACACAAAACGTGGCAACCGGTTCTTGGCCAGTGCAACCACTGTCAACAGGACATTCTGATCCCGTTCATCAAAGCCGATGGAGGCGATAGTGAAAGTATCTTTTGTCATTTAGTCAACCTTGGGTTAATAGTTTTCCGGAATCCTCTGATTAAATCTGGACGTTGTCACGCCTATGCTAGCCCGGCGTCTCCCCGGCACTTGAAATGGGATTCGGCGGGACACCCTGTGATGGTTTGACCAAGTTACGCACACCTTTCCGGTACGTGCGCCGTGGGCTAGCCTGCGGCCGTTAAGTCCGATACTCCCGGATTTGTCCGGTCTGAGCCAAAATGACAGCATGGAACCTGCTGTGACTCACTAGGGTGCTTTATTATAAAATTTCAGAAAACCTTACTGGGCCTGCTGTTAGATACTAGCATTAATTGCAGTCATTACAGAAGCAGCGCATAACATCCACACAGTGTGAAGTTTGCCTTGAAATGGAACAAAGATATAGTGTTAACCTTGTGTTATCGGACTTTACGGGCCGATTTCTCCACCCGAGTCCACGGGCACAAATGATTGTGGAGCAGTGTTTGTTTAATTTTCCTGCCCGGTTCAGAATATTAATTATAGAGAAAAATCATCAGGTTATTATCACAAACCACACGATATACCAGGCCTGGGATGCAGGTACAGCGCAGATCGGAATTCTCCGTGGCCCATGTTTCAACAGGCGCGACAAACTGTTGACTGGTGTTTCCAGAAACCTTATTCCGGCTATCACACCGGATGTTGCATGGGTTATCCTGAACGAAAAAACCCAGTAGCTGACGAGATATCACGCCATGTATGAAGCACAGATCTTAAAAACCGCAAGTGTAATGCTGATATTAGTGGGTTCGGTGATGCATATTTACTACTTTAACTCTATCCTGAAGGTCACCCGCAGCCTGGAACAGGGCTGGATCAGGGTCCGGCTTGTTTGGCTGACTCTCATGGTCGGGTTATTTTCCACCCTTTATGTTGTTTTTGCCCTGTTCAGCACACAAGCGGACGACACCGGATTGATTTTACTAGTCTCGGTAATATTATTTCTGGGCGCCGTGTTTGTAATGATTACGAGCCAGGTATTAACAGGCGCGTTTGGTGTTGTGCAGAGCTTCGAACTCATGGAAAAACAAAGGATCAGCGATGAATCCATGGGGATTTATAACCGGGTTTATTTCGATCTGCGTCTCAAAGAGGCACATTTACTGGCAAAACGGCATCACCAGGATTTCTCGATATTGCTGCTTGAAATAGATTACCTGGATCAGATTAGCCATTCCCATGGTGTGGAGTACACTGAAAAATTTCTTGCCAGTCTGGGCAAACTGATCAAAACCTCCGTTCGTGAAACAGATATTGTTGCGCGTTATGGCAGAGAGGAAATGGCAATATTATTACCCAACACGGGCCTGGCCGGCGCCAGGATAGCTGTTATGAAGATCAGGAAGGCCGTGGAAAACAAGTCATTTTATCTAGATGATGCCAGTGAAATTAACCGGGTGGTGGTCGCATGCACAGTAAGCATAGGTGTTGCCACCTATATTCCCGAGATCAAAACCCCGGATGAAATCATGCGTCGTGCGGATATTGCATTGTTCAAGGCCAAGGACAAGGGCAGAAACCAGGCAGCGGTTTACGGCGAATAACCGTAACTTCAAAAATTGGCGCAAAAGAACAATTGAATGAGCGCATTCCCATTAAAATGTGATCTGAAATCGGTGCTCATCATTGATGATGATGAGATATTCCGCGCTCTGCTAAAAATATTTTTCGTTAAAATATTACCGGATGCACGGTTCGATTTTTATGATCCTGTGCAACAAGGCGCGCCTGCGGGTGATTTCGACTGGGGCAAGTATGATTTGCTTATGCTGGACTACGATCTGGGCAATGGCGAAAATGGCCTTGACTGGTTGCGCAAATATAAAACAAGTGACACTTTCCCCAGCACGATCATGTTGACTGCACATGGCAATGAGGAAGTCGCAGTCGACGCCATGCGTTTTGGGGCACAGGATTACATCAACAAGGCCAAGTTGTCCCTGGACAGGCTGAGGCAGGCCGTTAATAATGCCATGGAAATACGCCAGAAGCAGGATCATCTGTCAAATACAATGAACCTGCAAAGCAATATCTTCAACAAGGTTCACTTCTATAAAAAGATCAAGGAAGTTATTGGAAAGCAGAGCGGGGACAAATTTGCATTTCTATTACAGGTCCGGATTAATCAATACAAAGAGATACATGAACAACATGGCCTGTTACTGACGGATAATTACATTTCCCATATCACTACTGTCATAGCCAGATTAATCCAGAGCGAGAAACTGGAACTGAATATCGTGCGCATGGGCGACGCTGTTATTTGCTGCCTGATACACAATTGCCGGGATAAACGGACAGGAGAGGTAATCGCCGCAATGATCAGTGGCCGCATTAAACAACCATTCCAGGCAGATGATCACACCAGGATTGAAGCGACTGCCAGTATTGGCATTGTTGTCATTGGTCAAGGACAGAGCGTGGATGCCGTTCTGGACAAAGCTGAAAAGGCTTGCCTTGCAGCAACGGAAAAAGGAATCGCGTTCCAGGTTAGTGAAAATGAACCCGGGAAGTTGTCACCTGCGTCTCCAGCAGACGTTACCTCAACAGAACCAGAAGTTACCCGTACTACAGAAAAGGTCTCGATTGACCTCGCCGAAATCATAAAACTCAACAGTATCCAGCCTTATTTTCAACCTTATATCGCGTTGTCAGAGACTGCGGCTTCGTTCAAGGCCAGTTATTTTCAGATGCGTATGAATATTGTTGAAAATGACGGGAAGATGTTTGACGCACTTGAAATCAAAAATATGGATATCAAACATGGTAATCCCGGCACCCTTGATCTTTGGGCTGCACGCTATGCGCTTGCCCTGATACTGAATATGAAAAAAGAAAATTCTACCGGGAATTGCGGATTATTTATCCGCCTGTTTGAAGAATCACTTCGCAGCAATAAACTATATGAATGGATGGACAGCCTGATTAAAAAAACGAAAACCCCGAATATCGCTTCCACTCTGGTATTTGAAATATGGCCGCCTGATTTCCTGGCCCACAAGAAGTATGCGCTGAATCTCATCAACCGGATGCGTGACACCTGGGGGGCCGGTTTCGCCCTGTTTGATGTGATTAATACTTCAGTGCTGACAACTTGTGTTAAACAAGCCGGTTTCGAATTTATAAAATTCACCATGGACAGTAGTAAAATAGACATGATTGCGGAAATCAGCCAGACGGCCAGAGAACTTGGCACACTGACGGTGATAGAACAGATTAGTAATGCCCAGCAGTTGAATAGTGCGATAGAGTTGGGCTTTGATTATGGCCAGGGAGATTTCATACAACCGCCTATGGACCATCTAATCATGGCAGATGTGATAGAAATGTAGAAGCCGGGCGCCCCCTGGATGTCTGTCTTGCAAAGATGCATTTACTTAAGTCCACACTGTTACGGTATCCCGGGATTTTATGAAAGAATCCGGTAAATCATTCAGGGTTTGGATCTAAATACATACTAATCTAGTCTGGTTATGCTTGAATTTACGGAATATACAAAAATCCTTATTGGTTTGCTGGCCATCGTTAATCCGATAGGTGCCGTACCTGTCTTTGTTTCATTGACTATGGGAGTGCCTGCACAGGAGCGCAAACGCATCGCAAATATTGTTGTGGTGACAGTATCTTCTGTTTTACTTATAGCACTTATCCTTGGTGAGGTAATCCTCGGGTTCTTCGGGATCAGTATAAACTCATTCAGGGTTGCCGGAGGCATCTTGTTATTATTGATAGCCATATCGATGTTGCATGCCCGGATCAGCCCCGCAGTGAGTACAAAGGAAGAGACCCACGAAGGAGAATCCAAGGAATCTGTTGCAGTGGTGCCACTGTCTATGCCATTACTTGCCGGCCCCGGCGCTATCAGCACGGTAATCCTTTACGCCCATAAAGAGACGAGCGTCTGGCATTATATGATTATCGGCGCTGATATCATTATCGTTGGTGTTATTCTGTGGATGGTATTATCTCTGATCCCGTGGATAACAAGACATATCAGCCAAACCGGTCTGAATATCTTCACGCGCATCATGGGTCTCTTGCTCGCGGCGATCGCTATTGAATTTATGGCCAACGGCCTGAAAGGACTATTTCCGGTCCTGGCCTGAATAGAATGCTTGTTTGCTGTCTGATAGCAGAATTATTCTTTTGTTTTAAAAATTATACTGACTGCCTCAGCATCTTTTTCATTCATTTCCCCGGTCAGTGCAGTGATCGTCTTACTGTCCAGGGGGCGGGTTATATATTTGTTGGTTAACTGAATTGCCGACAGTATGTCTTCGCTTTCCATCCCAGCAACGAGTAACAGGAGCTCGTCTCCTGATACACCATTAGGAATTGTAGGAATGACACTGACAAGTATATTTTTTCTGGCAAGAGAATTCTGGTTCATCATTGCATTGTTCAGGGACTGTATACGAACATGCCGGTAAACGTCAGATTTATCGTCTTCACTGGTTGTTGTTTGAGCATTAGAGGGCTGGACTGTGGGTGGTTCAGGCGCTGATTTTATTTCAACAGATTTTTGCAGACTGGCGATGGATTGTTTATTTTGTTTGTTTACTGATTCCAGTTTGGCGATGGTCTTTTTCTGTTGTTCAATTTCTGGTTCCAGTTCGGCAATATTTTGTTCAAGTCCGTGATTAATTGCTTCCAGCCGGACATGGGAATCTCTCAATGAATTATTTTCTGCTGACAGAAAACTTTTGGCCCGTTGCAGTCTGGCAATATCGCTATCATATTGATATTGCAGTTCAGTTATTTTCTTGCGCAGGGATTCACTCTCATCCCTTGCATCTTCATATTTCTTTTCCCAATCCATGGCAATCAGCTCCTGTAGTTCTGTCTCTGTAACTTTCCAGGATTCCTGTGTCTGACCAAGATTTTCAATTAATTGTTGATTGATACGTTTTTGTGCTGAGAGCTGCTCCTGCAGAGACTGGATGCTGGACTGGTGATTTGCGACAGATTGCTCGTAGCGCCAGATAATGGAGATGATACTGGTCAACGCAATCACAATGAACAGTATCTGTATATTACGCCGTGATAGTCGTGAATTCTCCATGGCGGAGATTGTGGACAACTGCCCGGACAAGATCAAACAATTCTGTTATTGACAGCTCACAATGAAACTAACTGATTGAATGACATTCGGTATTTTTATAAATACTCACTTTATTACAGAACCGGGTTTCTCTCCCGGTCGATAAGCCGGTTGACTGTCTCGATCAGTTTCTGGTTGCTGCCAGTCATGGAGGCACTGGTGCGGTATTTACCATTAATAATGATGGCGGGCACACCGGTGAGTTTGTAGTTCTGTGCAGCGGTGAAGGCTTCCTTGATTTTATCGGTCACTGCCTGCGATTGATAAACCTCGTTGAATTCATCTTTTTTAACACCTTGCTGGACGAAGAAATCCCTCAGCCTTTTTTCATCCATAATATTTTTGTTTTCCCTGTGTATGGCATCGAATAATGGTTTGTGTATCGTATCGAGAATGCCGAGCATTTCAGCCGTGTAGTAGGCCCTGGCATGTGGTATCCAGTTTTTGCCCAACACACCTGGTATACGCCGGAACTCTACATCATCAGGTTTTGTTTTCAGCCAATTTTCAAGATAGGGTTCCAGTGTGTAACAATGCGGACACCCATACCAGAATACTTCAACAACTTCTATCTTGACTCCCGATTTGGTTGGTTGAGGTGGATTAATACGTTCATATAAATCGTCAGCCCACGCAGAACCACACAGAAGAACGGAACACAAGCAGGCAACAAATATTTTTAATTTCATATAGTAATTCCGATGATTTTTTTGATCATTTATTACAATTCGCCGTACGCATGCAGTCCGGACAGGAACATATTGACACCGGGAAATGCAAAAAGTATCAGGAACAGTCCTATTAAAGTTAATGAGCGGGATTCAGGCCCTCAATCGGATTTAATGTAAGCCCTGTATGTACTCAGAGACTGCCTTGATCTCTTCATCAGTCATTCTGCCTACGATTGTGCGCATGACGCTATTGTTGTCATTTGTACGCGCGCCTTCCCGGAACGCCTTTAATTGTGTCTGGGTGTAGGCCGCATGTTGCCCGCCGAGGGCGGGATATAGTGCAGGAGGGTTACCCCGGCCATTGGTTCCATGACAGGCAATACAGGCAGGAACACCTGCATCAATACTGCCCGCCCGGTAGATCTTTTGACCGAGTATCAGGGCAGCCGGATCAGTCTTGCCATGTATTATCTTCAGGCTGGAATAGTAGGCCGCAAGGTCCAGGATGTCCTGTTCGGCAAGATTAACGGCCATGGGTGACATCTGGACATTTTCACGGCCGCCTGATTTATAGTCTGTAAGTTGCTTAACGATATATTCAGCATGTTGCCCGGCCAGTTTCGGCCAGACCGGAGTGCCGCTGTTACCATCAACCCCATGACAGGCCGCACATACCTGGGATTTTTCCTTGCCCGCAGCAACATTACCTTCTGCATGACTGTTAAGGGATAAGAGCAACAGGAGTGAAATTATGAAAATGGAGTATTTACGTATCATTGATTATCAAGTCCGGCACATTCCGGTCAGGCGTAAAATAAATTGTATTAAGTTCCATTCAAATCCAGTGTGGAACTGTATCATTCGTACTGCCTGTAGGCAATGCTACCCAACATGGGCACAATGTCAGCAAAATAATCATTTATAAAGACAACAAACCATTGTCAAAAATCAATTACAACAACGCGGTTTTTCTGCTTGGCGCGCATACCCTGGCCCAATGTCCGCAGGACCTGGGTGTGGAAGTGGCTTTTGCCGGGCGGTCTAACGTGGGTAAATCCAGCGTGCTCAATGCGATTACTGGGAATCACCGGCTGGCACGTACCAGCAAAACTCCCGGCCGTACCCAGCAGTTGAATTTTTTCGCTGTCGGAGAAAGGCTGCGGCTGGTGGATTTGCCGGGATATGGTTATGCCAGGGTCCCGGAAAAGATAAAACTGCACTGGGCCAAAGTCATGCAGGCCTATTTTGAAACAAGAGAATCATTGACCGGATTGATGTTGATCATGGACATTCGGCATCCCCTGAAGCCCTATGATGAGCAGATGCTGAAGTGGTGTATAAACGCTGACCTACCCGTCCAGGTGTTATTGAACAAGGCCGATAAACTGTCCAGAGGGGCCGGCATCAAGGCCCTCCAAGCGCTGAATAACAGATATCAGGATGGCAAATTCAGTGCACAGTTATTTTCTGCGCTGAATGGGGCCGGAGTTGAGGAGGCAAGGCGCATGCTTGACGAATGGCTGGTCTTCTAGCTTGAGTTTGAAGGATAAAAAAACGGCCCCGGGTCTGTCAAAGGGGAGGAGAGTATCCCGGGGCCAAAAATACCCGGCTGGGGAGACCGGGATAGGGACCGTTCCAGGAGGTGGAACGGATTATTTCCTAGTAATCATTTTGAATAAAACGCCTTGCGAAAGTTCAATATTGGGTCATCTGGCCGGTTCCGCGCAGTTTTTTATACACAATCCGTTTCGGTGCCGCCCTGTTTCTGCCTGTTCCTGAGTTTGATGGGCCTGCAAGCCAGATACTTATGTGTAATTTATTGATAATTATAAACAATATATGATTGGTTAAATTTTAACAGTTTTGTCATACTTTCAAGAGGTACGCTGATCAGCGTCCACTGTACTCACTTCATCCACAAAGTTATCCACAGAAAATGTGGATAACGGGCGATTGGTAATTTCGGCAATAGGTTAACCTTATTAAATTAGAAACAGGATTAAATTATTCGACTAACTTGGGTTGCCGGGCCGGCAAAAAGCCCGTTACTCAACCACCTTCAGCAGCATACCGGGTTGTGGTTCACCCTGCGGGTACATGGCATTGATCAGGCGTAATTGCTCTTCGGGAAAGGCTTCCAAAGGGGAGCTGCTTGCCAGTTCAGAAAAGCGGGTGTCAGCATCGGCCTGGATGGTGGTCAGTCGCAGTGGTCTGGCAAGGATACGTTCATTCCCGGTCATGGCATGAAAGCTCTGGGCGCTGGCGAGAAAATGCTGGTCATATTCCGGGGCCGTATTGGAGTCTTTGGCGACACCCGCAACAATATATGCCCGGTCCTCAAAATAGATTACGGTAAATCGGGCTGTCCGGCTGCCGAAACTGGTATTAATTGGCGCAAACCCGGTATGTGCATCCAGGCCATGGATCGTCAGTGGCTGGTCTTTGGTCAGTTTTTTCAGGTTAAGCCGGGTCAACATGAATTCTCTGGGTGAGATACGCTTATTAAGGTCTTCTGCCCCGATTTGCATGATAGCCGCACCGCCAGGGGCAGTGACCAGTAGTTGATCGGGGCGGTTTTTAACATTCCAGTTGCGTGGTAACTGCAACGCAAAGCCGAGACCGGCATGATAGAAATTATGGCCCCTTAACACCCCCTCCTTCTCGCTGTCACCAAAGACCATGCCATTTATCTTCTCCAGATAGATTTCCCGGCCTACAAAGGTCAGAGACGGATTATAGTATTTATCAGCATGACCGATCACTTCCTGTAGACGGGTATCGTTATCGGGGTGGGTGGCAAACAGACCATGATAGGTATTGGGCTCCCTGCCTTCTGCCTGTGCCGCCCTGGTTTCAAATGTTTCCTGGTTTTTCAGTACCCGCACGACATCCAGCATGGCCTGGGGATTGTAGCTGTTGCGCGCGAGATATTCCGCGCCCAGGCTATCCGCCTCCAGTTCGTGTTCACGGCCATAACCACGCAATAATGCTGTTCCAAATAACTGTACCAGTTGCTGGCTGCCGGCTGTATTCATGCCAGGGATAAAGATCGCACCCAGGGTGGCCCCGATATTGGCAAATTGTGCGGCACTGTATTGTCTGACCGAATGGCGTGCGGTGACATGTCCGATTTCATGGCCGAGCACCGCCGCTAGTTCCGCCTCGGAATTGAGATAACTCATCAGCCCGCGCGTGATATAGATATATCCTCCCGGCAGTGCAAAGGCATTGACCTCCCTGCTGTCCAGTACGGTAAAACGATAGATCAGATCACTGCGGTGACTTTTTGCGGCAAGTTTTTCACCGACATTTTGTACGTAGGCTTGTAATGCAGTGTCATCATATACGGAATATTGCTGGAGGACCTGTTGGTTGACTCTCCGTCCCAACGCGATCTCCTCCTGTTCTGACATCAAGACCAGATCCTGTTGCCCGGTCACCGGATTGACAGCACAACCACCGGTCAGGAAGGTGAGCACAAACAAGAGATATGACAATAGACTTTTATGCATAAGGCAATTTTAAGACAACTCAATGTAAAGATCAGTTCTTGCCGTTTGCCTGCCTGATTTTGAGATCGACAGGATGTCTTATCTGCATGCGGTATTCGCCATTGGTGTAATACAGCCAGCCCCGTGCCATGACATCTTTGCCAACCAGTCCTTTCAGCATAGCGTCGGCGAAATAGGGCAAATCTTCTTTGGTGATACGCAGGGCCAGATTTCTCGACAGATTGATCCAGGTTGCAGATCTGCTCTCGCCGATACGCACTACATTGCCTGTGATGATGCGATAACCCAGATCCTTGATTGATATGGATTCCACCGGGACAGGCTTATATTGTTTCAGTGCCCAGAGACCTATCTGTTGTGACTGCGCGAATTCCGCGCTTTTCTCATAACAATCCATATGGGCCAGGTTGGGCGGGATGGTAAGTGGCGTAGCCAGCCCTCTCTTCAATAGTAACGCCTGTATATTAATGCCATCCTTGAGAAAAAGATGAGCGAGTGCACGGCCATATTTATCGGTACGTTCTTTATCATAAACCAGCATAATGTCCTGGTTGGTATGTAACAGGCGGCTGAGATAGTCATGCGCCTGATCTGCGCCGATTTGAGCAGGACGGCCATCACGCCCTGTCTCCGGTGTGTTGATCCCGATCAAGCGGACGCGGCGTTCATCTGCGAATATAACCGTGTCGCCATCGATGACGTGCTTTACCGTCCCTGCATCATCAAATTTATTTGTGCTGCAGGAGGCCTCAAGGGCATATTTTTCCAGTGCATCATCTTCCGCAAGGGCGATGCCGGAATAGAGGCAGAGACACGCTGATACAAAAAAGCGCCCGGTAAGAGCGCTTGCTTGTTCAATGAATCTGCTCCAGCGGTATTTATCGCATACCGTATTTGCGGCGAAACTTGTCAACACGTCCGGCGGTGTCCAGCATTTTTTGCTGTCCGGTATAAAAAGGATGGCATTCGGAACATACTTCTATATGCAGGTTCCCGGTATGTGTAGAGCCGGTCTTGAAAGTGTTCCTGCAACTGCAGGTGACGGTTATTTCCTGATAAGCGGGATGTATATCTGTTTTCATGGCTAATTGTCTGAAATGTCTGGCTAAATCATTATAAAAGGGCTGAGGAGTTTATTCGAATCCGGGCCGACAGGCAAATAAAATTTCGGGCAATCATGCTGCCTGCAGGTCGAAATCAGCAATAACGGGGGCATGGTCAGAGGGTCTTTCCAGGGCCCTTGGCCGTTTGTCTATCCGGCAGGCCCTGCAGACTCCGGTAAGCGCCTGATTGACCAGAATATGATCAATACGCAGACCCCGGTTTCTGCGAAAGGCGGCAGCCCGATAGTCCCACCAGGAAAAACTTTTTTCTTCCTGATCGAACAGGCGAAAGCTGTCTGATAATCCCGCTGCCAGCAGTTTCCTGAACTCGGCGCGTTCCGCATCACTGACCAGTACTGAACCCGCCCATTCTTCCGGGTCATGGACATCCCGGTCTTCCGGGGCAACATTAAAATCACCGAGTAGCACCAGTTTTTTGTTGTTGGCCAGCAGGTCTTTGACGAAGGGATGCAGGCGGGAAAACCATTCCAGCTTGTAGGCATATTTATCCGAACCAACTTCTGAGCCGTTGGGCACATAAAGATTCAGTACCGTAATATCATTGATGTCGGCACAGAGTACGCGCTTCTGCGTATCCCCATATTCCGGCAGGCCGGTAATGACATTTGTTGAAGGCAGCTTGCTGAGGGTGGCAACTCCGTTATAGGTTTTTTGTCCGGAAAATACTGCCTGGTAACCGAGTGGGAGAAATTTTTCGGCAGGAAAATCCTCGTCTGTTAATTTTATTTCCTGCAGGGCGAGGACATCAGGACTTTCACTGCTCAACCATTCCAGTACATGAGGCAAGCGTACACGCAGGGAGTTAACATTCCATGTGGCTATTCTAAACATAGAGATTTATTGACTGTTATTGATTTACCATGGGAAGGCGATCAGAAATATTAAGGTTTTGTTGAAAAACGTTATGATCGGGTGTAATCGATTTTCAAAATGAAAATGAAGAACCCAAGCAATTACTGAAATCAGAACGCCTGCGCATCGGAGAACTCCAGACCATGCTCCTAGACACGAAAACCGCCATGCCTGCGTCTGTTAATCCAGTCCAGCACGAATAACCCAGTGATAAATCCGGCGAACAAGCTGATGGCGATAGAAATCAACATTTTCTTCCAGTTAAATTCGCCTATCTCAAAATTAATTTTGTTATTTGAGGGTTGTGCCACGGCCCGGATATCGTTGAGTTCCCTTTCCAGCTGTGCTTTTTCCCGGGCCAGAGTGTCCAGTTGCTTCATAAGATCATTGTCGCCAGTATTTTTGGCCAGCTTGTTGCGAAGTTCTGCTGTCTGCGTCTGGAGTTCTCCGATGCGCAGGCGTTCTGATTTCAGTAATTGCTTGAGTTCTTCATTTTCATTTGTAACTGCTGCCAGGGTTTCTGTGCTCTGGCCAGTGGTATTGATGTTTGTTGTAGTGCCGGCACCTGATTTAAAACCAGCTATCTCGACCTCCAGTTTGCTGATCTGATCCAGCGCGGTCTGCAGTTGCGCGCGTCCCGGCGCGGTATCGGCCAGATATTTGTTATCTATCCAGCCACTTGCCCCGCCAGGGTCTTTTACCTGTGACATCGGTGTATCGCGCCGTATGATTTCCAGCGTTGTGCCGCTGGGGAGTACTTTGATGATGGGGCTGTCAACGCTTTTATCCTGATGCAACCCGGCCATGGCCTTGTCATCAATATAGATGGTCTCCGCAATCGTCATGATCGGCATTAACAGTATCAGTAATAAAACAAAGCGGTTCATTTCTGTCTACACCATGCCCGGTTGTCTTTCGTCTATGCAGTCATTCCCGAATGCCGCAATAAGGGTTCAATACTGGGTTTGCGGCCACGGAATTCTATGAACAGTTCCATCGGGTCACGTGCGCCACCCTGTTCCAGTATTGTATGCAAAAAAGCCTGTCCGGTCGTTTTATTAAAAATACCGGTTTCTTCAAACTTGGAAAATGCATCTGCCGACAGAACCTCGGCCCATTTATAACTGTAATATCCGGCGGCATAGCCACCAGCGAATATGTGCGAGAAACTGTGCTGAAAACGATTGAAGTCCGCCGCAATGACCACAGCCACCTGTTGACGTACTGCATCGGCCAGTTGCTGGATATTGACTGGTTGGGCATCTGTATATTCAAGATGCAGCCGGAAATCAAAAATGGCAAATTCAAGTTGCCGTACCATTTGCATACCTGTTTGAAAGGTCTTGCCGGCGACAAGTTTTTCATACAGGTCATTACTGATCTTTGCTCCGGTTTGATAATGACGGCCGATAAGATCCAGTGATTCACGCTCCCAGCACCAGTTTTCCATGAATTGACTGGGCAGTTCGACCGCATCCCAGGGGACACCGTTAATGCCTGCCACACCGGGGTAGTCCACCATGGTCAACATATGATGCAGGCCATGACCGAATTCATGAAACAGTGTGATGACCTCATCATGTGTTAACAATGAGTGATCGTCGCCGATAGGCGGAGTGAAATTACAGATCAGATAAGCGACCGGGGATTGCACCCCGGTCAGGGTCTTTTTGCGCACGATACACTCATCCATCCAGGCCCCGCCCCGTTTATGTGGCCGCGCATACAAGTCCAGATAAAAACCCCCGCGCAGGCTGTTGGAGGCATCATAGATATCAAAGAATTTCACATCCGGATGCCAGACATCCACATGCTCACGTGGTATGACGGTGAGGTCATAGAGCTGACTCACAATACCAAACAATCCATCCAGTACCTGGGGCACGGGGAAATAGGGCCGTAATTCTTCCTGGGACAGTCTGAATTTGAATTCCCGCTGTTTTTCAGAATAGTAGGCAACATCCCAGGCATGCAATTGATTGACGCCATATTCAGATTTTGCGAAGTGATTCAATTCGTCAAACTCTGTTTTTGCCCTGACCTTTGCGCGGGCGGCAAGATCGTTGAGAAAATCCATGACCTCTTCTGGTGTATTGGCCATTTTTTTTGCCAGTGAGTAATGTGCGAAGGTTTCAAAACCAAGCAGGCGGGCCAGTTGGTAACGCAGTTTCAATATCTCATGCATGATGCCGCTGTTGTCCCAGTTTTCCTGGCCGTGATTGAGCTCAGAAGCACGGGTGACATAGGCGGTATACACTTCTTGCCGCAGCCCCGTATTATCGGCATATTTCATCACAGGCGTGTAGGAAGGGAATTCCAGGGTGAACATCCACCCATCTACACCTTCACGTTTTGCGGTCTGCGCGGCCAGTGCCACTGCAGAACCCGGCAGACCGGATAATAATGCTCTGTCGGTGATATGTTTTTTCCAGGCATGGGTAGCATCCAGCAGGTTTTCTTCAAAACGGGTCTGGAGCCGGGAAAGTTTCTGCTGGATCTCCTTGAATTGTTGTCTGGATATCTTGTCGAGGGCAATGCCGGACAGGCGGAATTCACGCAGGGCATGATCGATAATCTTTTGCTGCGCCTGGGACAGGCGCCGGTATTCTTCGCTATTGGCTACCAGTTCATAGGCCTTGTAGAGATCTTCGTTCTGGCCCATGTCCGTAGCGTAATCCGATATCTTGGGCAGGCAGTTATTGTACGCACGTCTGAACTCTTCATTGTCAGCTACCGAATGCAAATGGCTGGCGGGTGACCAGGCGCGGCTCAGGCGATCATCAAGTTCTTCCAGCTGATGCAGTGTATTGTCCCAGGTATAACTTTTGTTTTTTTTCAACAATGTATCAATACGCTGCCGGTTATCCGCGAGGATATGGTCTATGGCCGGCTCAATATGTTCAGGTCTTATCCTGCTGAACGGGGGCAGCTGATCGTAATCAAGTAAGGGGTTATCC
>JBCKWI010000010.1:0-46048 GCA_038922795.1 Gammaproteobacteria bacterium
CTAAAATGAGTGCGGTATTAAAAAATCCCGCACCATCAATCCGGCCCATGAACGAGGCAGATCTCTCTGTCATCATGGAGATAGAAAATTGTGCCTATAGTCATCCCTGGTCTATAGTCATTTTTCAGGATTGTTTACGTGTTGGGTACTGTTGCTGGGTGCTGGAAAGGGATGAAGCGATCATTGGTTATTGCGTGATGTCAGTCGGCGCCGGTGAATGTCATCTGTTAAACCTGTGTGTCATTCCGGAGTTACAGAACAACAGCTACGGCGCGTTACTGCTGGATCACATGCTGGAGATAGCCAGAAGTTATCATGCGGATACAGCATTCCTTGAAGTCCGGCCTTCCAATCAATACGCCATCAAGCTTTATTTTCGTGCCGGGTTCGACGAAGTCGGCCTGCGCCGCGATTATTATCCAGGTCACTTTGGCCGTGAAGATGCGCTGATACTGGCACGCAGCCTGCTCTGAAAAACGCACGAATTTCTTCTGTCACTGAACAGCAATTGAGCTATACAGGGTTTGTATCCCGGGCTGGTTACTTATGATACTCGTTTCTCTTCCCTGAATCTGGCAAAATCTGTTTCCTATGAATACACCCGCATCCAAATCGGCCTCATCTCAGCCCGATATTCCAACAATTGAGTCCTGTGTCGGCAATACACCGCTGGTCAGGCTGCAGCGTATCTCCGGCAATACCAGTAACCTTATCCTGGCTAAACTGGAAGGGGACAATCCGGCCGGTTCGGTGAAAGACAGACCGGCAGTCAGCATGATTAAACACGCGCAGGAACGCGGTGAGATCAAACCGGGTGATACATTGATCGAGGCCACCAGTGGTAATACCGGCATTGCGCTGGCGATGGCTGCTGCCATACGTGGTTATAAAATGGTATTGATCATGCCGGAGCATATGAGCATGGAACGGCGTGCGGCAATGACTGCCTTTGGTGCCGACATTGTCCCCGTCACCAAGGAAGAAGGAATGGAAGGCGCGCGCGACCTGGCGGAACAGATGCAGCGTGAAGGCAAGGGCCGGGTGCTGGATCAGTTCGCCAATCCGGACAATCCACGCTCGCATTATGAAGGCACCGGCCCGGAGATCTGGCGTGATACCGAAGGCAAGGTCACGCACTTTGTCAGCGCCATGGGCACCACCGGCACCATCATGGGGGTATCGAAATATCTGAAAGAAAAAAATCCGGATATCCAGATCATCGGCGTGCAACCGGCGGGCGATGAAAACATCCCGGGTATCAGGCGCTGGCCCGAAGCCTACCTGCCGAAGATCTTTGATCGCAGTTGTGTCGATCAGATTATCGATATCACACCCAAGGAGGCGGAAGACATGACCAAACGGCTGGCAGCGGAAGAGGGCATCTTTGCCGGTATTTCCTCAGGTGGTGCTATCTCTGCCGCATTAAGACTATCCGCTACAGTGCAGAATGCAGTGATCGTGACGATCATCTGCGATCGCGGCGATCGTTATCTGTCAACTGGTCTTTTCGATAAAAAATAATTAGAAAGCAGAAGTCAGAATACAGAAGTCAGAATACAGGAAATGATAATAATAGAGAGGGGAAAGGGGTGGGGTGATTAAAAACACTCCACTCTTACCTTGAATGGTCCGCACTGGCAGTCCCAGTTTTCACTGGAAATAGCTAATGCCTATTAGCTTAATTATTATAATTGTTCGGTCTATTGTATAAGGCTAGATAAGAAGTAAATGAGGGGAAGGAAATGGGCTCAAAAATTCATCGTAATTCGCTCAAGCCCGGCCATAAAATCAACTCTTATGAGATTATTGAAATCCTTGGCCAGGGTGGATTTGGTATTACCTATCTCGCCAAAGATATCTATCTCAACCGCAAGGTTGCTATTAAGGAATACCTGCCGATTGAATTGGCCGTCCGGGAAGGTGACCACTCCGTTCATCCTGTTTCGGAAGACCGTAGCAAACAGTTTAAGTGGGGATTAGACCGTTTCCTCTCTGAAGCACGGACATTGGCTCAATTTAAGCATCCTAACATTGTCCAAATATATGCTGTCTTTGAAGCGAACAATACCGGTTACATGGTCATGGCCTATGAGCATGGTCAAAGTCTGCAACAGAAGTTAGCAGGCAAGAAAACACTTGAGGAATCAGAACTTCTCAAAATTCTGATTCCCATCCTGGGTGGCTTAGAGCAAATCCATAAAACGGGATTCATACACCGTGACATCAAGCCGGACAATATCTTTATTCGTGAGGATGGGAGTCCGGTCTTACTGGACTTCGGTTCGGCACGACAAGCATTGGGAGAGCAGACCAAGACGTTAACCAGTCTGGTGTCACCGGGGTATGCGCCGTTTGAGCAGTACTATTCTAAAAGTGATCAACAAGGCCCCTGGACTGATATTTACGGCCTGGGGGCAACACTATACCGGGCGATTGCGGGTATGCCACCGATGGATGCCGTGGATCGGAGTAATGCCATATTAAAATCAAAGGGTGACACCTTTGTCCCGGCTACAGCAATAGGCAGGGGAAACTATTCAGAACGATTCCTGAAAGCCATCGACCACGCATTACAGTTCAAGGAGGAAGACCGGCCACAAACGATCAGCACATGGAAGGCAGAGTTTGACTTGCCTGAAGACCCAAGCAAAAAAGCCATTATTGCAGAACGTATAACAACCCAGCCGGGGACGAAAGTATTAGAAAAACGGCAACAGAAAAAATGGTTATTTGGCAAGGTTGCGTTGGTTGGTGTGATCATAACCGTTGCGATTTCCTATGTTTACCAGGATGAAATTCAAGGCTATTTCGGACCAACAAAGGAACAACTTGAAGCAGAACGCCAGCGTATACGTGAGAATGTCATGGTAATGGAACGCATCTCGGGCATTCCTGTCGAGGAAGAAAATAGAGTTGCAGCATTAAAACAAATAGACAAAGCTCTTACCTCGCAGCAGCCTGACGTTGCACCCGTGCAGCCAAGCGGGGGAATCGATTGGGAAGGGATAGATGCGGCTTTAGGCACCTCGAAATATACTACAGAGGAACTAACTCTACAAGATAAGCCTTACGGGAAATTAAACCCCTTACGATATTTATTCGGACTCGAAGGAGTAGCAAAGATGATTCCTGCCTTCATTATAGGGGGGTCGCATTCCTTTGGGCAAAAAGAAGAAGCAGATCGAAAGGCGAAAGAACAGGAACAACAACGTGCGGAAGCAGAAGCACAACGTCTGGCAGAAATTGAAAACCAAAAACAGGAAGAAGCACGTAAACAAGAGCTAGAGCGTTTAGCACTTGAGGAGCAGCGTAAAAGAGAACAGGAAGAGGAGATAAAACGCAAAAAAATAGAACAACAACATTTAGCAGAATTAGAACGCCAGCGTGCAGATGATGAAAAAAACAGATTGGCAGAGGAAGAAGCAAGACAACAAATTAAAAATGAACAACTGAATAAAGAGAGAATTGAGAAGCAGTTTCAAGACGGTGTTACTGCATATAATTCTGGAAATTACAGCGAAGCATTAAATCTATTTATGCCATTAGCAGAACAAGGATATGCAAAGGCACAATTCTTCTTAGGAGATTTGTACACTGGCGGCAAAGGTGTGCCACAGGATGATAAACAGGCAGTGTATTGGTTACAGAAGGCGGCTGAACAGGGACTTGCAGTGTCGCAATACGTCTTAGGCACTATGTACGCTAGCGGCAAAGGTGTGCCACAGGATGATAAACAGGCTGTGCAATGGTATCAGAAGGCGGCTGAACAGGGATATGCAGATTGGTTTCAGAAGGCGGCCGAACAGGGAGATGCAGAGGCGCAGTTTTTATTAGGAACTATGTACGATCTTGCCAGTGGCGTGCCAGAGAATGATAAACAGGCAGTGTATTGGAATCAGAAGGCGGCTGAACAGGGGCATGCAGGGGCGCAGTTTTTCTTAGGATCTATGTACGATCTTGGCAGTGGCGTGCCAGAGGATGATAAACAGGCAGTGTATTGGTATCAGAAGTCGGCTGAACAGGGACATGCAGAGGCGCAATACTTCTTAGGACTTAAGTACGCTGCCGGCAGCGGTGTGCCACAGGATGATAAACAGGCAGTGCAATGGATCCAAAAGGCGGCTGATCAAGGCAACGAAAATGCAATAAGATTTCTCTCAAAGCAATAAATTCTCTTCCTGACTGGGCGAAGTGGGCTGACAATTTTATTTATCTTGTACTTTTTGGATATCAAATACTGAATAATAATGACGTGACAGGCACTGACAAAATAAGTTCCCTTTTGATTTTCATGCATTCAATAAGATGAACAGAAAGGAAGTGTTGTGATTATTATCTTTTTAAGTTGCATAGCTTTGTTTCTTACTATCACAATAAAATCATGTGTAGGCATTCCGCTAATCAACACTGTAGCTCTCTTTTTTGGTCTTGAAGGAACTGTGTTGTTAGCGTCAGCATTGTCTCTGCCTCGCGATGAAATAGAAGTGCCTAATAAAAAAGGGTTTATGCATTGGTTAAAATGGTGGAACGCTGAGGGAAAAAATTATAGATATCCGGTTAGTTACAATCCTGTATGTTTCTATGGAGGTTTATTATTTTTGGCACTATCAATGATATTGTCATCAATATCAAATTAAATAATATCTAATAAAATGCTCAAGATCGCTTCCTCAAATCATAGGTATCAGGTCTTGCGTAGGGAATAGCTGAGTGGGGTAACAGAAAAGCTGAAGTCAGTTCTTGCATTAACATATCGTATTGCAAGACTTGACCCCTAATGTGTTGAGGAATATAGAGATAGCTAGAGATGGTCTAACGTTACATGATATGGAAAGTTTCAAAGGTAACATCAATGCAAAAATATTTACCTTTGTAATATTGGCAAATCAATATAGCTATATATTAGACAGCGAAAGTGATTTGCCCTACTCACTTATATATGAGGAAAATTATTAATGTGTGAAAGTGATCAATGAACTTTAAATTCAAATTCTATGACCACTTGAACATTCGTAGTTATCGTTTTTGGAACCAAGGTTGAGTTTGAATGGCACGTCGGAGCGGAGTATCAATAAATTCTGGTGCGCGCCATAAGTATTCAGCAGCATGTGATTTTGCTTCTTCGTCAAGTGCCTGTATATGCGCTAATGCTGTCTCAACGGTAAAGGGCATGCCGCAGACTTCCTTGAAGTTGCTGTCAAGGTCTGTCCAAACAACTACATCGAGCTTCTTGCTCTTTGCCCAGGAACAGATGGTTTCCAGCGATTGTGGATCTCGACCATATTGACGTGATCCATCGGTGAACAAGAAGCCAATGTTCGACCGATTGGTGCCTTCCCTGCAGCGTAGGTCACAAATCGAATCTTCCGGATTTCTTCGTTTGCTTTTCGCATATGCAACTCTACATGGAGCACCGCTCTCCGGATCGATAACAAGGGTGAGAGCGCCAAGGCGAGACTTTGAAACCCTAGAAAATTCCACCTTGAGTACAGGGCCATCATACTGCCACGATTCATGCTGTTCATCAAACTCGGGATGTTTGTCCCAAAGTAACGATCCCCAACCAAGGATGACGATCTGTACTGGCATTTCGTATGATGACGTTGTTATGCCTTGGGTTGAGTATTGGCACAAACATATTTCATCTTCTTTCTGAGGTTCTTCCATTGCTCGTTATCCCATGCCGCCTTCTCAAGGGAAGCGCAGTAATCAGAAAGAGCGCCCTTCATTTCTTTCAAAAATTTTGTTGCATCAATAGTCTTGGTTGCACTATCAAAGACCATTTCACGATCCCTTCTTATGTGCCACCCTCCTGTTGTCTCCCCTTGATGCATGATGCCGCAGCGAATATGCGCGTAGAACTCTTGACTAAAACCACAGAGAAAGATGAAACGACTATTTCTGTCGAAGAACTGACAGAAGGCTCGCGCGCTATCAGGCGACTTCCGCCAGCCTTGCCAAAATGACTCCAGTGATTCGACCATTAGGCATGCAGAGGCCATCATGATGAAGCCATTTTTTTTGTTTCCGTCAAATGGTTTTATGTACCGTTCACTAAAGCGTTCTTTAATAAATTTTGCAATGCCTGAAGCATCTTTGTTCTTCTCCATTTTCATATACTTACCCACCGATGTGGTGCTGGAAAGAAGAGATTTACCTTGATTTGTGCTCATCTGCTTTACTTCGTAATGACATAATGAATGTTAGAAATCTAGAAGTGGTCCCGGTTTTTAAGACAGTGAGATAATTGTACGCTTTGCCCTGAGACAGGGGAACCGTCAACCGCTTACTTTACTGACGGGTAGGACCAAAATAACTGATTGATTGTCTGAAATAACTGCGTCGAAAAAGGGCTGTTTTTGGGAGTATCAGGGACAGACCACGGTTTTTATTGTACGACGCTAATGAATGTATAAACTGTGGTCTGTTACCAATTATAATGTGGTGTCTTTTACCTGGTATTGAAATCAGCAAAGTGGACAGCATTGATATTGGATTTCTATACTATGACTGTGTGTGCTTTACAATACATTGATAAAAATGAGATTTTCAGCATGTCATCTATTGACGCCTATAAGCCCTTATCAGACAACCTGTCGCTTAAACTCTAGTTATGCCGCATGATGAGCGTTCCTGAGGTCAAGTCATACGGGGGGTTCGCTGACCTTGCGAAGCATCAGGCGCGAGGTAAGGATTACGAGATTATTGTGTCGCCTCGGCCGACGTCCCGCGTAGCGGTGATCGCGCCGCACGGCGGATGCATCGAGCGCAGAACATCAGAGATCGCGTGCGCCATTGCTGGTGATCAGTTCAATCTCTATCTCTTTGAAGGCATCAGACCGTCAAAGAACTATACTGCCCTTCATTTGACCAGCCATCTCTTTGACGAGCCTGAGTGCCTAGTTCTTATTGCACAGTGCCAGTTCGTGGTCGCGATTCACGGCTGCGACGGCGCGGACAAGAGAGTCCTGCTCGGAGGGCTCAATGGCACACTCAAGAAACAACTTGCTACTGCCCTGGGCGACGCGAACGTGACTGTCCAAACTAACGGTCACCACTTTCCGGCCACTGAACCGAGCAACATCTGCAACCGCGGTCTTACGCGTCGCGGCGTACAGCTGGAGCTCACTGGCCCATTGCGCGGGTCTGCTGTAGAAGCACGTGTTGTCTCCGCAGTGCGCTCCGTCTTGGTGGGCTTAGGTGCTGCGGCATAACCAGCCGTTCGAGCGGATCGCTTCGAAGCGGGCTTGCGCCCGCTTCTTCGCGGCTGCTCAACAGCGACGTTAGCCTTGTGAAGACCACTCCGGATGTGTTCATTATCGAATCGCTGAAGTTCAGCGACGAGAGGCGAAAGCGTTTCGAGGGTTCGTTCCTATCCCACATCCTCCAACTCGCGGAACGCCGGGTGGAGTACTACTACATCCGCACCCGTGCAGAGTTTGAAAAGCTTCTTGATCGGTTCGAAGACAGCGGCTTTCGGTATCTACACATCTCTTGCCATGCGAACCGTAATGGTATCGGGTTAACTCTCGACGATCTTAGTCTTCAATATCTCAGTGCTATCTTGGGCCCGAGACTTGAGAAACGACGTGTATTTTTCTCAGCATGTGAACTGGCCACTGATCGACTTGCGACTTCTCTTCTGAAGGGCACAGGCTGCTACTCAGTCATAGCACCGTTGGATGCGATTAATTTTGATGAAGCAGCGCTCTTCTGGGCATCCCTATATCACTTGATGTTCAAGAACGACAACCGAGTGATGAAGCGGGACCAACTCCAGAGAAATCTGATCTCGCTATCTGAGGTATTTGATGTCAGAGTCAAGTACTACTCTGCGTCCAGGAGCGCACGAAACGGCTTTAAGGAGGTCACGATTGGGGGCTAACAACCGCATCGAAACGGACCGTCGCCAGCGTCGCTTCGGAGTATCAGGGACAGACCACGGTTTTTATTGTACGACGCTAATGAATGTATAAACTGTGGTCTGTTACCAATTATAATATGGTGTCTTTTACCTGGTATTGAAATCAGCTCACCGCTCTTTCTCATCCCTGAGACCGCGGTATTTGTGCATCCATGCACGTTAAGTAGACAGCGTTGATATTGGAGTTCTATACTCGGCGAACAAATTAACACATTGAAAAAAGGAGAATTTTCAACTTGCTCGCGGTAGTCGCCCACATGACATTATCCGACAAACTGTCCCACTATCACTAGTTAGGGCTTTCAATCCCAATGCCACACATACCGTTCTCAGTCCGCATAAAAGCACTCTTTGCACGAGACAAAGAAGTGTTCTGGTGGAACCACTTCACCGACGAAGAAAAGAAACTTCGACGCATGGATGTTTGGGAGCTTGCAAAGGTTATTAATGAGGCGCGTGTTGGTAATCTCGCTGGCGAAGCGGAAAAGCTCATAGTTGCAGAACACATGCTGAATATGCGCCTCGCAAAAATACAGGCGACAGCATCTTGGGGTTCCGGTGTTCTAGGCTTCGTTGGCGCAATTATTGGCGCCGCTCTTTCCGTTTCATTAACAATGGCCCTTCAAACACCAAAAGGTGCTCCAGGCACTCAAGAACGTACAAGCGAAAAACAATCTGTATCCGCACCAGTACAGAAACAGACAGAACCACTAGCGCTGCCGTCGAAAAGCGTGCCAAGCAACCCAGTTGTCGAGGTAACTCCTGGCGCGCAGGGAGCGGCAAATGGGCCAAGCAACAGCACAGTCACAAAGGAGTCCAATGCTACCGCCAAGCCCTAACACGGCGCTTCACCTGACCGCTCCGTCGCTGCGCTCCTGCGCGGCAGGTGAGCTTGGTCGTTAGACCCCTCACTCTCCGATGGCACAGGCCTCTGATCACCAGTTGAAGAAGTACCTGCACGAGGCGCAGGCCGCCATGTTTCTCTTCCAGATGATCGAAGAAGCGCTCAAGTCGCACATCACCTATGCGCATGAGGCAATTCAGCTGTCACTACCGCCTGGTGTAGTCTTTCGCTCGTCTCCTACCGAGTACGAAAACGCGTCGCTTGAACGGCTACTCACATTGTTCAGCAAGGTCACGCTCAACAACATGCTTGTCGCTCAACTCCGGCAGTTGCCAGAGCTTCGCAACTACTGCTACGTTTCAGACGATAATGTTCCGTTCCGTGGCCGAATGCGATCGTTTAGCGAAGTTTGCAATGTTTTGGCGGCAACGCTATAACAGCAAGCCCCACCGGGACGCGCGTACGGAGACTCGGGGTCAGGTCTTTCAATGAAATATTATTGTTTAAATACAAACAGACGATGAATGTGTTAATGCAAAACCTGTCCCTGATGCTGCGCTTTTAACGAGGATACCCCAGCACCTCAGATACGTACCCCAATAGCGCGCATGCTACAAGACATTACAATGTGGAAGTGTATAATTTGGATTCCTGATTGTGGGTTGAGGTAGCCTATGTCAAATGTACTTGCCGAGCTTAAGGAAAAGTCCTCCCAGTTGTCAGAGATTGAGCGGGCTGAGCTTGCTCTTGCGCTCATTGAGTCACTCGATGGCCCGGCAGACCCTGGTGTAGAGGAGGCTTGGCGACTTGAAATTGAACGCCGTATCGACCAGATCGATCGCGGAGAAGTTCAGCTAATTCCTGGTGAGGATGTTTTCGCCCGTCTGCGGCGTCGTTTGGGGTGATTTCTTACTTTTTCTACCCTGAAGCTGGCGCTGAGCTGGAAGACACGGCTCTCTTTTACGAATCCCGGGTGGCGGGGCTGGGAAAAGCCTTTTCGGCAGAAGTCGAGCGCACCATTCTGCTCATTCGAGAGTTTCCGGACGCGGGATTAGCGATAGGGCGAAAACGCAGGAGAGTGCTTGTCGATCGATTCCCATATTCTATCGTATACAGGCGAGACTCTGATGCCGTTGTCATTCTCGCCGTCGCACATCAGAGACGGCTACCAGGTTACTGGCGACACCGAAAGTAGCACGCTAACAGCCGGTTCCTGCGAAACACGCCTATGCGCGCATCTCATGTAGAGTATCAGGGACAGACCACGGTTTTTATTGTACGACGCTAATGAATGTATAAACTGTGGTCTGTTACCAATTATAATATGGTGTCTTTTACCTGGTATTGAAATCAGCTTACCGCTCTTTCTCATCCCTGAGACCGCGGTATTTGTGCGGCCGCTCTGAATATCAGGGACAGACCACGGTTTTTATTGTACGACGCTAATGAATGTATAAACTGTGGTCTGTTACCAATTATAATGTGGTGTCTTTTACCTGGTATTGAAATCAGCAAAGTGGACAGCATTGATATTGGATTTCTATACTATGACTGTGTGTGCTTTACAATACATTGATAGAAAGGAGATTTTCAGCATGTCATCTATTGACGCCTATAAGCCCTTATCAGACAACCTGTCGCTTAAATTCTAGTTATGCTGCTTCAAGGAAGAATGAAGAATATATTTTGAAATAATCAGTGAAATTACAGATGTTCAAACATTTGCGACTGGCCGTAGTATCCGTGAACTGCCTCGACTTAATCGAATCTACGGGAAAGGCCGTTGGAGAAAGCGCAAAGGTAATGCAACTATTCGCCTTACGAGTGGCGAAATTTTTTATGTGGAGCTACACTGGTATGAGGCATCAAGCATCGGGAAGAAAGAATTCAAAATTAAACGATATATAGATTAGGCATATGCATCCGTCATTTGTAATATGTATTAACAATGATGACTATCCAGCGTCACTTGAAAAGCGCAAGCTTTATCAGATCATCCCCGACGCTGAAGCTGAACGTCATGGCCAACTCCGCATCATTGACGAATCCGGCGAGGATTACCTCTACCCCAAGGATCATTTCGTAGCAATCGATCTGTCGGTTTCTATTGAACAAGCGATCATTGAAGCAGCATAACCTCTCATTCGAACGGTCGCTTTACAGCGCCGTTCAATTCCAACGTTAATGTCACCTTCAGATCGTTTCCGGAAATTAGCGTTCTGATACTGCCTGACAGGTCAAGTCTGAATTACTATACATAATTAGCGGCAGGGCCGCATTCGTTCAGCCATCGGTGTGTGAATGAATTCGCGCCTGCGCTGATAATGGTGTAGTGTTTACGAAAACAAGAATTCAAAACTTTGTTATCTCCTGATGTTGCTCACACTGCCTGAATACGACGCCAGACAGCGCGCAGGATTAATACTGGGGCCACTCCTGTTCATTACGATCAGTCTCACCACGGAATCGCTGGGACTCGATGCGGAACAACGTTGGGCGGCAGCCACAGTTGCATTAATGGCGACCTGGTGGATTACAGAGCCGATGCCATTGTGGGCGACCGCCTGCCTGCCGCTGATCAAAGTTTCAAGTGGAATAATTATATCAACCGCTTTCATGAGCTCTATCATTAGGATTCACTGCCTTTGATTCAGATTGAAGGATTTGATTTATAATATATGTTCTTATTTGTGCCAAAAATGGCGCTTCACATCCGACAAAAGGACGACAGGGACGATCTGATATATTGACACTGGCAAGTTGATATAGTCTGATTGCTTCATTCAGGTTTAAAGATACACCTCGTCCAAATTCATATCTCCATCCTAACGCATATAAAGCATCTGGATCGCCGCTATCCGCACGACGACTGAGTTCAATTATTGCTGCTCCATCATTATCCGGTGTGTATGATTCACCAGCATCGTTGTTACCAGCTTCTATCGAGAAGGATAAAAGCAGTATTAAGCAGGTGAAGCAATTTCTTATATTGGTTAAATAGCCAAGATGCTTGTTAGAATGAGGCCAAAGATTACCATTCGAAAGCTCCTTATTTGAAATTGAGAAGATCCAGTAATTTCAGCAAGTGTTATCATAATAAGTGAGCTTTCCTCTGTTTTTCGCCTTCCAAGGAAGCGGTCTCAAGCCGCCATTTTCCGCTCATGCTGGGTCTTGATCCAGCCCTGCAGGAACTGGATTGGCGACTGGTAGCCGAGCGTGGAGTGGCGACGACTCCGATTGTAAAACACCTCGATGTAATCGAACGGATCGGCAATGGCCTCGCTGCGCGTTGCGTAACGAGCGCCATGCGCCCGCTCGTTCTTCAGGCTGTTGAAGAAGCTCTCGGTCGGCGCATTGTCCCAGCAGTTACCTTTCCGGCTCATGCTCGCGATCATGCCGTACTCGGCGAGCTTCTTCTGGCAAGCGTGGCTGGCGTACTGACCGCCCCGATCCGAGTGATGGATCAGGCCCGGCCCCGGCTTCCTGCGAAACCAGGCCATGGTCAGGGCATCCGTCACGATGTCGGCCGTCATCCGCAGCTTCAACGACCAGCCGACGATCTCCCGATTGAAGAGGTCCAGCACCACCGCCAGGTAGAGCCAGCCTTCATCGGTCCAGATATAGGTCAGGTCCGCCGTCCAGACCCGGTTTGGCGCTGCCGGCGTGAAGTTCCGAGCCAGCAGGTTCGGGGCCGCCCCACCGGCAGGGAGTGCTTCGAGTCCGTCGCGGCCTTGTAGCGCCGCTGGTGCCGCGCCCGGATGCCGTGCTCGCGCATCAGCCGCTCAACCCGTACCTTGCTGGCCGGAAATCCTCGACCGCGCAGTTCCTCCACCACCCTCGGGTAGCCATAGGCCCCCTTGAGCTCCTGGTGGATGGCCCGGATCAGGGTCAGCATCCGGGCATCCGTCAGGCGCTTGCGGTTCGGGCCGCCGCCCTTCCAGGCCCCGGTAGCCGCTGATGCTGACCGAGAGGGTCTGGCACATCGCCGGCAGCGGATAGGCCTTCCGTTGCGTATCAATCCAGGCGTACCTCACTGAACCTCTCTCGCGAAGTACGCCTGGATTCGTGCGCAGGGCAAGGGCTATGGTCTGGATGAGATGTGCCAGGTGCTGGATGTCTCTGAGAGCGGTTACCGGGCATGGAAGCGTGGCGGCAAGCCCTATCGGAAACGACTGACGGACGCGCAGATGCTGGTGCTGATACAGACCATTCATGCTGAATTCAAAGGCGCATATGGCAGCCCGCGCATGGTTCTGGAGCTTCGGGCTCGCGGCTATCCGGCGAGCAAGGATCGTGTGGAACGGCTGATGCGGGAAAACGGCATCAAGGCAAAGCATAAGCGGCGTTTCAAGGTAACGACAGACTCGAAGCACAACCTGCCGATAGCGCCGAACTTGCTGGATCGCAACTTCACTCCAGCGGCACCGAATCGGGTATGGACATCGGACATCACCTATCTGTGGACGGACGAGGGTTGGCTATATCTAGCAATAGTGCTTGACCTGTTCAATCGCGAAGTGGTGGGCTGGTCGCTCAAACCGCGCATGACGGCGGACATCGTTACCGATGCGTTGACCATGGCGTGGTTCAGGCGGAAACCAGCAACGGGACTCATCCATCACTCGGATCGTGGCAGCCAGTATGCCAGCGACGTATTTCAGGCCAAGTTAAAGGGCTATGGGATGCTATGCTCAATGAGCCGTAAGGGGAACTGTTGGGACAATGCGCCGACGGAAAGCTGGTTCGGCAGTTTCAAGAACGAGCGGGTATACGGCGAACGCTTTGCAACACGTGACGAAATGAGGTCGGAGGCCTTTGAATACATCGAGGTATTTTACAATCGGAAACGGCGACACTCGACACTGGGCTACAAGTCACCGAGGCAACATCTGAATGACTGGTTCAATGTGCAACCCCAGGAAAAACTGGTAGCATGAAACTCGTCCCTTGGAAGACGAAAAACAGGGGGAAGGTCAACCCAGTTGCGCAGGGTCTGTTCGACCAGACCCAGTTCCCGGGCCACCGGCCCGATTCCCTGTCCATCCTTCACCTGCTTGACCGCCAGCTCCTTGAACTCGGCGGTGTATTCCTGCTTCGGTATCTTGAACATTGACCCCTCCAGTTTCGTCATCTTATCCGCTTACGCCTGGAAGACGAAATTCGAGGGGAAGCTCAAAGTGTTGAAAATCTATTAATTTGTTAAATTTCTATTTATCAAAATTAGTCGGTTGAAAAGGGTCAAACAGATGCTATGCTATACACGTATAGCAATCCAAAACTCAGGAATTTCTTATGTTAGCTATTCGTTTACCTGCCGAGATTGAAGAACGCCTGACTGAACTGGCCAAACGTACTGGCCGCACCAAGACGTATTATGCCAAGCAGGCCATCATGCAGTATATGGATGATCTTGAAGATACCTATCTGGCGATAGAGCGTCTGGAAAAATCAGGCAAACGTTGGACCCAGGAGGAACTGGAGCAGGAGCTTGACCTGGACCGTTGAATGGGACGACCGTGCCCGCCGCGAATTACGCAAACTCGACTACAATATTCAGAAGACTATTCTTCGTTATTTCCGTGAGTGGATCATTGGTAATGAGGATCCCCGGCGGTTTGGGAAATCATTAAACCGTAAGCTAAAAGGTTTGTGGCGTTATCGTATCGGTGATTACCGTGCGATATGCCAGATTCAGGATGATCGTTTAATTGTTTTGGTGCTGATAGTTGGGCATCGGCGCAAAATCTACCGGTAATATTTAATCGAAAAACATACTCTTATGAACATCCTTGTTTTTGACATCGAAACCATCCCGGATATCGAATCCGGCCGCCATTTGCACAATCTTGAAGGATTGAATGACCGTGATACGGCCGAGGCAATGTTTGCCCAGCGCCGGCAGCAGACCGGCGGCAATGAATTCCTGCGTCATCATCTGCACAAGGTCGTCGCCATCTCGGTCGTATTGAGAACGAGCGACAAGCTCAGTGTCTGGTCATTAGGCGATAAAGACTCAAACGAGAAAGAAATCGTACAACGCTTTTTTGATGGTGTTGAACGCTATACCCCAATGCTGGTGTCCTGGAATGGCCGCGGATTTGATCTGCCGGTGTTGCATTACCGCGCCCTGCTGCACGGGATCTGCGCCGCGCGTTACTGGGAAATGGGGGCCGATGATCAAAGTTTCAAGTGGAATAATTACATCAACCGCTTTCATGAACGGCATACGGATCTGATGGATGTGCTCTCGGGTTACGAAGGCCGGGCAATCGCTTCACTGACGGAGATCGCCAGTATGTGTGGTTTTCCCGGCAAGATGGGCATGAGCGGTGATCAAGTCTGGGATAATTATATTGAGGGCAATATCGAGGCGATTCGCAATTATTGTGAAACCGATGTTCTGAATACCTATCTGATCTTTCTGCGCTATGAACTCATGCGCGGACGTAAAGCCCGGCCAGGTTACGATTCGGAATGTCAAAAAGCGCGCGAGATGCTGAAGGCGGAAAATAAACCGCATTTGACAGAATTTTTGAAGGCGTGGAAAGAATAATAAAATAGAATACAGAATTCAGGAGTCAGAAGACAGGAGGCTGACATGAGGGAAACAGCGAAGTCGTTTCAGGATTTAGTGGTTTGGCAAAAAGCCCATCAAGCAGTACTAGAACCTATCTCAAAATTAGTTTTCTGCACTCTTTGAGAACACAATAACCAGATGCACCTTCCCCCTGGCAGGGGGAAGGTTGGGATGGGGGTTGAGTTTCAACCATTCCTGAGATTTCACCCCCACCTCAATCCTCCCTCTCAAGGGGGAGGAAGTTTAATTTTGAGATAGGTTCTAGCCGCTTATCAACTTAGTAAAAATTTTCCAAGACATGAACAATATGGATTAACTTCACAATTCAGACGTTCAGTAATTTCGATTGCAGCAAATATTGCTGAAGGTTTCAAAAAGAAAGGCCGGGCAGATAAAGCCCGGTTTTTGAATGTTGCACAAGGGTCGCTGGAAGAAACAAGGTATTATCTTGTCCTGGTACAGGATCTGGATTATGGCAATACAAGTAACCTGATGAATCAAATAGAAGAAGTAAGTAAATTGCTGGAAGCCTGCACAAAAGCTATTCTGAATTCTGACTCCTGAATTCTGGATTATAATTTAATGTCCCGCCGTAAACGTTTATCGACTGAACCCATCACTGTCACCATAGAATCCCTTTCCCACGAAGGGCGCGGTGTAACACATGTTGCAGGCAAGACCGTGTTTGTTGATGGTGGGTTACCTGGTGAGGCGGTGGTTATTCAATACACCCGCCAGCATTCACGCTACAGCGAAGCGAAGATACTTGAAATACTGCAATCAGCACCGGATCGTGTCCATGCAAAATGCGAACATTATGGTGTATGTGGTGGTTGCAGTTTCCAGCATGTCAATCCGGATTATCAGATCAAGCACAAGCAGAAGATTATGCTGGAACAATTACGGCATATCGGTGGTGTGCAACCGGAAATAATATTGCCGCCGTTGACTGGTCCGGTATGGGGTTACCGGCGCCGGGCGAGGCTGGGGGCAAAATACGTTGAAAAAAAACAAAAGTTACTCGTTGGGTTTCGAGAGAAAAACTCATCTTTCATAGCAGATATTAAACATTGCGAGGTATTGCATCCCGCAGCCGGCTTCATGTTGGAGGACTTGCAGAAACTGATCAGCCAGTTGTCTGTTTATCGCCGGTTACCGCAGGTCGAAGTTGCCGTTGCTGATAATGTTACTGTTCTGGTATTCCGGCATCTGGCTGATCTGACAGAAGCTGATCTTGGCTTATTAAAAAATTTTGAAATTGATAAGAATTTAAATATTTACCTGCAGCCGGGTGGACTGGAATCAATTAAACTGTTGACACCGGAACGTGCGGTTGATCTTTTTTACGGGGTGCCTGCTCACCAGATCAATTTTAATTTTCTGCCTGTTGATTTCATCCAGATCAATCAGCACATTAATAATGAAATGATAAACAGCGCGCTGGAATTGCTGGAACTCTCAGGGCAGGATGATGTGCTGGATCTGTTCTGTGGTCTTGGTAATTTTTCACTGCCGATGGCGAGGCAATGCAGACATGTTACGGGAGTGGAGGGCGATGCAGGATTGATCGAGCGGGCGATGGCCAATGCAGAGCGCAATAACATCAGTAATGTAGAATTTCATGTGTCAGATCTTGCCGGCGATGATTTACAGGCAAACATCATTAACCGTGACTACAGCAAAATATTGTTTGACCCTCCTCGTGCCGGGGCCATGGAAATCATCAACCGTATGGGTTTTCACAGCACAACGCGTCTTGTTTACGTCTCCTGTAATCCGGCCACACTTGCACGTGATGCGGGTATGCTGGTCAAAAACAAGGGATTTAAATTGCAACAAGCGGGAGTTATGGATATGTTTCCGCATACATCCCATATTGAATCAATAGCGTTATTTATCCGTTGAGACACGTCAATTCTCCAGGCTATATTTACAGGATTATTTTTTCTGTTTTACTCATGCTGTTGACCGTGGGATGTACGAAACAGGATGATAACGCTATCAGGTTTGGATTAAGCACTGCCCCGGTCACACTCGACCCGCGTTTTGCTACCGATGCGGTCTCCCACCGGATCAATCGACTGATCTATCAGCGACTGGTGGATTTTGACGAACACTATCATATGGTGCCTGAACTGGCTGAATGGGATCAGCTGGAACCAACGCATTATCGTTTTACGTTGAAACCGGGTGAGAGGCGCTTTCATAATGGCGATAATCTCACAGCCAATGATGTCAAGGCCACGTATCAATCTGTAATGGATGCCGGCAACATTTCCCCGCATCGTGCAACACTTACCAATATTGATCGTATCGAAGTGATTGATAACGATACGATAGATTTTTACCTGAAAAATGCCGATCCATTATTCCCCGGCCGGCTAGTTATCGGTATCTTGCCGGAGCGGTTAATTTTGTCTCAACATCCGTTCCACCAGTTACCCGTCGGTAGTGATGCCCTGAAATTTTCCAGCTGGCCGGTTGAAGACACGCTGATTTTGCAGAGGGTAAAAGACAAGCAGATGATTGAATTCATCACGGTGAAGGATTCCACGGTACGTGTATTAAAACTTCTGCGCGGTGAGATCGATCTGATTCAGGGCGATCTGCCATTTGAATTAATGGACTGGTTGCGAGGAAATGAAAACATTGCGATTGAAACGGGACCAGGCAACGTCTTCACTTATATCGGGTTCAACATGCAGGACCCGTTGCTTGTAGATCTGAATATCCGCCAGGCCATTGCTTACGCCATTGATCGCGATGCCATTATTCAATATGTGCTGGGTGCAGCGGCACACAAGGCTGGCGCCATGTTACCTCCCGGGCATTGGTCCGGGCATTCGGATCTTCACGGATACGATTACGAACCTGAAAAGGCAAAAGCACTGCTTTTGCAGGCAGGTTTTGGACAGGACAACCCGTTAAAACTCAGTTACAAGACTTCTAACAATCCGTTGCGGGTGCGACTCGCTACCATCATCCAGTATCAGTTGAAACAGGTGGGTATCGATGTCAACGTACAAAGTTATGACTGGGGCACATTTTATGGTGATATCAAGGACGGGCGTTTCCAGATGTACAGTCTGTCCTGGGTAGGTCTCAAGATGCCGGATATTTTCCGGTATGTATTTCACAGCACATCAATGCCCCCTGATGGCGCCAACCGTGGACGTTATATTGATCCCATCGTGGATATATTGATTGAAAAGGCTGAGAAGAACACAAACCTCGATGAACAGGCTGATATATACAAGGAATTACAGGCCTACCTGCATCAGCAATTGCCTTATGTCCCGCTCTGGTATGAAGATAATATACTGGCGCGGCAAAAGGATATCAGTGGTTATACATTATCGCCGGACGGCGATTATGATGGGCTGAAGAACATACGGCGAATTCGCTAAATTATCAACATGAAAAATAATCTGCACATCGAAATCAATATCCACGAACAAACCCTGAAATTGTTCAATGGAGATAAATTGGTAAAGCAATATCCTGTTTCCACGGCCAGGAATGGTCCCGGCGAACTCATGGACAGCGAATGTACGCCTCGGGGTTCACACATTATTTCTGAAAAGATCGGTGCAGGTTATGCGCCGGATACGGTGTTTGTCTCGCGCGAACCGACGGGTGAATTATACACATCGGATCTGTGTATACAGTTTCCGGATCGCGACTGGATACTGACCCGTATCCTGTGGTTGAGCGGCACGGAACCGGGCTGCAATCAGGGTGGCAACATTGACAGCCATGATCGATATATCTACATACATGGCTCCCCGGATGATGTGGAAATGGGCAAACCCGGTTCGCGTGGTTGCGTGCGCATGAGGAATGAGGATGTAATGGAATTGTTTGATCAGGTAGGGGAGGAAACCCCGGTCCATATTTCAGAAAAATAATTGGTGATTATCAAAGATCGGACACTTATTTGGTTAATGATTTCAGTAATAGCTCAAACAAATCTTTCTGTTGATGGTTATGCCGGAACTGCATTTCATGAAGGGACAACGGAAGCTTCTCCGGGGATACGCCTGGGTGTTAAATCAACCGGGTCTTGGCAAAACTCCAAAACCCTTCGAGGCCATTGATATGCACCTTGTCCCGGCGTGGTATTGCACTGCGAAACTGATGCTGCATAATTTGATCTAGATCAAGTCCTCCGGTTTTTAACTGTGAAATTATTTTCCTGGTTAGACTTTCTATCCATATAATGCTGTAAAAATAAAGATAAAATGGAACAATTTAATATTTGTACTGACCAATTACCTGAAATTAAACCGCAGCTCTGTCCATTGCCATGGACCATGCGCCGCACAGCCGTTCAAGGGGTTCATCCTTACGTGGCAATTTAAAAAACATAGACCCAGGAGGTAAGCTGATGAACAATAAAAAAAATACGATGTCCGGTAGTAGAACAGTATTGAGACACCGCATAGCAGCGGCAGGTTTGGCTGCGTGTCTGGTCCTTGCGTTTGGCGGTACTGGAGCAAGCGCCGAAGAAGCAGCTTCAATTGATGGCGGGCTGTTATACAACACTTACTGTACTATTTGCCATAAGACAGGTTTGAATGCTGCACCTAAATATGGCAGCAAACCACTGTGGGCCAAGCGCGTAGCGCAGGGCCGGGACACTGTATATGCAAACTCAATAAACGGGCTGCGGGGCATGCCTCCCCGGGGCGGTTTCGCTCAATTAACCGACGAGGAGATCAAGGCTGCAACCGATCATATGGTCAAGGGCAGTGGTGGCTGGGGTGATTAACTAGAACCTATCTCAAAATTAAACTTCCTCCCCCTTGAAGGGGGAGGATTGAGGTCGACTGCACGGAAACGTATACGGATATACTAATACTGCGAGTGCAGGACGCACAGGAGCAGTGCGCAGGAGTTAGAACAACGCCGGGAGCAGTTGTCGAGGGGGTGAAATATCAAACATGGCTGAAACTCAACCCCCATCCAGGCCTTCCCCCTGCCAGGGGGAAGGTGTTATCGGTTATTGATTCTGTCAAAAAAGCAGAAAATCAATTTTGAGAGAAGTTTTACTTCGCATTTATTCAAACCACGCAACGCAATACGAGATACGGCACAAGATTAAACAGAATGATCCCGAGCTTGAATACTGCCATGCTGGCGTAGTGAATCGAATCGAAATTCTGGAGGGAAATATTGAACCATCTGCCGTGCAAGCGATAAATCCAGTCGTGTGCAATAACGAAGAAAAAAAACCAGACCAGCAACAGACCATAATTGATTACAGTACACCAGGCCAGGACATTACGGATCAATTCAATAGTCATCATTTATCTCCGGTTATCTGAAAAATTGTAGTTCAGGGTATAATTTTATTAAACCTCTTTATTTCAATTAAAACGATAAAATAGCTTCAATTTCACTGACGCGGGCGATATTGAGCAGTTTTTTCGGGGCACCCAATATTTCCATTGTCCTGTTTTCGAGGACAGCCTTGCGTTTCCATTCCAGTAACAGTGCCAGGCCGGCACTGTTGACATAGGTAACACCAGAGAGATCAATCACGATTGATGTGTATTTCGGGAACAGATCATTGGCCCGCAGATTGAGTGACATGACACTGTCAAAATTCATCACACCAGTCAGTATGAACCTGCCAATGCCATCATCGCTTTCTGAGAGCGCAAGGGTGCACTCCGTTGCTTTTTTCATATCATCCTGCTTCATTCGGAAATCTTGTCAGCAATGATGCGCCCTATCATTTGTTCAAGGATCATCGCTGAATCCGCCATCAAGAGTCTATCCCCATCTTTCAGGTAACCGTCTTCCGCGCCTGGCAGCAGTTCGATATATTGTTCGCCCAGTAGTCCTGCTGTATAAATGCTGGCCCTGGAATCTACCGGGAACTGATTGAAATTTTGTTGGATACTGAGAGTAACAATCGCTGAATAGGTTTTATCATCATAGACTATATTGCTGACACGGCCGACCAGAACGCCACTGGCCTTGACCGGAGAACGAATGCTCAACCCGCCAATATTGTCAAAGCGGGCAGTGACATTATAAGTATCACCGGTTGTGACCGTGCTTAAATTACTGACCTTCATGGCCAGCACGAACAGGGCAGCAATGCCTGCTGCTACGAATACTCCAACCCAGATTTCCAGTGTATGACGAGTCATAGTCAGTTTGTCTCCAACGTTAAGGCAGTCAGGATAAAATTCAGCGCCAGGACTGCCAGCGAGGCATGCACGACACTTTGGGTCGTTGCTCTCCCGACACCTTCTGAAGTCGGTACCGTATCGTAACCTTCAAAAAGTGCTATCCATGTGGCTACAAAGCCAAATGTAATGCTTTTCCATACCCCGTTCATAAAATCTTCATGAAAATCCACTGATTTCTGCATCTGCATCCAGAAAGCGCCGTCATCAACACCCAGCAAGGCAACACCTACAAAATATCCACCGTAAATACCAACCGCACTGAATATGGCGGCAAGCAAGGGCATGGAAATGAAACCGGCAAGAAAACGCGGGGCAATGACGCGTTTAAACGGATCAACGGCCATCATTTCCATTGCGGAAAATTGATCTGTTGTTTTCATCAGACCAAGTTCCGCTGTCAAGGCTGATCCTGCACGGCCTGCAAAAAGTAATGCTGTCACCACAGGACCCAGTTCACGTACCAGGGTCAAACCGACCATTGTCCCGAGCGAAGACTCGGAATTGAAGCGTACCAGGATATTGTAACCCTGCAGGCCAAGTACCATCCCGACGAATGCACCTGCAACCAATACAATAATAATCGTCAATACACCGACGGAATATAGTTGTTGAAGTATCAACCATGGTCTCACGATAGTAGACGGGATACTTTGAAATATCCTTGACAGGAAAAGTGCACTGCGTCCGGTACGTTCAAATAAATGTATGGCCCACTGGCCCAGCAACGCAAAACAATTGGTCATCCAGCATACGATATTTTGCATTTGTTCAGATTCCAAACAGGTCTTTACTGTATTCAGGCGCAGGATAATGGAAATGTACAGGGCCGTCAGGCAGTCCCTTCAGGAATTGTTTGGCCCACTCAGAGTTGGTTTTTTCAAGTTCTGCGGGGGTGCCCTGATCCATGATGTTGCCATTGCTGATGATGTAGATGTAGTCAGCGATCATGGATACCTCGGCTACATCGTGGGACACAATGATGCTGGTGAGGCCCAGGTTGTCATTCATGGTTTTAATAAGTTTGATTAACACACCCATGGAGATTGGGTCCTGTCCGCCGAATGGTTCATCGTACATGATCATCATGGGATCAAGAATAATCGCACGTGCCAGGGCAACACGCCGCGCCATGCCTCCGGAGAGTTCTGCCGGCATCAGGTTTGCAGCGCCTCTTAATCCCACCGCATGCAGTTTGATCAACACCAGGTAACGGATCATGCGTTCATCAAGACGGGTATGTTCGCGTAAAGGATAGGCAATATTTTCGAATACATTCAGGTCTGTCAGCAGTGCCCCGGTCTGAAACAACATTCCCATGCGTTTTCGCAGCTCAAACAGATCAGATTGTCCCAGGCTATGGATGTCCTGTCCTGCAACGATGATGGTGCCTGCCTCCGGGGTGATCTGGGCGCTGATCAATTTTAACAGGGTGGTCTTGCCGGTACCGCTGGGACCCATGATAGCAGTGATCTTCCCACGCTGAATATCCAGATCGACATTATCAAAAATGACGCGGGAACCGCGGCGAAAACGGAGCCCTCTGATTTGTACCAGATTATCCATACAGAATGACACCGGAAAATTCCGGTTTGAGGTGATTATATAAATTGAGCAGGAGCACGTTCAGTCATCATAAGCGTGCGATTGTTGAACTGCCAGTAAATATTACTTGCGAAGTCATCTCTGAATCTCCTGGCGGAATGCAGTCAGGAAAACTCCGGATGAATTCATCTATCCCCAGTATATGTATCTCGTCGCTGAAGGTATTGCGATAACTTTTTATAAGGCTCACCCCGTCGATAACCAGGTCGGCAACTTTCCAGCCATTTTCATCAGGATACATTGAATACTCTATGGGTAGCGGTTTTGCCCCATCACGGGTTATGGTTTGCCGCACTGAGACATAGCCCTTTTCACCAATGGGTTTGGCGGGCTCATAGGTAATTGACTGGTTATTGTAGCTGAGCAGGATTCTGGCATATCTCTCTACCAGCCTGTTACGAAAACCTTTGGAAAAGCAGGTACTTTCCCGTTCGCCGAGTTTCCGCCAGTGGTCGCCAAGTACCAGTTGGGACATCGTGCCAAAATCAAAATGCGGAATAATGAGTTCCTGCACCAGGATTTTTAAATATTCAGGATCTCTTTTCAGTTCATCCCGATCCAGATTAAGCCACCTTAGTACCTCGCCCGTTGTTTTGTGTACAGCATCCTCCGCTGAAACTGGAGAGGCAGGCGCTATATAGCAAAATAACAGCAGGGGCAGAAGCAACAGATAAACCAGTTTTTTCATATGTCAACCATATGCATTTTAAATATCTGTTTATAACTTTACCGGGAATTCAAACAAATATATATGTAGAACAATTATATATTTGCAATCTATTTGATCTGCATCAACAAGATTTTTATCAGTTTTCCGGTTATTTCCTGTCAACCGGATATTGTCCAGTGCGTTAATAATAGTGTAAATGCTCATAACCAACCGGAGTGTACGATGAAAATTAAACAATTAATGACAGTGAGTTTAATGGGACTGATGGCAATGGGTTCCTATGCCCTGCCCGTTATGGCTGATGAGATTGAGGATCCGTCAGGCGGACAGACCACGGACCGTATTGAAAGCAAGCCTATGGAATGGCGTGAACGCTGGGAAAACATGAGTCCGGAAGAAAGGGCGAAACACAAGGCCAAACGCGAGGCCATGCGTGAGAAGATGAAAAATATGACGCCGGAAGAAAAGCAGGCTTTCTGGAAACAACAAAGGGAAGAAAAACTGGCGAACATGACTCCTGAAGAACGCAAAGCCTTTGAGGAGCGCCGTGCGGAAATGAAGCAAAGGTACGAAAACATGACGCCGGAAGAAAAGGAAGCCTTGCGCAAGAAACGCCATATGAAAAGGAAAGAAAAACAGGGTGAGGGTGTCTGACCAGCGTTGAAAGATTTCGGGCAGATGGGGCAGCGGTAATATCCCGCTGCTACATTGTTTGCAGTATGATGTCTTGCATACTTACACAACCAGCACGAGGGAAAGACCTCTGGAACAGCGACGGGAACTGGATCGTTTTCTTGATAGTGTACAAAAACGTGCATTCCGTATGGCCGAAATAGCAACAGGCAACAGGGAAGATGCATTCGATATTTTGCAGGATGCAATGTACAGATTCGTGGAAAAATACAGCACGCGGAATTTTGCGGAATGGATGCCCCTGTTCCATACAGTACTGCAAAACCGGATTAGGGACTGGTACAGACGGGAGTCTGTCCGCAACCGCTTCAGGGTATGGTTTGGGCAATCTGCTGATGAACAGGAACCAGATAGTATGGAAAATCTGGCAGACGGGCAGATGCGCACACCCGAGCAGCAGTTGCAAAACAGGCAAGGGATGGAAGTGCTCGATCAGGCCATCAGGAAATTGCCAATCCGTCAGCAACAGGCCTTCATGTTGAGGGTTTTCGAAGGAATGGATGTTGCACAGACAGCAAGAGCGATGAATTGTACAACCGGGAGTGTAAAAACACATTATTCAAGAGCGATACATACATTACGTGAAAAACTGGGCGGGCATTGATCATGATTGGGAAAAAAACGGACCAGCAGTTTACTGATGAAGTTAAATCTGTTTTTGATCAAAGCATTGAACAGGTTGATGCAGAAACAGTATTGAGACTGAACAACATCAGGAATATCGCGCTCAATACTGCAACAGGAAAATCCCGTCACTGGATTTTTTACCCGGCCGGTGCGTTCGCAGCTGCCAGTCTGGCGATTATTATATTCAATGTTATCCAGCATGATGTATCAACATCAACGATTAAGGCAGAAGACATTGAGATCATATCTGCTGCTGACGGACTCGATTTTTATGAAAATCTGGAGTTTTACTGGTGGTTGGAAGATTATGAAACTTCCACCTGAGGTCTTTATCAAGACAATTGTTCTTTTGTTTTTTATCGGTAGTTGTCCTGTCCACGCCGCTGACAAGATACCCTGGGAAAAACTGAGTAGTGATCAACAGGAGATACTGGAAGTATTAAAAGAGTCCTGGGACGAGATGCCGCCTGGGAGACAGCAAAGGTTGCAAAATAAAGCTGAAGACTGGCAGCAACTGCCGCCAGAAGAACGAGAGCTTATGCAGAAAAGAATGCAGCATTGGCAATCATTAAGTCCTGAGCAGCGTGAAGAGATCCGGGCGCACTACAAAAGGTTTAAAGATCTGCCGCCGGAAGAACAGAAGGAACTTCGTGAAAGGCGACGCTGGTTTAATAATCTGTCAGAAGAAGAAAAGAGGCAGATAAAATCACGTTGGGAAAACATGACACCGGAACAGCGGCGTGTCCTGGTAGAAGAGGGCGGGCGTTTGCCGCCTGAGCGCCGTCAAAAATTACGGCAATATGTCGATAGTTTGCCGCCGGAAGAAAGACGTGAATTTCGCAGGAAAATGCATGAGATGACTCCGGCGGAACGACAGCAGATGGTCAGGGAAATTGTGGGTGAGTAACAGCCTGATTAATTTATGCTTTTACTGGATTCCTTTACCAGCATCTTCGCAAATTGTTTGATCTGCATATCGTAAAGCACAAGTTCACCGCCGGTCTTGATCGCCCTGAGGGAGATACTGCCGATCAGCATCAACAGCATCAACATAATAATCCAGGCAAAGAAATAGGACACACGTACATGACTATCAGATGGATCAACTGATCTCCGTAAGGTTTCCGGATTGTTTACGCCAGAGGTTTCTCCACCTTCGCCCGGCTCTACAGCAACGACATCCCTCAAGGAAGACAGGCTCTTGTCAATATTGGAGCCCTTTTCGATAGCGAGTGCAAACCGTTCGATAGACTTGGGGTCCTCATACAGGTCCATAGCCTTGAGCATGACATGCAAGGCAACGTAAACACCGGCGATTAACAGAAACAGCCCTACTAAACGGACAAATATGCTCATTATTCCCTTGCCCACATCATCAATATTATTATCATTCATGTTATTGCTATCTCATGTGACTCACTGATAATACCTGTATTCTACTATCAATTACGGAAATAACGCGAGCCTGTAACCGCCATTTATGAACAGTTCCTTACACAAAAAACATACCCGCAAACATCCTTTCTCATGCTGAACTATCTCTATGTAAGATGCATCACCGCGGTCATCGTGATATTCGGCGTGTCTACACTGGTATTCCTGCTGATCCATATCGTGCCAGGCGATCCGGTCGAAGTAATGCTTGGGGAAACTGCGCAATTTGCCGATACGGAGGCATTGCGCACTGCGCTGGGATTGCATCTGCCCCTGCACCAGCAGTGGCTGAATTTCATGTCACAACTTTTTACTCTTGATCCGGGCACTTCCATATATTCGAAACGGGAGATCTCTTCTATTCTGGCGGAACGTATTCCTCCCACTGTGCTGTTGGCCTGTGCCAGTATCATCATCGCAATATCAATCGCATTGCCCCTGGGCATCATGGCGGCAGTGTATAGAGGCAGCCGTTGGGACAGCGGCGCCATGACCCTCTCCATGTTGGGTATTTCCATTCCTAATTTCTGGATGGGGCCGCTATTGATCATGGTTTTTTCACTCTGGCTGGGGTGGTTTCCTGTCAGCGGAAATGAAGGGTTTGCTTCGTTGATACTGCCTGCATTCACCCTGGGTACGGCGCTCGCCGCATTACTCTCGCGCATGGTCCGGGCAGCCTTACTCGAAGTATTGAATGAAGATTATATCCGGGCAGCACGCGCACGCGGGCTGTCGCAATTGGCTGTGGTATTGCGTCATGGTTTGCCGAATGCCGCTTTACCGATCATCACGGTACTCGGCATGCAGTTTGGTGCTTTGCTGGCCGGTGCAGTGATCACAGAGACCATATTTTCCTGGCCGGGCGTCGGGCAACTCACTATAGAGGCCATACAGAAAAGGGATTATCCGGTAGTGCAGGCCTGTGTGTTATTGATCAGTCTTACCTATGTCACTGTCAATTTACTCACTGATCTTGCCTATGCATTTCTGGATCCACGTGTGAGGCTGGAAAAGTGAACCGGTATTTATCCTTTCCTGTGATCGTACTGACTGCATGGTGCATGCTTGCATTGAGTGCCACTTTATTGTCGCTGCGGCCGGATGAGATCATATTACAAAAGATACTGGCACTCCCTGAATGGCAGGCCTGGCTGGGTTATGATGATCTGGGACGTCCGATTGCAGATCGGATGATCATGGGGGCCAGAACTTCATTGCTGGTTGCATTCAGTGTGGTATTTATTTCATTCGTTGTGGGCACAGTCGCCGGTGTGTTTGCAGCCTGGTTTGGCGGCTGGTGGGACAATATAACCGTATTAATCATCGATATCTTCATAGCCTTCCCCGGCATACTGCTGGCCATTGCCCTTGCCGGTCTGCTGGGGCCGGGCATCATGAATGCAGTCATCGCATTATCTATAGTAGGTTGGGTCGGGTTTGCGCGCCTGGCACGGGCGCAGACATTGACTGTTAAACACCGTGAACACGTGACTGCCGCACGGGCGCTGGGCACCAGGACAGCCCGCATAGTTTTTCGTCATTTGTTACCATTGATTATGGCGCCATTGATAGTCGAAGCTACATTTGCCATCGCCGGTACCGTAATTGCCGAGGCGAGTCTTTCGTTTCTGGGTCTGGGAGTGCAACCGCCGGATGCCTCCTGGGGCAGCATGATCCGTGAAGGCACACGTTATATGTTGGTCGCCCCGCATATGGTACTGGCGCCAGGTGTCGCAATATTTCTGGTCGTATTGTCAATAAATTTATTAGGTGACCGATTAAGGGATAAAATGGATGTAAGAATTAACGACAGGAATAGCCAGTAGGTAAATACCGTGTCATTGGGCCCCATCATGCTGGACCTGAAAGGATGCACCCTCACAGCCGGGGAACGCGAACTGTTGCAACATCCATTAACAGGCGGCGTAATCCTGTTTTCAAGAAATTATGAATCCATTGTACAGATTACTGATCTGGTGGAATCCATACACGACGTGCGCGAACCCAGATTGCTGGTTGCGATTGATCATGAAGGTGGACGTATCCAGCGCTTTCGTGAAGGTTTCACAAAATTGCCTGCCTGTGAATTGATCGGAAAAAATTTTGACGGTGACAATAAACAGGGATTGCTGCTGGCCGAAAAGGCGGGCTGGTTGATGGCGATCGAACTGCGTGCCATCGGCGTGGACTTCAGTTTTGCGCCGGTGCTGGATCTGCATAAAGGAATCAGCAAGGTGATTGGTGATCGATCTTTTCATCGGGATCCGGAAACAGTGGCCATACTTGCGAGGTGTTATATGCAGGGTATGCGCCGTGCAGGTATGGCCGCCGTAGGCAAACATTTTCCGGGCCATGGTTCGGTAGTGGAGGATTCGCATCATGCTGTGCCGTCCGACAGCCGGCGGTTTGAGGACATACAACTGGATGACATGGTGGCATTTGAACGGCTGATCCATGCCGGACTTGCCGGGATTATGCCTGCGCATGTGATCTATCCGTCAGTGGACAACAAGCCGGCAGGCTTTTCGTCCATCTGGTTGAAAGACATATTACGGCACCAGTTGCAGTTTCAGGGCGCGATTTTCAGTGATGATATCAGCATGGCCGGTGCTGAACTGGCCGGAGATTATCTAGGCCGTACGAAAAGTGCGTTGTATGCCGGGTGTGATATGGTGCTGGTATGTAATAACCAGGAGGCGGCAGCGGAGATCCTTGAAAAATTTGACTACAGCCCCAATCCTGCATCCCAGGTGCGTTTGATCAGGATGCATGGCAAAAATCAATTAACTTATAATCAGATGAAGAAAGACAATGAATGGCAGGCAGTTGCAAAGGAAATAACGCAACTGAATGTCACACCTGAACTGGACCTGGGTGATGATGCGATTTAATTTTCTGAAATTTCTGAAATATCTTCTGACTACTGTTGGTCTGCTGGTCTGGTCATGTGTGGTACGCGCCGATCAGGTTACGCAGAACGATTGCCGCACAGCAGAACCCGCAAGCCACAAAAAAAGTGAATTTCTTGATTATTCCAATGCGTTGTTATGGAAGATAGCCAAAGACGGTCAGATGCCGAGTTATATCTTCGGGACCATCCATGTGGCGGATCCCAGGATAACCAGCCTGCCGGAACCGGTCAGTAACAAGCTTGATAACGCCAGTGTTTATGTCATGGAGGCCTTGCCGGAGCCAGAGGAGGCGATCCGGCTGTCACAAATGATGTTCTTCAGTGATGGTACGACCCTAAAGGATTTTATTGATACCGGATTATTTGATCGCGCGGCGGAAATTCTGAGCAACTATCAATTTACTGCAGAGACAGTGACGTTTCTGAAACCCTGGGCCGCTTTTTTGATCATGAATTATCCGCCGGAAGACGGACTGCCGCTGGATTTGCAATTACTCGATACCGCCAGGGAAAATGGCGCGGAGTTGCATGGTCTGGAGACATTGACTGAACAGGGAAATGTTTTCAGTGAGATGGAACTCGACACACAGATACAATTGCTCATGGACACTTTGTGTAATTATGAAGTTGTCAGTAATGATTTTGAACAAATGAAATTGCTTTACCTCGACAAGAATTTACAAGGCCTGTTTGACTACAGTAACAAATATTCATTTTCAGAAGAAAAAATATACAAGGATCTTGTCAGGCGTTTGCTGACGGATCGCAATCATGTGATGGTAGAGCGGATGCAACCTTTTCTTGAGCAAGGTGATGCCTTTATTGCCATCGGCGCCATGCACTTGCCCGGCGATGACGGTGTTTTGGCATTACTGGTAAACAAGGGTTACAAAGTTACAGCCGTTTATTAAAATTCATCGGGAAAAATTTTAAAGAGAGGACCATGCAAACCATATCTTCAGTAATGTCATATCTGAAACTGGATTCCTGGATAGTCCAGGTATTTGTTGTTGTTTTTTTAACACTCCTGCTTAATTTCTTTCTGAAGAAAATACTTGTAAAAATCCACGCGCAACTCAGAAAAACGAATACATACTGGGATGATGCATTTATAGACGCCATACTTTCTCCCCTGTCACTGTTGATCTGGATATTGGGTCTGATATTTGCCGCTGAAATAGTCCGGGTTGAAACCGAGGCCCCCATATTTCTGGTCACGCCCGTAATACGCACCATAGGCGTGATATTTTGCCTGGCCTGGTTCCTGGTCAGGTTTATCCAGCGTATCGAAGAAAATATTATTTATCACAAGACACAGGCGGAAGTCAGCTTTGATCGGACGACGGTCGATGCCATTGGAAAATTGCTGCGGATTTCGGTCATTATTACTGCGATTCTGGTGGCATTACAGTCGCTTGGTTACAGTGTCTCCGGTGTGCTGGCATTTGGCGGTGTAGGAGGACTCGTAATCGGTCTTGCGGCGAAGGACCTGCTGGCCAATTTTTTTGGTGGTTTGATGGTCTATCTGGATCGGCCCTTCTCTGTCGGTGACTGGATACGATCACCCGACAAGGAGATCGAGGGTACGGTTGAAAAGATCGGCTGGCGATTGACTGTAATCAGGACTTTCGATAAACGCCCGCTGTATGTTCCGAATTCCGTATTTACCATGATCGCGGTAGAGAACCCGGCGCGCATGACCAACCGCCGGATCTTTGAAACTGTTGGTATCCGTTATGCCGATGCCGGCAAGATGGCTGATATTGTGGCCGCGGTAAAAAAGATGCTGATAGAACATGATGAAATAGATACCAGCCAGACCCTGATAGTGAACTTCAACAAGTTTGCCGCTTCTTCACTGGATTTTTTCATTTACGCGCTGACCAAAACCACAAACTGGACCAAATTCCACGAGGTCAAGCAGGACGTACTGCTCAAGACCATTCATATCATCGAAGAGCATGGCGCTGAATGTGCATTCCCGACCTCTACCATTCATCTCCCGGATGGCATATCAGTAACTGAAAAGTAAGCGGGCTGTTGCTTCCGCAAACAGTCCCTGTACTCTAGGCATTATGGAATTATCATTTACGAAAATGCATGGCCTCGGTAATGATTTTGCCGTTATTGATTGCATGCAGCAGGAATTTGCACTGACCCCGGAACAAATCAGATCGCTTGGCGATCGTCATTTCGGGATCGGGTTTGACCAGATGCTGGTTGTGGGGCCTGCGCGGAATAAAAGTGCCGATGTCAGTTACCGGATCTATAACAACGATGGCGGTGAAGTGGCCCAATGCGGGAATGGTGCAAGGTGTATTGCCGCCTGGCTGTATGAGCGCGGCATCGTACGCAAGGAAGAGATTACCGCGGAAACAAGCCAAGGTCTGCTCAAACTCTATCGTCTGGCGGATGGCCGGGTACGCGTCAATATGGGTATTCCGCAACTGGAACCGGCGGATATCCCGTTGCAAGTTGCCCGTCGTGAATCAGCTTATCGAATTAAAATAGATAATCAGGAAATTGTATTCAGTGCGGTTTCCATGGGTAATCCCCATGCCGTGATGTACGTGTCCGATGTGGACAAGGCGCCGGTCCAGGAACTGGGACCAAAGATTCAACAATCCCCCATGTTCCCGGAGGGGGTGAATGTTGGTTTTATGCAGATTGTGGATTCCGGGCATATCCGGTTGCGGGTATATGAACGTGGTGCAGGCGAAACACTGGCTTGTGGCAGTGGTGCCTGTGCGGCTCTTGTGGCAGGCCGTCTTGACTCAAAACTGGCGAAGGAGGCCGATGTGGCTCTCCCGGGCGGTCATTTACTGGTATCATGGCAAGATGAAGGTGAACCTGTCTGGATAACCGGACCAGCTGAATTTGTATATGAGGGACGGATAGTACTATGACGACGCAGAACGACACCAATCGCAGTATGCCATTGATCACCGCCGAAGATGTGGCGGATTTTCTGGATAAACATCCCGAATTCTTCATGGAACATTCTGAGTCATTGGGCCGGCTGGAAGTCCCGCATACCGGTAGTGGTGTTGCGATATCCCTGGTTGAACGCCAGGTCCATGTCTTGCGCGAACAGAACCAGCTTATCCGTAAACAGTTGCACGAACTGATCGAAATAGCCCGTCAGAATGAAGAACTGGCGAGGCGCATGCACAAACTGGCACTGACCCTGATGGATGTTGCCGAACCCAAAGACATCTTTTCCACGCTTTACGATAACCTCAGAAAAAATTTCCATGCGGACAAGGTGGCAGTGCGCCTGTTTGCCGGGCCTTCTTTTATCGATACCTATGCCGGTCCTGAATTTGCCGGTCAGGATGCTGAAGAGAAATCCTTATTCAAGACCATGCTGGAAACGCATGAACCTATCTGTGGACGCATGAAGCAACAGCAGCAGGTGTTTCTGTTTGGTGATGATGGCAATGAGATCGCCTCATCAGTCATGGTGCCTCTGCATGGGCCGGGCTGGGGCGGCATACTTTCAATCGGGAGTTTTGATCCGCAACGGTTCCAGCCGGGCATGGGGGTTGAGTTGCTGGCCAATATGGGCGAGGTATTAAGCTTTATCCTGAAGCCCTGGATTCTGGAAACGTAGAAAACAGCAATTAAATTTATTGAGAATATTTAATCAAAAATCTTCCTCCTTTAAGGGGGAAGGGTGAGGCGGAATAAGCGAAGCAATGCTTCGCTCCGCCGAACGGGTGCACAAGGAAGTGCACGCCGGACTTCAAGCGAGCAGGGATTGCGTAGCGTAGAAGGGATGGGGGTGATGCCATCAAAGCACAAGTAAGATTCTACCCCCACCCGGCCCTCCCCCTGCAAGGGGGAGGGTTGAATCCTCAAGTCGCATATCATGGATAAACACAAGACCTGGGTAATGCCATAAAAAATTTAATAGATGGGGGGGGGGGTTGAATCCTCAAGTCGCATATCATGGATACACACTGCCAATATTTTCAGGACTTAAAAAATGCTGAAAACTGAAATCAGCCGTATCGATAGTTTTCTCGATTCCCTGCAACATCTTTCGCCACATACCCGTAAAGGCTATCAACGCGATCTGAAATTTTTTCTGGACTACTGCAAAGATCAGCGTATTAACAAATGGCAGGATATGGATGGACACCGGATACGCGGATTTGTGGCCTGGCGTCACCGGCAGGGCACAGGTGGTAAATCCCTGCAACGTAATCTTTCCGCCATCCGTGGTTTTTACCGTTATCTTATCGAACAGGGCGATGCCAGACAGAACCCTGCACAAGGTATCCTTGCACCCAAAACGCCCCGCAAATTACCCAGGGCCCTGGATGCTGATCAGGCGACGCAACTGATGTTGATCAATGATCAAAATCCCCTGGCTGTGCGTGATCGGGCCATGCTGGAATTGATGTATTCATCCGGCCTGCGTTTGTCAGAGTTGATCCAGCTTGATATGAACAATCTGGATTTAAGTGATGCAGTGGTCACCGTGCTGGGTAAAGGTAAAAAGACCCGTACAGTGCCGGTAGGCCGTTATGCCATAGAAGCATTGAAAAAGTGGTTTGGCATCCGGCAGGACATGATCAAGGCTGATGAGTTGGCCGTGTTTGTCACCCAACAGGGCAAACGGATCACGCCGCGGGCATTTCAGTTACGCTTGAAACAGTGGGCCATCAGGCAGGGCATCCCCGGTAATGTCCATCCACATATGTTGCGGCATTCATTCGCCAGCCACCTGCTCGAATCCAGCGGTGATCTGCGCGCGGTGCAGGAGTTACTCGGCCATGCCGATATCAGCACCACCCAGATTTATACCCATCTCGATTTTCAGCACCTGGCCAGGGTTTATGATGCGGCACATCCCAGAGCGCACCGGAAAAAGGCCTGAAAAACTATTGGGACCTGTAAGAGGTTGTTTTTTTCCCAGCCCGGCACAATCTTGGGTAGAATATCCCTCCCACTTTTTTAGGAGACTGCAGTTGGAGCAATTCAGAGGAACTACCATATTATCCGTGCGCCGCGGCCAGCAGGTTGCCCTTGGCGGCGATGGCCAGGTATCACTGGGCGATACCGTGATGAAAGGCAATGCCCGCAAGGTCCGGCGACTGTATAAAGACCAGATCCTGGCCGGATTTGCCGGTGGCACAGCCGATGCCTTCACCTTATTTGAACGGTTTGAAGGCAAGTTGGAGAAACATCAGGGCAACCTGATGCGTTCCGCCGTGGAACTGGCCAAGGACTGGCGTACCGACAAAATGCTGCGCAGACTCGAGGCCATGTTATGTGTCGCGGATAAAAATACTTCACTGATCATCTCCGGTAACGGCGATGTGATCGATCCGGAAGACAATATCATGGCCATTGGCTCTGGCGGTTCGTTTGCCAAGGCCGCGGCGCTCGCCATGTTGAAAAATACTGATATGAGTGCACGCGATATCGTTGAGAGTGCATTGAACATTGCTGCCGATATCTGCATCTATACCAATCATTCGCTGACCATCGAAGAACTGTCAGCCGAATAATCCACTTTTACCCCGGAAATTTCATATATGTCAGAGTTGACCCCTAAAGCTATTGTTACTGAACTGGATAAACACATCATCGGCCAGGACGCGGCCAAACGTGCTGTTGCCATTGCCCTGCGTAATCGCTGGCGCAGGATGCAGGTGAAAGAAGAACTCAGAAATGAGATCACACCGAAGAATATTTTGATGATCGGGCCGACCGGTGTCGGCAAGACCGAGATTGCGCGGCGGCTGGCCAAACTCGCCAATGCGCCGTTCATCAAGATTGAGGCCACCAAGTTTACCGAGGTTGGTTATGTCGGCCGCGATGTGGAATCGATCATCCGCGACCTTGCCGATATTTCAGTGAAAATGACGCGTGAAACAGAGGTAGCCAAGGTGAAGGACAGGGCGACATACGCTGCCGAGATGCGGATACTGGATATCCTGTTACCCAAGGCCCGTACCTTTGAAGATACCGGACAGGAAGACGACAATACGACCCGGGCGAAATTCCGCAGTATGTTACGTGAGGGCAAACTCGACGACAAAGAGATTGAAGTTGAACTGAACATGGCCAGTATTGGCGTGGAGATCATGGCGCCACCAGGCATGGAGGAAATGACCAGTCAGTTACAGAACCTGTTTCAGAATGTTGCGGGCGGTAGAAAGACCACGCGCAAACTCCGCGTAAAGGATGCATTGAAAATGGTTGCTGAAGAAGAGGCGGCAAAGCTGGTCAACGAAGACGATATCAAGGCACGGGCGATCCAGATTTTGGAACAGAATGGGATTGTCTTTCTGGATGAGATCGACAAGATCACGCGGCGCGGCGAGACCAGCGGCCCGGATGTGTCCCGGGAAGGCGTACAACGCGATCTGCTGCCGCTGGTAGAGGGTTCTACCGTTTCAACCAGATACGGTATGGTGAAGACTGACCATATCCTGTTCATTGCCTCTGGTGCGTTTCATCTTTCCAAACCTTCTGATCTTATACCCGAATTACAGGGCCGTTTGCCGATCCGGGTGGAACTGAATGCGCTCAGCGTGGATGATTTTGTGCGTATCCTGACCGAACCGGATGCATCGTTGACTGAACAATATGCAGCGCTCGTGGCAACCGAAGGTGTTGAGTTGAAATTCAGCAAGGACGGTATTGCCCGTATTGCCGAGATCGCCTGGCAGGTGAATGAATCCACGGAGAATATCGGTGCGAGACGATTACACACGGTGATGGAGAGATCACTGGAGATATTGTCTTTTGAGGCAACAGACAAGAGTGGAACCACGGTTGTTGTTGATGCAGACTACGTCAATGAGCATCTGGGTAAATTAATCCAGGACGATGATTTAACCCGTTATATACTTTAGCAAATTACAGAGGCAACTACGCCCTCACCCGCGCTTCTCACGCGGGTGAGGGCGTAGTTAGTTGAGAAAACACAATTATTTATTAAGACCATGTCAAAAAACGACCCAAAACCCGTCACCATTAACCTGCATCAGCAATCACGCGTGCTTGAAATCGAATATGATGATGGCAGCCATTTTGAATTCACTTGTGAATTCCTGCGGGTCTATTCCCCCTCCGCTGATGTACGTGGTCACGGGCCCGGCCAGGCGGTATTGCAGCTTGGCAAGGAAAACGTCTCAATCAAGCAGGTCGAGCCGGTCGGTAATTATGCCATCAAGCTGATTTTTGATGATGGTCATCAAACCGGGATTTATTCGTGGTCATACCTGTATGATATGGGCAAGAACAAGGAACAATACTGGCAGGAATACCTGACCGCTCTCAGGAACGCCGGCCATGCACGGCATGTGAATGTATGAACGCAGATAGCACTGACTTTGGTTTTGAAAAAGTATCACCCGGTGACAAGACCCGCCGGGTAGGACAGGTCTTTTCCTCGGTTGCCTCCCGTTATGATCTGATGAATGATTTGATGTCATTTGGCATACATCGTTTGTGGAAACGTTTTGCCGTCCATTTATCCGGTGTCAGAAGGGGACAAAGCGTACTGGATGTGGCCGGCGGCACCGGTGATATGGCCATGTTATTCCATCGCCGTGTTGGTGAAGACGGACTGGTGCTGGTAACAGACATTAATAATGACATGCTGAAAGAGGGCAGGAACAAGCTCTATGATAAAGGCATCGTGCGAGGTGTTGATTATGTACAGTCCAATGCCGAACAACTGCCATTTCAGAATAACCGGTTTGATTGTGTGAATATTGCCTTTGGCCTGCGTAATGTCACTGATAAACAGACAGCGTTACGGTCCATGTATGACAAAACAAAATACGGCGGTTGTCTCATTGTCCTGGAATTTTCTACTATTGTTTTACCTCACCTCAAACGTCTCTATGATGAATATTCCCTGAAACTGATCCCGTGGCTGGGGAAGATGGTTGCCAATGACGAGGCGAGTTACCGTTATCTCGCGGAATCAATCCGCATGCACCCTGATCAGGAAACGCTCAAACAAATGATCGAAGCAGCAGGTTTCGCCCGGGTAGAGTACCATAACCTGTCGGGTGGTATTGTTGCCATACACCGGGCTTACAAGATCTGACAAATATGATTTCGCATAGTCTCACGGAAAAAATCCAGGCACTCATCAATAATGTCCTGCAACAGGATGAACAGACATTCACCGCGGTTCGCGAACTTTCCGGCAAGGTGATCAAGATAGAAATTACCGGTCCGGATATCTCAATATTTCTGCTATTTGATACGCAGGGTATCATCATAAAAACAGAACAGGATGCAAAGCCCAATGTCACGATCAAGGCGCGGCCTTCAACCTTCATGGGACTCCTGCTAAACCGCGATGACAAGGTGACAAGATTCTCGCCAGATATGGAGATTATCGGCGATGCCGGACTCGCCCAGTGTTTCCAGCAGATTATCAAAAATATGGAGATCGACTTGGAAGAGCATCTTTCGCGCTGGTTTGGTGATACAGCCGCACATAAACTGGGACGGATATTCAGGCAATCCCGTGAGTTCTTAAAGGAAACACACCAGACCATTAGCATGGATATCAGTGAATGCCTGCGCTATGAGAAAGACCTGTTGCCGGACCGGGAAGAAGTTGAAGAATATATTGCGGCAGTCGATGTGTTACGTAATGATGCAGAACGTTTACAACTGAGAATAGCAAGACTGCAAAATATAATAACAGACAAAGCCCGGCATCATGGTTAATTTCGGCGAACTGTTCAGATTACTTACCATACAACGCATCCTGATCCGCCATGGCCTGGATGAGATTATCTTTGCTACGCATCTGTTCCGGCCAGTCAGGTTTTTGTTTAATCTTCTGCCATGGAACTGGTTTGGACATCGCGCAAAAGGAACACGTGCAGAACGTCTGCGCATGGCACTTGAGGACCTGGGTCCGGTATTTGTAAAACTTGGGCAACTGTTGTCCACGCGCCGTGATATGTTGCCGGAAGATATCGCGGATGAGTTTGCAAAATTGCAGGACAGCGTTCCACCATTTCCCGGCACGGAAGCGCGCCGGATTATTGAAAAGGCATTTGAAAAGTCCATCAATGAGATCTTTCTCGAGTTTAATGAAACTCCACTGGCATCCGCTTCCATAGCCCAGGTACATGCCGCCACACTGAAAGACGGCAGGAAGATGATCGTCAAAGTAGTCCGCCCGGACATTGAAAAAATTATAAGGCGTGATCTGGGCCTGATGTATTTTCTTGCCAAACAGGCAGAACGCTATTCCGAAGATGGCCGTAACTTAAAACCGACGAATGTTGTATCTGAATTCCACAAGATTATATTGGGTGAACTGGATCTGTTGCGCGAAGCTGCCAATGCCTCCCAGTTGCGCCGGAATTTCGAAAATTCGGATAAACTTTACATACCGGCAATTGAGTGGCAACTGACACGTGAGAATGTCATGGTCATGGAACGCATCTCGGGCATTCCTGTCAGCGATGTTGATGGCCTCAAGGCAGCCGGTATTGATTTGAAATGGCTGGCCGAGTCCGGTGTTGAAATATTTTTCACACAGGTGTTCCGCGACAGCTACTTTCATGCTGACATGCATCCGGGCAATATTTTTGTTGCAACGACAGATCGGAATGACCGGAATCAACACCCACGCATCATGCTCGTCGATTTTGGTATTATGAGTTCCCTCAGTGAATTTGATCAGCGTTATCTTGCGGAAAATTTTCTTGCCTTCCTGAACCGTGATTATCAGCGTGTTGCCGAGCTGCATGTTGAATCGGGCTGGGTGCCACCCGGTACACGTGTAGATGAATTTGAATCTGCCATCCGTACTGTATGTGAACCCTTGTTTGATCGTTCCATACGGGAAATTTCATTCGGGACTTTATTATTAAGGTTGTTCCAGACGGCCAGAAATTTCGGCATGGTGATCATGCCGCAACTTCTGTTATTACAGAAAACACTGGTCAATATTGAAGGGCTGGGCCGGCAGCTTTATCCGGAACTGGATATCTGGCGTACTGCCCGGCCACAAATGGAACGCTGGATGAGCAATCGTGTCGGTCTGCGCGGTTTATTTAAAGGCACAAAACAGAACCTCCCTTACTGGCTGGATCGCTTGCCTGACTTGCCGAACAAGACCATTGATCTTATCGACCGTTTGCGCGATGGACGTATTATTGTGCAGAACAAATCCCCCGAAATTGAAAAATTGCGCAAAGAGATCAGGGAAACGAATCAACGCACTGTGCTGGCCATCATTGGATCGACATTCATACTCTGTGCTGCAATTATCTATGGACTGGACAAATATTCACCTTTTTTAGTGAGTGGGATCCCGGTGGTGAGTGGGGTTTTCTTGGTGATAGGGTTGGGGTTGCTGGCTTTTGCGATGGGAGATTAGCAGTGGTGAATGGCCGCAGGTGAACAAGGAATAATCTATAGAACTTACAAATAGTCAAAAGCTGATTATGTGCTTCATATGAAAATCCTGGATTTAATCTACCAGCAAGCCCAAAAAGAAGGTCTTGAGTTTATATTAATTGGTGGTCATGCAATTAATGCCATAGGAGACAGGCGGCAAACCCGGGATATTGATTTGGTGGTTTGTGAAACAGACAGGAATCAATGGAAGGAATTATTATTAGCAATAGGTTATGAGGAATTAAATATCAGTGATGCTTTTTTGCAATTTAACCCAACTGACATAACCCAGTGGCCAGTTGATATTATACTTGTTAATGAACAGACGTATAATGGCCTTAGAGATAAAGCGACTTCAATTAATCTTGGCGGCCAGTATAATGTTTTAGTCCCTTCAGCCGAACACCTGATTGCCATGAAATTACATACTTTAAAACAGGGCAATCCGGAAAGGAGATTAAGGGACTTGTTGGATATAATAACACTTGTTCGTCACGGTCAAATTAGTATTGACAGTGATTTTTTTAGACAATTATGCGAAAAGTACGCGACTTCAGAAATATATGAAGAGATCATCGAAGTATTCAACAGACACCAGTAAGACAGCAGTGTCTTCTGAACTCATTTTCCCTGATATTGATGAGTCTACTGTTAAAACAGTGCCTGTCAGTTTAGAGGACATCATTCGTCTGTCTGAAGAAATGCTGCCTTTTGAAAACCGGAGACGGATGCCTTCCGAAGCAGTCTCTTATACGCCTTTTGTATTACGCTGATTGATCACCGGGTCCCGTATGAATATGAGAGAACTTGTGATAAACCTTTCCTCTCCCTCTAGGTGAGGGAAAAGTTTTTGTCATTTCGAGTGTAGCGAGAAATTCGCCGCAGGCGTCCTCCCGAACCATTGTGAGGGATCCAGTGTCTTCCCCCTTTATTTTTTTAACATCTGTTTTCACTCGGTATATCCCTATACCTCGCCTGCGGCAGCATTCGCTGTGCAAATCATCTATCCTGATGATTTGTCGCCTGGTGCGGCGACCTACTTTTCTTTGAAGAAAAGTAGGCAAAAGAACTTTCCCCCGATCGACTCGACCTGCGGTTCCCCTCGTCAATAATTCGTTATGACGGGTACGCGCCTATTCGGCATGACCTCCAGGGATGAAAGAGACTTATCTTTGTCTGTTAATGATGTAATGCCGATAGAACCTAAATCAATAGAATCAACAATATCAACTGCTTCAAGTGTTAATTCTGTAACAGATGGCATAATTTCATCTGCTAGGGCATTTTTGCCACAGTAAATTAAGCCTCCAGTGGTTTTTAAGCGTTCAAGAAATATTTCTCTTAGAGAAAAAATATTTGAATAGCTGCGGCATTATTTTTCTCTTCCAAAATCATAATATCGACGAATTTTTGTTTGTCTGAATTGTTTAATTTATTGTCACTAAAACATAAGCGTGGAATCAAAAAACAAACAAAACTAAGCAAAATAATCATAGATGATTTTGAATATGAATATTTAAGAAGATTACAAAATTCCAATTTGCTCTCCTGTAATTTAAAGATAGCTTGCTGATTGAGTTTATATTCTTATTGCTGAGTATAGATTGTTAATCTCAAAGATGTCTACTTTTTGAATTCTTGTTTTTAAAGGTTTTAATCCCCCTTTGTCATGCTGAGGAAGTTGTTGGTTATAGGGACAACTTTTCAGGATGAAAAGATGAGCGCGATCATGACAGGAAGTCATTTTTAGCAAAGCTGAGCATGGGCAGGGATTGTTCCAGACAATCCTTCTGCATTTCCTCCCTCCTTGGAGGTCATGCGAATCTTTGCGGCGCGTTTGCCGCAACGAACATCACGGGAAGCCGCAGGCCAAGGCGCCCGGAGAAGGTTTTGCGTCCTTAGCTCCGTAGACGGCACATCCATGTGCCACTTCTCTTGGGCACTTCTTTTTGAAAAAAGTTTTGTACAGGGATGTACTTATACTGTGATCGCATGGATGCGAATGAGCAGTGAACTCGCCGGTTAAGGCGAAACCAAAAATTTAAAAAAATTAAGAAAGTAAGATTTCTCGCTTTGCTCGAAATGACAGGAATAAAAATTGATTAGTGTTTAACTTTCCGCCCCTGCTTATCTTTTACCGTCCAGGTCAATTTATAGTGGGCAAGTCTGTGGTCACGGCCTGTCACATATACATTAAAACAATAAGTTACGATATGTTATAATTTTTATATCTGATTTTGGAGGTCAAGAAATGTCCACACCAAACAATATTATTGATGCAGTATTATCTTTGTCTGTTGATGATAAAGCCGAGCTGGTTGATCAATTGTTAAGAGAAATTGATGGGATAGACAAAGATATGGAAGAAAAATGGGCAACAGAAGCAGAGAGCCGTATAGATGCCTATGAATCAGGGAAATTAAAATCCGTCTCATTGGAAGAGGTTCTAGCTAAATATAAATGAAAATCAGATTTTTAGACGTCGCACAACAGGAATTAGATGAAGCAATAACATATTTTAATAATGAAGTGCCTGATTTAGGCAACGATTTTCTGGCAGAAGTGCTTAAGGCACTGGACAGGATAGGCAATCATCCGCTTGCATGGCATCCATGCTCAGTAAGAACGAGACGCTGTCTTTTGCAACGATTTCCATATGGTGTTATCTATCAGGTTTTGGAAAAAGAGATTATTGTAATTGCCATCGCCTGTTTGCATCGTCAGCCGGAATATTGGCAAAACAGAATTAAAAAATGAAATAATAATATTTCATTTGTATGACTCCGCGATTCAATATGGTCATTTTCGATTGATAATTATTCCCCCTTTGTCATGCCGATGAAGTAGGTTCTTTTGTGGTTTTATAACTCCGTAAAGCCTTCGAGAATATGCTCCCGGCATTCTCTACCTCCTGCGCACTGCTCCTGTGCGTCCTGCACTCGCAGTATTAGTATATCCGTATACGTTTCCATGCAGTCGTGCCGGGATGTGAGGCGGCGGTAACGCAAAAATGACAGGGCAAGGATTGTTCGACAATTGCTCCCGGCATTGTTCTACCTCCTATATCCCTATAGTCGTCCTGACAATCCTTTTGCATTTCCTCCCTCCTTGGAGGTCATGCGAATCTTTGTGGCGCGTATACCGCAACGAATACTTGAAGAAAAGTTTTGTACAGGGATGTACTTATACTGTGATCGCATGGATGCGAAGGAGCAGTGAACTCGCCGGTTAAGGCGAAACCTATTGATAAAAGAATTGAGGAATAAATGACCATGAGATCCCTCACTTTGTTCGGGACGCCTACGGCAGATTTCTCGCTTTGCTCGAAATGACAGAAATCCCACCATCAGGCGGAACCGCTTTGTAAAAAAGCGAGATTTTTAAAAAGATCGATTGGTTTCTAACTAATGCAACTTCTACTTCATTGTATCTTTATTTTCTTCCATAACGCGCCGCAGGGCATCATTGACCGCTTGGGTATTGGGAAATGCCTTGGCAATATCGGGTTCAAGCAGGACAATATTTGTTCCTTCGCGGTATTGTTTGGCGTATTTGCCGCGAACGCTTGACTTGATCAATTTTTCTGGATATTCAGGTTGGAGTTGATCGTTTTGACCGTTCATATGTAAATCACAAGAACCTGATTGTTTGCCTTACTAATTAAGTGTTTCTTACTGAAAGCCACTTTTGCAAGGAACGTTGTGATTCATTTGAAGGTTTTCCTGCTAGAAGCGCTTCCACGCTTATATCTTCATCTATGGCAGGCCAATGAATTCCCCGGCCAGCACCTGTCAGTTCCCAATGATCCCGTTCCTGCCTTTTTGCATGGACCAGGCGTGGATACCATGAAACAGGAACAGATACCGTCCTGCCATCGCTTAACTCAACTGTTAAAGTATCCTCGGTTACTGTAACGCTGGTAGCCACGGGTAATATTATTTCACTCGCTGAAGTACTCATTCCAAGCCTCCAATAATCGGGAGCGATTTTCTTCAATAATAGACTGAATTTTACGTAATTCCACAGGACGGAAACCAGCGCTGTAGTCATAGCGGAGTGGTCCCAGCCAGAATTTTGCTACTGCATTCTCCCGTTTCACATGTATATGTGGCGGTTCATCTCAATCTGAGGAATAAAAGAAAAGCCTGTATGGTCCAGTGTTTAATACAGTTGGCATTTCTTCTATAAATTCCGCACATCTGATCAGGTTTTATATTCACTCAAGAAACAGAAATATAGTATCACGTTCTAACTAACCCCGCTTCCACTTCATCCCGTTTCTGTTTACCAAGTAGCGTTTCAATTAACGTTAGAGCAAAATCCATGGCGGTGCCGGGACCGCGTGAGGTAATAACCTTTCCATCGATCACCACAGCTTCGTTGGTGATTATTGTATTTGGCAGATCCATGTCATCAAGGAAGCCGGGATAACAGGTGGCCTTCTTGCCATCCAGCACACCGGCATTGGCGAGTGCTTTCGGTGCAGCACAGATGGCGGCGGTATATTTGTGATTGCCGGCCATCTTTTTAAGTAATGCCTGGATGCGCGGATCGTTATCCAGATAATCGGCGCCGGGCAAGCCGCCGGGCAGCACGATCATGTCGTAGTCCTGTTTTAATGCGCTATCGAGGTCTGTATCCGGAACAAGTTTCACACCACGGCTGGCAATGACCGTTTGTTTATCCAGCCCGGCGGTGGTGACATCAATCTTTGCACGCCGCAACAGATCAATGATGGTCACCGCCTCGAGTTCTTCACAACCCTGAGCAAGTGGCACCAGTACTTTAGGCATAAAGCATCACCTCTTGGGTATCTGACTTAACACGATTCCTCTTAACACATTCAACGCTTCGTAGAGTTCATAATCTGATGAAGATAACGGCACTTTATCTGCCTCAGCTTCCTGTCCTTTAAGATCAGGGTCATGTGTTGTTACAGGTTCATCCTTTACACCAGTATTTTCAAGGTGTCTGCTCAGGTTCTCTTCCTTGACGATGCCGTTGCCGTCATCTTCAATTTTCGAGACAGTCAGTTTTTCAATGATGATATCCGGCGTAATACCGGCTGCCTGGATAGATCTGCCTGAAGGTGTGTAATAACGGGCGGTGGTCAGTTTTACCGCAGCCTGGTTTGACATGGGCAGGATGGTTTGTACGGAACCTTTACCAAAGGTCTGCTGGCCCATAATCACAGCACGCTTATGATCCTGCAATGCTCCGGCAACGATCTCTGATGCAGACGCTGATCCTTCATTGACGAGAACTATCATCGGGATCTTATCAACCATATCGACCGGTTTTGCATTGAAGCGCAGTTCAGAATCCTTGATGCGGCCTTCGGTGTAAACAATCAATCCCTTGTCGAGGAAAAGATCGGAGACATCAACGGCTGCGTTCAACACGCCACCCGGATTATTGCGCAGGTCCAGTACCAGACCCTTGAGATTATTGTTGTTTTCCTTTTTCAGATTGTCCAGTTCTGCATGCAGGTCTGGGCCGGTATTGGCCTGGAAGCTGGAAATACGCACATAACCATAGCCTGGTTCCAGGGTGCGGGCACGGACACTGTTGATCTTGATGACATCCCGGGTGATGGTGAACTGCAAGGGTTTTTCCTCGTTACTGCGCAGGATGGTCAGGGTAATGTCTGTACCCGGTTTGCCGCGCATGCGATTGACGGCATCATTCAGTGTCATGCCTTTAACAGGCGTATCGTCAAGTTTTATGATCAGATCGCCCGCCCGTACCCCCGCTTTATGTGCCGGCGTATCATCAATCGGTGAGATGACCTTGATGAACCCATCTTCCATACCAACTTCGATACCGAGTCCGCCGAATTCTCCGGAGGTGCCTTCCTGAAGATCATGATAGGATTCAGCATCAAGGTAAGTGGAGTGCGGATCGAGTCCTGCCAGCATGCCACGGATGGCATCTTCCAGAAGTTTGCGATCATCTACAGGTTCAACGTAGTCGTTTTTGATTTTGGCAAAGACTTCCGTGAAGGTCCGGAGTTCATCCAGTGGCAGGCCTTCCGGGGCAGTCTCATTCTGGCCAATTGCAAACTGCAATCCGGTGACCAGTAACAATAAAAATATAAAGAATTTACGCAGAAAACTGTTCATGATTTACTCCAAACAAAATGGCTGATCGCGCGTGTTTATT
>JBCKWI010000011.1:0-45297 GCA_038922795.1 Gammaproteobacteria bacterium
AACGATGGCAGGGAACAGCATCAGCATGACCAGGCCGATGAGCTGCAGGCTGACGAATGGAATAATGCCCTTGTAGATGTGCTCGATACGAACCTGCGCCGGCGCAACTGCCTTGAGATAAAACAACGAAAATCCGAACGGTGGTGTCAGGAAGGAAGTCTGCAGATTCAGCGCAATCAGCACGGCAAACCAGAGTGGATCAATCTGCAGGTGTTTAGCGATGGGAGTAAGGATCGGCACGACAATAAAACAAATCTGCAGGAAATCCAGGAAAAATCCCAACAGGAATATCAGCAACATGCTGACGATCAAAAATCCCCATTTGCCGCCGGGCAGATTGGTCATGATGTCCAGCATCAGGGTATCGCCGCCCATGCCACGAAATACCAGTCCGAAGGCAGTGGCGCCAATCAATATCAAAAACACCATGCTGGTCAATCTGGTTGTCAATTGCATGGATGCACGCAGGTTTTTTATGCTGAGTTTGTTATGCATTATCGCCAGAATGATTGCACCCAATGCGCCAACTGCGGCGGATTCAGTGGGTGAGGCGATACCGAAAAAAATTGAGCCCAATACGGCCATGACCAGACTCAATGGTGGTAATAACGAGAACAGGACACGGCGCATCAGATTTTCTGATTTGTCTGTGTTTAATGCCGGTGCGACCTGCGGTTTTAGCCATGCCAATATTGATATGTAAAGGCAGAACAGTAACACCAGCAATAAACCGGGCATGACGGCACCGATAAACAGACGGCCTACCGGTACACCCATGATGTCACCCAGCAGGATCAGGATAATACTCGGTGGAATGATCTGTCCCAGTGTTCCTGCAGCAGCGATCGTGCCGCTTGCAAGTTGTGGGGAATAGCCGTGCTTTAACATGGTGGGCAGGGCAATAATCCCCATGGTCACCACGGTTGCGCCAACTATACCGGTAGTGGCGGCCAGTAATGCGCCGACAAATACAACAGACAAGGCCAGACCTCCCCGAAGCCGGCCGAATAACAGTCCCATGGTTTCCAGCAGATCTTCCGCCAGCCCTGATTTATCCAGGATAACACCCATGAAGATAAACAGCGGTACAGCAATGAGGGTGAAATTCGTCATCACGCCCCAGATGTTTAATGGCAGCAGTTTGAAGAAATCAAAACCAAGAAAAATGCCACCGAAGAGAAACGCAATTGCACCAAGCGTAAATGCGACCGGATAACCCAGCATGAGCAGAACGAGCAAGGAGACGAACATGAGCAATATCCAGATCGTCATCCCTGCTTCTCCAGTATGCGGGTAATGTTTTTAAATATATCGGCAATGCCTTGCAGCATCAGCAGAATAAACCCCAGCGGGATGGCTGCTTTGAGTAACCAGCGCCACGGCAATCCACCGGGATCCGGCGATCCCTCCATATGAATAAATGACTGGGATACGAAAGGCCAGGAACTGATAATGACCAGTAAACAGAACGGGATTAAGAAAAATACACCACCGATGATATCGACCCAGGCGCGTTTCAGATCATTCATGTATTTGCTTTGATAAAACAGATCCAGGCGTACATGATCATCGTGTTTGAAGGTGTAGGCCGCCCCGAGCAGGAATATCATTGAGAATATGTGCCACTCGAGTTCCTGCAGGGTAATGGAGCCGCTCCTGAAGATATAACGCATGGCGACGTCGTAGCTCACCAGTACCACCATAATCAGCACCAGCCAGGCAATGATCCGGCCTGACCATTCACTGATGTATTCCAGACCGGCAGCACACTTTTTTATAAGATTGAGAAGCTCATATCTGCCACACATTATTATTCTTTTGCTCAGCTTGAACCCGGGCAATGAGTATAAACCATAATAAAATCAATTCATTTGTACAAATGACCACCTGGAAACCTTATACACAGCCCGGTTTCCGAGTATGTCATGGCGTGGCGATGGGTTATTCATAACCCGGGAATAACCCCGGGTTTTATATATAACCTAATGAATTAATTAGTAAAATATTCATTAGCTTGGGGGCATCTTTGGATAACTCCTGACCGGTACCAGGAATTATTTATTGTTGAATCAAATAGTTGATCACAGACTTATCCACAGAAAATCATAACTTATTGATCCATATGGGCATGGTAATGATTGGCAAGACTGGCAAATTGGCGGATGGTCATTTGTTCCGGACGCAGACCGGGATCTATCCCCAGTGATTCGATCTGTTTTGCATCAAGAAAATTTCTGAGGGCATTACGCAAGGTCTTGCGGCGTTGATTGAATGACTCCCTCACTATCGTTGCAAACGCCGCATGGTTTTTAATTTCCGCCACGGGAGTTTCATGTGGTGTGAGTCTCACGATAGCGGATTCAACTTTCGGTGGCGGATTAAATGCACCGGGCCCGACCCGGAATAATTTTTGGACCCGGCATTGCGATTGTACCATCACGGATAATCTGCCATATGTCCTGCTTCCAGGTCCGGCATTCATGCGATCTACAACCTCTTCCTGTAGCATGAATAACATATCGTTAATGCAAGCCAGTTGATCGAGCAAATGAAAAATCAATGGTGTGGAAATGTTATAAGGAAGATTGCCGATCACCCTGATGCGTTTTTCCGCAAGTTTACAAAAATCAAATTCAAGGGCATCGGCGCAATGCATGTGTAATGTGCCAATATTTTTACAGTGATCGGAAATTATTTGTGCCAGATCACGGTCAAACTCTACCACATGCAATTCACCTATACGTTTGAGCAGTGGCAGGGTGAGAGCACCCTGACCTGGACCTATTTCGACGATGGGCTGATCAGATTCCGGATGGATGGCATTGATGATCCGATCAATGACATTCTGGTCATGCAGGAAATGTTGACCAAAACGTTTACGTGGCTGATGTGCAGGCATAGTTTAAACAGCATCAGTTGCGTGATGCGTTGACTGTGTTGCCGGTGTTGCAGTTATGGTTTTGGCACAGGAGAGCGTAATAGCACATTCAATTGCAGCGATGAGACTGGAACTGTTTGCCATGCCGGTGCCAGCCAAGGTCAAGGCAGTGCCATGATCAACGGAAGTGCGGACAATGGGCAGGCCGAGTGTAATATTGACCGTCTCACCGAAGCCCTGCGCCTTCAGCACAGGCAGCCCCTGGTCATGATACATGGCAATGACCACATCAATATCCTTCAAGCGTTCATGGGTAAATGCAGTATCCGCGGGGATGGGCCCCTGCAGACGTAGTCCTTTTTCTCTTAACCTTTCCAGTACCGGAATAATGACATCAATTTCTTCCGTGCCGAGATGGCCATCTTCACCTGCATGCGGGTTCAGACCACAGACCAGCATATCCGGATCAGAAATACCAAATCGCGTTTTCAGATCATGCCAGACGATATTAATGACCTTTTCCAGTCTATCCGGGGTGATGGCTTGACTGACTCTGGATAATGGTAAATGCGTGGTGACCAGGGCGACCCGGAGTTTCCGGTTTGCCAGCATCATGACCGGATAACCCGCCGCGCAGATTTCAGCCAGATATTCTGTGTGACCAGTGAATGGAAAACCTGCCTGGTTGATGATCGCTTTATGTACCGGGGCTGTGACCATGGCATCAAATTTCTTGTCCAGGCAACCGGTGCAGGCCGTTTTTAATGTTTCCAGGACATAACCTGCGTTGGCAGTCTCAAGTTGTCCGGGTTGTCCCTTGACCACATGCGTGACAGGCAGGACATGAAGTTTGCCGGGCTGGTGCAGTTTTGCCGGAACAGACGAATTAAAGGAAATCAGTTCCAGTGGCAGACGCAATAATTCAGAACGTTTTTTGAGCAGGCCGGGATCAGCAACGACAACGATTTCTGCGTTGAAGGACTGTTGTGCTGCCTGGATGACAATATCGGGACCTATACCCGCAGGTTCACCTGGCGTGATAGCCAGCCTCGGGCAATATGATTCAGATGTCATCTAGCCGGTATTCGACATAGGCCTCATCGCGCAAACCGCGCAACCAGTTTTGTTGCGCTTCTTCAATTTTTCTTGCACGTATGATTTCTCTGGCTCTGGCCCGTTTCAAGTCTTCAGTATTATCATGCTGGCGCCGTTCAAGTACCTGTACGATATGCCAGCCAAATGGTGTTTTGAAAGGATTGCTGATTTCGCCGGGTTCAAGCTGGTCCATCTCGTTTTCAAATTCTGGCACCATATCGCCTGGATTGGTCCATCCCAGGTCCCCGCCATTGACTGCACTGCCCGGATCTTCGGAATGTGATCTGGCCAGTTCTTCAAAATTATCGCCACCTTCCAGTCGAAGTTTTAATTGAGCCAGGCGATTTTTTGCATCATCGTCGGTGACCAATTCATTGGGACGTATCAAAATATGTCTGGCCCTGGTTTGGGTGACCATATATTTATCGCCGCTACGCATGCCAGTGAGTTTGATAATGTGAAAACCACTGGGATTTTGAATCAGTTCACTGACCTCGCCTTCTTTCAGGGTGCTGACCTGACCCGCAAACAGGCTGGGGATATCACCGGCCTTGCGCCAGCCGAGATCACCACCCTCCTGGGCCTGTTGACCATCGGAGATGGCCCTTGCGAGCATTGCAAAATCTTCTCCATTAGCAAGATCTTCAAGTACTTTTTCCGCGACCAGTCTGGCTTGTTCTGTTTCTTCCTGGGTGGATTCTTCCGGAATGTTGATCAGGATATGGGAAAGGCGATATTCGGTTTCTGTTCCGCCTTGAAACTCTTCCGTAACCAGGAAGTTGTCAATTTCGCGATCAGTTACAGCGATTCGATTATCAACCTGTCGCTGTTTGAGACGTGAAATAATGATCTCGTTGCGTATGTCTTCACGGAAGGCTTCATAACTGTAACCATCACGTTCAAGTATCTCTCTGAACTGGGACAGATTAAGTTTGTTTTCCGTGGCAATATTGCTGATGGCACGATTCAGTGTTTCATCATCCACCAGTATCCCTGTATTGGCTGCAAATTGCAGTTGCAATTTATTCAGTATCAGCTGTTCCAGTACTTGTTTTTCGAGAATATCACGTGGTGGCAATTGAGCATTCTGTTCGGTCAATTGACTTGTTATGGCGCGCAGTTTGTTGCGCAGTTCACTGTGCATAATAACATCTTCGTTGACGACCGCGATAATACGATCCAGTGGCACGCCTGCATTCGCCGTGCCGGTCAGAATCAGGGGGATCATGAACCCTGCGGTATAAACGCAGTTATGGAATAACTTCAAAAAATTAAAATTCACTCTGGTATCCGGGAATATTCTCGCGTAAATAATCCGCGGTATTTTGTCCTATACCTGCCAGCCCTTTGAGCTCGAACTGGAAGAATATGCCGGTATTATAATCACCGTCTACATTAGTAATGAATCTTCTGGCTACAACCCTGAAGGCCCAACAGCAACTCTCGTATTCTACACCACCAAAAACGTCAAGTGTGCGTTTTTCCGGCAGGGCATAGTACCAGCGGCCGACGACATTCCATTGATGGGTGACAGGCCACATGAAAGACATCTCAGCCTGCTCAATATCCGTGATTGTTGTAGTACCACTGCTGGAAATGCTGTCAGTGGTATTCCGCATGCGATAACCCATGTTAATGACCTTGTTAGGCGCCGGATTGTATTGTGCAAACGCGGCCAGTTTTTCGGTTTTATTATTGTTTGGATCCCATTGCAGGGTGCCGCGCAGACGCCAATTATCAATAATTGATGTGCCAATCTCGGTAATAAAAGGAGAACTGTCTTCCTCGCGTTCTTTGCCCGCCGGTAAAAACACTTCACGATTACGCAGATAATAGATCTGTCCCAGGCTGATATAGCCCGCCTCTTTTCCTGAGGACTGGTTAACCAGTCTTGAGGTCACGGCCAGGGTTACCTGGTTGGCATCACCCATGCGATCTGCGCCGGTATAGCGGTCTTCGCGGAATAATGAGTCAAAGGAAAAATCGTACAGGCCCGTATCAAATACCGGCAGGTCAGTCTGGTCTTCAAAGGGTATGTAGAGATAGAACAATCGTGGTTCCAGTGTTTGCAAAAAAGGTTTGTTAAAGAGACTGGTCTCGCGTTCGAAGAAAACCCCGCTGTCCAGGCTCAACATGGGTAATATCCTGCTGGGGCTGGAATCAAATAATGGGCCAGAATCCCGGAGGCTATACTGTGTATAACGGAAACCAGCCTTGGGTTCCAGGTATGTAGAAGCGGTATACATGGGATAGCTGATTGATGGAAACAGATCAAATCTGGCCCCGTTGATGGCATCGGGGAAAACAGCACTATCATCACGATCAAAATAACTGATCTCAGTCTTCAGATTGAAATTCAACTGCCGGTTTCTGTATGGAGAGTAGGCGTTAAATGTGATCTGGGGCAGGCGTTTGTATGGCCTGGATAGAGCCGGGATGCTGCTGTCTACCGTCTGGTAATCTTGTATCCTGGCCATAGCATCCCACCACGAACCCCGATATGAAGCATCGGCGCGCCGTTCAAGGTATCTGGTACTGGTCAGGTTGATGCTTTTGCCGAAGTCCTCGAAATACTGTTTGTCCGAGACCCTGTTGTAGGTAAGGAAAAGATCAGCAGTATCAGCGAATGACTGATTGTGAGTGAAGCCTACCAGGCTACGGTCCTGGTCACCATATTCATCATCACTGGGCAGATATTCTGCGTTGAGTTCGCCTTTGCCATCTTGTAATAAATAGCGGAAATTTCCTATCAGCATCAGGCCACTGTCGCTGAGCACCCGCGGGGTCAGGGTGGCATCCATTGCCGGTGCGATATTCCAGTAAAATGGTGTCTGTACTTCGTAGCCATTTCTGTTTGTACTGCCGAAATTTGGAAACAGGAATCCGGTTTTCCGTTCCTTGCTCAGTGGAAACGACATATAAGGGGTGTAAAAAACCGGCACATTCTTGATACGCAATACCACATCTCTGGCATCACCCCAGTTTTTATCATGATTGAGGTTGATTTCACCGGCAGAAAATTTCCAGAAATTGTCCTCAGGCTCACAGGTTGTGTAATCAACGGTATTCAGTTGTGTCAGAGAGGGATATTCATGACGGACTTTGCTGGCCTGGCCACGGGCACGATTGTCCTTGAGGACATAATGTGCATTTTCAAACTGGCCGGTATCTGTTCCGAACTCCAGATGGGCTATCTCACTGGAGAAATAAAGCGCGTCATCCCAATATTCAATATTACCCGCGAGATCGGCGGTTTCCGTAGCCTGGTTATAGGTGATGGCATCGGCGCTGATCTGCTGGCGGTCACGTGTGATTTCGGCATTACCGTGCAACATTGAAATGCCAACTTCTTCAAGGTCTGCCTCGTCAGCGCTGATATGGATAGCACCGGCGGCAAGATCGGCCTCAACTTTTGGCCGTTCAGGGATGGGCAGGGGAGCAGGGCATAATGGCCAGTCTTTTGCAGCAGGCAAGGCCTCCCCGCCGGGTTCTGCCCCTGGACTGTGCATGGCTAATAATAAAATGACCGCCAGTAGCTGATTATAAGATCTCGGTTCCATAGGCTTTATATTGTTAGGGAAGCTCTGATTAAGTATCTTCACCGTCATGCTGGTGAAAACGACCCACAGGATGTGGGAAATGCCGCAAGACGCCTATAGGGACATAGGCGGTAGAGCGACGCACGACTCCAGGGATGGAGGAGGTAGAATCGCGTCGGGAACAGCGATCGAGGATGCCAAAGCCGAGGACAGGAAGTCCGTAGCGGCCAGCATCCAGTAAACAACCCCCATCCTACCTTCCCCCTGAAAAGGGGAAGGGGATACTGGCATACGCCAGAATGACGATTCAAAGAATTATTAGACTTAATCAGAGGTTCCTTAGAATTATGAATTGGCACGAGGCTGCTAAAATCTCATAGAATGCCTTTATCTTCAAATTTTTATGCGTCCGCTACTGCCTGACTTACAATAACCCGGTTTTATGCCCATTTTAGCCCGAAAAATACTGCAACCGCTTGGCCTGATGATTCTGGCGGGGATCACTGTCGCCATATTGTTCTGGACACGTCCGGATATCCAGGCAGAACTGCAACCCTTACCCCCGGCAAGGGTTATTACTGATGTTGTACAACTGATGAGTGTCCAGCCGGTGACCCGGATTACCGGCAAACTGCAACCCGCACACAAGGCCTCCCTGCGCCTGGAAGTCTCCGGTAATGTCATCGAGCGGTTTGTGGAACCCGGACGGAAGGTGGCTGCAGGAGAGCCCCTGTTGCAACTGTATGACGGTGATTTCAGGGATGCCCTTACCGAGGCCCGAGCCTTGTTGTCCCAGGAGCAGAATGCCATCAACCGGGACCGTGAACTGCTGGACCTGGTGATTAAAAAAAGGGTGATACAAGAGCGGGAAGTGGAACGTATGGAGAAACTTGGCCGGGATTCACTCGCCTCGAAGTCAAAATACGATGAGGCGCTGAAATTGTTGTTAATACAGCAGGAAGAGGAAACGCGCTTGAAACACAGTGTTGATACTGCCGAAGCCAGACTTAACACCCGCCGTGCAGCAGTGAATATGGCAGAACGTAATCTGGAGCGCAGTTTGCTGGGGGCACCATTCGCAGGCACGGTTAATTCAGTGCTGTATGATGTGGGTGATCATATCTCTAGCGGGCAGGTTGCCGTGGAGCTGGTACAGCTTGATGAACTGGACCTGTATCTGGAGGTCACGGGACAACTGGCCCATCAGTTGCAACTTGGCCAGGAGGTAAAGCTCACTATCAGTGGTTCAGACCTGACAGGTAACATCCAGGCAATAGCGGCTGATCCAAATCCGGTCACACATACCCATGCACTACGAATACGCTTGCCGGCGGAAAACCCTCCTATTGGACTCTATCCCGGACAACTGGTCTGGGCAGAATTGCCTGGCAGGCCATTGATTGATGTCGAGGTGGTCCCCATCTCTGCTATCCTGCATGATGAAGGCCGGGCCTATGTGTTTGCAATCGAAGGAAATCATATCATCAAGCTTCCGGTTGAACTGATTGCCAGGCAGAAGAACATGCAGGTGGTGCAGGGAATTGCCTCAGGGACAAGGATAGTCGCCAGAGATGTGACCGTACTTGCTGATGGACAGGAGGTGCATGTTGAGTAGAACCTGTCTCAAAATTGGTGCTCCCGCTTGGTTTTGAGACGGGCCCCAATTACTTTCACAAGCTGGTAAAACTCATACGGAAATTTTCCGGGAAATATTTTTCTCATCATGCCCATCATCCGTTTTTCCATCGATAACCCGCTGCTGATCAATTTTGGTCTGGTGATCATTCTGATCATGGGCGTTCTGGCCTGGCGCGCACTCCCGCAGGAAATCTTTCCGGTGGTTGAACTGGATATGGTCAGTATCGTCACGGAATTTGAAGGCGCAGCACCGGCTGAGGTCGAACAACAGATCACACTGGCCATCGAGGAAGAATTTATTGATAGTCAGGATATCGATTACATCACGTCCAGCAGCAGTGAAGGTTTGTCCAGCATCTACATCAAGCTGAAGCCGGGTTCGAATGTCGATGATTTTGTGAATGAATCACGTACCATCCTGGATCGCATTGATAACCTTCCGGATATTGCCAAAGAACCTGAATTGACCCGCGTCCGGGCCCGCTTCCCGGTCATCACGCTGGTCTTGTATGGCGATCTTTCCAAGGCCGAACTATATGACGTGGCTGAAGCGGTACGCCGAAAGATGGTTGAGATCCGGGGTGTTGCCAGTGTGGGTGTGGCAGGTGACCGGGATTGGGAAATCTGGGTTGAAGTCGATCCACATATACTCGCGGCACTCGGGGTCCCGTTGGAACTGGTGATGAACGGTCTCAGTGAAAACCTGCGTGATCAACCGGGTGGTTCCATCAAATCCATTGAAGGTGATATCCGTTTGCGTGGCCAGGGGGTGTTGCCGGAACCGGAGGATATAGAAAATATTGTATTGCGCATCAACCCGGATGGCGGACAACTGCGTATTGGTGAGATTGCAAAAGTCACCCGGCGGTTTGAGGAAGCACGGACTTATGCAAGATTTAACGGTAAGCCATCGATCAACCTGACCGTTACAAAAACCGCTGAGGCTTCAACGATTAAAGTTTCCGAAGCCATAAGGGAACTCGCACGGGAACTGAAACAGACATTGCCTGCGAGTATTTATTCCGGTTATCACACAGACATGGCAGTTTATGTCAAGACCCGTCTCAATACTGTCCTGTCCTCCGGCTTAATTGGCCTGATCCTCGTTTTACTGTCACTTTATCTGCTGATAAATCTGAGAGTGGCCGCGATCACAGCCTTTGGTATCCCTGTTTCATTCCTGTTTGCGGTGATATTGCTTTACTACTTCAACTTTACCATCAACATGGTGTCCCTGTTTGCGTTTTTGATCGTGCTCGGCATGATCGTGGATGATGCGATCATCGTGACGGAGAATGTCTACCGGCATATCGAGGATGGTATGCCCCCGCTGCTGGCGGCGCAACAAGGTACGCGTGAGGTATTGTGGCCGGTGGTTGTATCCACATTTACGACTATTGCCGCCTTTATCCCCATGTTTGCGATTGGCAGTACACTGGGTGAGTTTATCAAGGTGATCCCGGTAGTGGTCAGTTGCGCATTGCTGGGATCGCTGATTGAGGCCTTTATGGTATTACCGTCCCATGCCGGACATTTCCTGCGCCGGGAAAAAAAGAAACCTGAAGGTCTCCGGTGGAAAACACTGCTGGAAAAATATTGCCGGTTGCTGCACTGGTCCGCGCTTAACCGTTATACGGTTGCGGTTGCCAGCATCTGCGTCCTCGTAGTTACACTGGCCTATGCCAGTACCCGCATGGATTTCGAGATGTTTGGCCATGTCGAAATCGGCCAGTTTTTTCTGAATATCGAAACACCCAATACCTACAGTCTTGATGACACTCTCGCGCTGGCGGATGATATAGAAAAAACCCTGAAAGAGGTGATCGGGAAAGATGAACTGGAAACAATACTCAGCAATGTGGGTATCAGTTTCATTGATTTTAACCGGTTCAGGAGAGGCAGCAATCTCATGCAGTTTGTCGTGGACCTTAAAAAACCTGTTCCGCAGGGGTTCATAGAAAAATGGGTGACCCCGATCGTCAGTATGCAGTTTGATAATTATGGTACGCGTACACGCAGTGCTGATGACATTATTGATGCGGTACGTGAACGCATGTTACAGATCCCGGCCGTACAACGCATGTATATCCTGAAGCCGGAAGCAGGTCCGGCCGGCGCCGATATAGAGATCGGAATCAAGAGCGCCGATACGGATTTACTCAAGACCAAGGCTGATGAAATGGCCGCCTGGCTGCAGCGTATCCCCGGTGTCAAGGATGTAAAACACGATCAGGAAATTGGCAAACTGGAATATAAATACCAGTTGAATGCACATGGCAAACGGCTGGGGCTGACCCAGTCACAACTCGCCAATGTAGTGCGCAGTGGTTATCTCGGCAATGAAGTTGTATATGTCACCTGGAATGAGAAACGTATTCCGGTCAGGGTCATTTTCCCGGAACCCATGCGGCAGGAATCTACCAGCCTTGAGGAATTGCCTCTTGTTCTGCCCACCGGGGAAACAGTCTATCTCGGCGATGTAGCGGATATCACGGTGGGCCATGGCCTGAACCAGATCAAGCGCAGGGACCGGCAACGCATGGCCATGATCACCGCGGAAGTGGATTCCAGGACCATTACCGCCAATGAAGTGATCAGCCAGTTTGAAAAAGAATACACGCAGGATGCAATAAACAATAACTACAAACTGCTGTTTCTCGGGGAAAAGAAGGATGCTGATGAGGCATTCAAGGGCATGAACCAGGCGCTCATCATTGCCCTGGTGGCCATCTTTTTCATGTTGACGGCATTATTCAAATCATTGCTGGATCCGCTGGTGGTCATGTTCGCAATCCCGTTTGGCCTGATCGGCGTCATCTTTGGTCATGTCATTTTCGGGTATCACTTCCAGTTTCTTTCGGCGGTCGGTATGCTGGCGTTGGCCGGTATTATTGTGAATGATTCATTATTGCTGGTTGATTTCATCAAAAAAATGCGGGCGCAAGGCAAGGACCGGATCACCGCGGTTATTGAGGCCGGACGCATCCGTGCCCGGCCGATTTTACTGACCACCATCACTACTTTTCTTGGTGTCTCACCGTTGATCTTTTTTGCCACCGGCCAGACCGCATTTCTTTCGCCCATGGCAGTGAGTCTGGGTTTTGGACTGGTATTTGCTACGGCACTGATATTGCTGGCCTTGCCCAGTTTTTATCTTATCGCAGATGATGTCCGTGCATTATTTTATGGCAGGGCAGAGGCAGATATAAAGGAAGCTGCATAATGGATCAACGCAGTGTGTTAATCACCGGTTGTTCCAGCGGGATAGGCCGGCATGTCGCACGTGGACTAAAGGCCCGTGGTTACCGGGTTTTTGCCACAGCACGCAAACAGGCCGATGTTGATAATCTGATTTCGGCAGGACTGGAATCCGTGCAACTCGATATTGCCAATTCGGCATCAATACATAATGCATTCGAGTCCATCATGCAAAAAACAGATGGCAAGCTTTATGCACTTTTCAATAATGCGGCCTTCGGTATAGCCGGTGCGGTGGAAGACCTTGCCCGCGATGCCTTGCGCGATATTTTTGAAGTCAATCTCTTCGGCACTCATGAACTGACCCGTCTGGTGATTCCGGTGATGCGCCGGCAGGGCCAGGGCCGCATCATACAGAACAGTTCCGTGCTCGGGTTCGTTGCACTCAAATATCGCGGCGCCTACAACGCCAGCAAATTTGCGCTGGAAGGACTGAGCGATACATTGCGCATGGAGCTGGAAGGCACGGATATTTTTATTTCCCTGATTGAACCTGGGCCGATTGAAAGTGACTTCAGAAAAAATGCCTATGCCGCGTACAAACGTTATATCGACAAGGACAACAGTGTCTTCAGGCAAGTCTACGAACAAACCGAAGACCGCCTGCAAACAGAAGGGCCGGCAGTCCCGTTTACATTAGGGCCAGAGGCTGTATTAAAAAAGGTCATCCATGCACTGGAAAGCAAACGTCCAAGGATACGTTATTACGTAACTTTTCCCACCTACATGTTCGGTTATTTGAAACGCCTGTTACCGGACCGGGTCATGGATAAAATTCTTACACGGATTTAGCGAAGGAAGTTTCAGCATTGAGGTTCTAATTAAAACTCTCCGTGTACTCCACGCCCGCAGTGGTTTAATAAATTATTTAGATTTCTGTCATTCGCGCGGAATGACAATAAACATCATTGCTATTATTCCGGCAGGACAATGCCAGGGTGTTTTCTGTTCTTGCGATAAATGGCGACAATGTTACCAATACGTTGTACCAGTTCAGCCCTGGATTTAACGCATATTTCTTCGATGGTCTTTTCGCGCAGATCGCGATCACCTGCCCTGAGTTTGACCTTGATCAGTTCGTGGTAATCCAGGGCGGTTTCGAGTTCAGCAAGCACATTTCCGGACAATCCATGTTGACCGAGCCAGATGATCGGTTTTCTTTCATGCGCAAGTGTACGTAAAATATTTTTCTGTTTTTTAGTCAATAGCATGATGCAGGACAGTTCCTTCAATCATTATGATCAGGTGTGTCAGCATAACAGACTGTCCTGTTCCTGCCGTTATTTTTTGCGGTATACAATGCCTGATCTGCCTGCTCAACAAATTTTCTCGCGATTGATTCTATTTCTCCATCACATTGTTGCGGCAGTAATGTGCTGATACCAATAGAAGCCGTCAGGTCGATGCTCGTATCATCACGGCGAAACGGAGAACTGGCTATTTTATGCCGGATTCTTTCAGCAATATCCAGCGCCTTGCTTTGGGTACTCTGCGGGAGGATCACGGTAAATTCCTCGCCGCCATAACGGGCAACGATATCTATGATCCTGACCTGGTCGCGGATGATCCGGGCAATATAACGTAACACCTGGTCCCCGGTTTGATGACCATGGTTGTCATTAATGTTTTTGAAATAGTCTACATCTACAAACAGGCAACTCATGGGAGTTCCGGAGCGCTTTACTCTGGCCGTTTCTTCCAGCAGGCGTTGATCAAAGAAACGCCGGTTATTAACACCGGTCAGGTTATCGATCAACCCCAGGTATTTAAGGTGTTCGCGGGAAACATTGTTATCAATACAGACAGCTATGACCGCTGCCAGGTGTTGCAGAAAATCCGCGCCGGCTTCTTCATTAAACCTGTCCTTGTCCACACTGCCAATATTAAAGCTGCCAATTAATTGCTTCTTTCGCAGCAGAGGCAACAGGGCCACACTGGCCGGAGTAACGGCTGCTGACGGGAACAGGAATTCATGTGGCCCGGCAATATAAGGAGTCAACATCGGGGAATTCAGCCCCTGATAAATCCGGGACAAAGGCGCCTTGCTTTCCATGAATATCAGATCAGGGTTCTGGTCAAGGTCTTTGCCGGAATGTTCAAACAACCGCCTTATCTCGTAATCCGGATCTATCAGCATCAGTGTCGTCCGGCACCAGTCAGACCCGGCAGGACCTTTATTAATCAACAAATCCATGAATTCCACCGGGGAATCGCAGTCCATCAGTGCAATTTCAAAAGTCTGGAACTTTCTCAGGATCACCTCGTTCCGGCGGGCATCTTCGAGTAACGCATTGAATCTCGCGTTCAGTTCGGAAACATCAACGATAATGGACACGGCGCGGGTGGATTTCCTGAAATTATTAATAAATGGCATTAATGCTGGCATAATAACAAAATTGACCAGTTGCAGAGATATTCAGCCAGATCTGTGTGGGCCTGATTTTATACTGTGAATTAAATAAAGATACCGATATGCATAAATTGACTCTACGCCTTGTTATATTTTTGGTCATTTTTCCCCTTTCAATACAGGCAGAGGATAATAGTCTGCAGGATCAGATTGATGAAATAAAAATAATGATAGAACGTGAGCAGATAAGAAATATTGAATTAAAAGTGGAATTGGCCAGAAAAGAACAGGATGCAGATGAATTGAAGCAAAAGTTGCGGGGAATCGAGGATGAAATTGATGCCCTCAAGGCAAAGCACAACCTGAATTGAAATTAAAAATGTAATAGGAAACTTTCAAAATGAACCGACACACAATTTTCTTAACGATGTTGCTGGTCATGTTTTCTGTAACGGTCATTGCGGAAGAAGCAAGTATCCAGGATCAGATTATCGGATTTAAAAACAGGATAGAAGAACTGGAAAAATCAAACGAGCAATTAAGGATAGAAATTACCAACAAGGATGAAGAAGTTATCAAAATGAAGCAGCAGCTACAGGAACTGGAAAAGCAGATTAGGGTGCAATAATTTCAGGGAAATTAATTCACCTGTTTGACAAATACATTCATATAACTACTTTTAGTGTCCCCTTCGGGGATGGTGGAAATCCCTCGCCCCCGTATCAAGTACGGGGCAGGCTCCAGGCGCAGCAAGCTAGTGCGACAGGTTCGCGTAGCGAACCTGAGCGTAAAACCCTCTCCCCTCGGGAGAGGGCAGGGTGAGGGAAAAGCGATCAGGATCATGCTGAGGTACGGCTTCCCTCATCCCCCGCCCTTCTCCCGGCGGGAGAAGGGCGTGTTAGCCCGCTTCAAGCTGGCCAGGTTTGAAGCCACCGGCTTGCAGCCGGTGGTAGTTCACTATAGCTGATCGATACCTGCACGCAATCCACAACTTCAAAGTGAGAATTAAAATTCGTGGGGGGGGGGGTAACAATCCTGTCAAACAATTGTGTTGAACGGATATTATTTATGCTTGTCAAATTTCACATCGTAAGTTAATGTGTATCAAGTAAAATTCCTATAACTGGAGATTGCCGTGTCTATACGCAACGTTATTATAAAAGCATCCGCATTATTTATTTTTATCCTGATCAACCCTCTATCCGTTTATGCCGGCGAATTTCAATGTTCTATCAAGAATGTTTTGAAATTGAGTGATACAGGTTCATTTGCGACTCATGGCTGGTCCGCAAATTATTTAAACAGGGAATTTACAGTTGAACGTGAAACAGGCAAGGTCATCATGACGACTGCATTAAAGGTACGACTCAGTAATTTTGACCGGGATCACTCGCCGCAACTGTTGAGCAGTGGTGATAACGATGATGTTTTCAAGGCGATTACAGTGTTTGAAAAGAAGGGGCAATATGCTTTGCTCCAGATCAATAAGACAATTGAAGGAAACCCAAGACCGTTTTTTTATCATACCGGTATTGACATGATCTTGACGGGAGTCTGTGCGGATAAGCCATAGGCATCGTGTATTCATTACCAGCAGGATTCAGGAAAGTCGGTGGGGGTGGGGGGATATTCGGTACATCAACAAAATTATTAATATATTTACAAGCCTTCCCTGGCGATAATTCATTTACTTCGTTAAACCCCGGCCCGCACATCCATTGTGCGGCGTTGACTCACCCCATCCTTGGTGTTCGCCCTTCGGGAAACCTATGGTTTCCCAATTTACATCCTTGGTTCCGTAAACGATACATCCCTGTATCACTTCTCGCTCCCGGCGAAATTGTCACCGGGCAAAAGGTCCACTGGACCTTTTGCTTGATCTCGAACTTTTTTGAGCAGCGCGAGCCGTGATCCGGACACACAGGGAGATTGCCTGCGCATCGCTCCGGCAGACTCCCTTTCGGGACACGGCGCATCGTGGCCCGGTTGCCTCGCCACCATGCGATTTGAATAAACCCTTGTTCAGTGAGACTTTCCGGAACAAAATATGGTGAAAGGCTGCGAAGGACAGGCTCGGCGTGCAATAAAAATCCCGGAATCGTCACTGTTACGGAGCAGGGAGAGGGTTGATCCGGGGGCGGCCGGCGCTTCGGTTCAGGTTGAGCCGCCATGCATCGTCGGCAGGACCGCTTGACCTCCGGGCAAAAGAGGCTAAGAATACGTTAACGTATTCATTAAAGGATTCACCTATGTCCATTTCATCCAAGGATATTGTCCCATTGAACCAGGTTCGCGCCCGGTTTACGGAATTGGCGGAAGAAGTGCGGGACGGCAACGAGAAGATTATTACCCGCAACGGGGAAAGTTATGTGGCCCTGATCGATGCCCGCCGTCTCGACCATTACCACCAATTGGAACGTGAGCATATTCATCTTACCTTGCTGGAGGAAGCCAGCCGGGGCTGGGACGATGTCAAGGCCGGTCGGCTCTTGAGCGTTGCGCAGACGCGGGCCAAGTACAAAAAATCCAAAACCCGTTGATTTCCACGAGCACCGGATGAGCCGCCGTACCGTCCGCATTACACGGAATTTCGATAAAAACCTGGCGGACATCCGCCGGTTTCTGGAGGAGCAACAGGCTCCGCGGACGTTCCAGTTGTTGGTCGAGGAATTGTTCGAGACAGTGATTCCGAATCTTGAACGCTTTCCCGAGATGGGCGTGGATTTTTTGGCGAGGGCGCCTCAATCCGTGGAAGGGACGATGCGTTTGGAAACCCTTAAACAGCGCCTTGGAAGAAACGCCGGTCTGCGCGAATACATCAGCGGTGATTATTTGATGTTGTATGCCTTGCGGGGCGATAACATATATCTGCTTTCCATCAAGCATCAGCGGCAGTTGTCTTTCAATACCCCCTCTCCCTTCGGGAGAGGGTTGGGGTGAGGGCGAAGTCGCCAGCCGCCCGATTGAAAGAGCACTGGCATTGATAGTGGTCCAGGGGGAGGATACAGGCAATAAAAATCCCGGAATCGTCACCAGTAGGGGGCCGGGAGAGGATTTGTCCGGGGGCAGCGTTGATAACGATAGCTGTTGAAGGGGAAAAAATGCCAAGAATCTTCGACAACATAGAAAAAGAACTCCTCCCAGCACTTCAGGAGACCATCAAACGATCCGACCGGGCTGATTTCCGCGTCGGCTACTTCAACCTGCGCGGCTGGCGTCAGATTGATTCCTTATATTGAGCGCTGGTCAGGGGAGGTAAGCAGCGATGTTTGCACAAATACGCAACTGGACTCCTCGAATTAGCTGGGCACGTATGACATTCTATTTCGCTAGGGAAGGAAGGCTAATACCATGAGCGCCGAGTCAAAGGGCCGGAACCTCTTCATCGTCGACAACAGCGTTTCGGGCGTTGGGCGTTTCTTGAGATTGATGATCCGTGGGATGCGAAGAACACAATCCGAGCCAGCCTTCAGAAAGGAGCAACAACATGAGTGAAGAATTGCCCGCCAATGTACAAGGCAAGATGATTGTTTTCGGGGCGAAGCAAATTCGCCGCATTTGGCACGACGAGCAGTGGTTCTTCTCCGTTGTGGACATCATCGCCGCTCTGACGGACAGCCCCAACCCACGCGATTACTGGTATCGCATGAAGCAGCGAGAGAAGGAATCCAGCGGAATCGAGTTGTCGACACTTTGTCGACAACTGAAACTGGCCGCCGCTGACGGCAAGACTTACAAAACCGATTGCGTCAACACCGAAGCCGCCTTCCGCATCATTCAGTCCATCCCCAGCCCCAAGGCCGAGCCGTTCAAACGCTGGCTGGCGCAGGTGGGCCATGAACGCATCCAGGAGATCGAAAACCCTGAGCTTGCACAGCAGCGGATGAAGGAACTCTATAAAGAAAAAGGCTACCCCGACGACTGGATCGAAAAGCGCGTCCGTGGCATTGCCGTCCGTGACGAACTGACCGGCGAATGGCAAAAACGCGGCATTGCGGATCAAAAAGATTTCGCCATCCTTACCGCCGAAATCTCCAAGGCCGCGTTCGGCCTGACGCCCACGGAATACAAGAACCTCAAAGGTCTTGAGCGGGAAAACTTGCGCGACCACATGACCGACCTCGAACTCATCTTCACCATGCTCGGCGAAGCCGCCACCACCGAAATCGCCCGCAATAAAGACGCGCAGGGATTCCTGAAGAACAAGCGCGAGCCGCACGGGAAGGCGGTTCCGTCGCAGGCAACGCCCGTCGCCAGCTTGAAGCCAAGTCGGGTCGGAAGATCGTGACCACCGGCAACTACCTGACCGCCAAACCCAAGCCAAAACTTCCGCCCAGGTCGGAGTAGTCATCATTATGGCCAAGAAGAAAACCACCCAGACAAAAGTCGAATCCATCCGCCACAAGGACAAGCGCGCCAACATCCCCACCGAGGAGCTGCGCGAAGGAGGCAGGCGGCATGATGCCACGACGACGATTCCGCGCACTGACGCCAGTAAAGACGCTCACGGTTACCTTATGTTAGGATTCCTGCAAAAGCACGGGAATGAGGGAGGAGCCTTGGTCTCACAGCCGGACAAAAGAGAGGGTTTGGCACACATAAGCATGGCGATCGCGCCTTTACTTATATTTCAAGACTTGACCCTAAAGGTTCCCATTAGCCATGCCTTGACGCATGTGCGTCAATTGTTAAAAGAGGACATAAGACTGGCGAAGCAATTAGAGCGGGTGAGACGAGGTATGGTAGTCATACAATGAACATGACCCCTTTGTACCAAATTCGGGGTCCACTATAGTGGTCTGTGCAATGAAGAATTTCTGAATTAGGTGTATACTACAATCAATGAGGAGCGATAAGCGCGATCCACCATCTGGATGGTAGTCATGAAAAAGGGCGATATAGTAAAGTTCAAGAAAGTTGTCGATGCGGGTGATGAAGTTCTCCGTATGGTCTTGCTTGAAAACCCAGATAGAGGACGTGTATTGGCGGAAGCCATTGTTGATATGAATATTAAGCCTACGTCTCGGCATAATGTCGAAGATTTAGAATCTTGCGGTAGTATCGCCGATACGTCCATGCCTACTAAGCATAATTGTTTTGTGGCTCAACCAGATTTGCAGGAAGAAATCATTGAGCGTATGAAACGCGAAGTGCTTGAGGATGTGAAATCTGGTCAAGTACCCTCAACTGTAAAGACATTTTCCGAATTGCATGATTATGTCGACGCTAATAAATATGGTGGATTTTGCGAAGATGAATTTACTGACATACTCATAGATCACTTTGGCGGGCTGGATGAAAACACAGGGATGCCACAGAAAATGATCGATTTCATAAACGCAGCTCAAGACGCCATAGATATCTGGCTCAAAGAGGGCAGTCTTCTTGAATAAAAAGAATGGGGGCAAACGAAAAGGGGCTGGGCGAAAACTATCCCCCCCAGCGCTACTGAAAATTCCAATATCGGTTAAACTACCACGCTGGCTTGTTGAATGGATGAACACGCAACCGGAAAGTCGTGCCGTGCTGATAGAAGATGCATTAGAAAAACAGCACGAAATTGGGCCACCGGACATTGTTTAGGCTTAGGGTGTTGCCTCCCCCAATCGCTACCGTTAGTCCGTAACTTAGCCACTATTATGTGAGTGTAATGAAAGGCAAAGTGCCCTACAAAGTAATAGATGTCTTCGCAGGCCCGGGAGGGCTTGGTGAGGGCTTTGCTGCCTTTGGTCATGGTGCAGGAAAATCAAAATTCAAGCTCGCACTATCGATTGAAAAAGATCCGTCCGCGCACAGCACATTGATGCTGCGTAGTTTCTATCGTCAGTTTGATCCCGAAAAAATACCGCAGGAATACTGGTCTTATGCAAAGGGTGAGATTACCAAGGCGGAGTTATTTGATTTTTATCCTCGGCAAGCTATAGCAGCCGCTGAAGAGACGCAGTGCATCGAACTTGGTAAGACCCCACGGCATGAGGTACAAAAACTCATCACTCAGAGACTGAATGACAGTAAGAAATGGGTGCTGGTCGGCGGCCCACCTTGCCAAGCATATTCAGTCGTCGGACGCGTGAGAATGCGGAATACCAATCCTGATTTTGAGGACGACGAACGCCATTTTCTTTACAAGGAATATCTGCGAATTATTGTGGATCACCGGCCACCAGTTTTCGTGATGGAAAATGTGAAGGGGATACTTTCCGCGCAGCATTCCGGCAAAAGAATCATCGAGAGCATATTGAACGATCTGCGGAAACCAGACGCAGCTATTAGTGGCCGGAGTTCCGGCCTCGGCTACAGGCTGTTTTCTCTGGTGGATAACAAGCCTCCCGAGAAATGTGAGCCGGAAGATTTTCTGGTGAAAGCCGAAAAATATGGCATCCCGCAGGCTCGTCACCGTATGCTTATTCTGGGTATTCGGGAGGATATTCATATCACACCTGAAACGCTCCAGAAAAAGGAAGCGACTTCTGTTGTACAGGCAATTGGCGATCTTCCGAAAATACGCAGCACGGTATCCCGCGAGCCTGACACACTTGAAACCTGGCGTGAAATTCTTGATTCGATAACCACAGAGGCCTGGTATCGCAAAGGGCAAAGCAACGGTCTATCGCAGACAGTCGAGAAAATTGACGAAGCCTTGGTGAACATACGTCAACGCAAGTTGATGGCAGGTGCCGAATCCATGAGTTATACCGGGCAGCCAAAAATATTTCCGGACTGGTATCGGCATGGCTGCGATGGGGTGGTGACCAACCATGCAGGCAGAGGCCACATGCGGAGTGATCTGCATCGCTACCTTTTTGCGTCTGCTTATGCTGCAGCCAATGGAAAAACCATCCATCTCAGTGATTTTCCAACTACGCTTCTTCCGGCACACGAGAACGTCCAGGAGGGTGTACAGAACAGTCACTTTTCAGATCGTTTCAGAGTACAGGTCGGAGGGCGCCCCTCCACTACAATAACCTCCCATATTTCCAAAGATGGACATTATTTTATTCATTATGACCCTTCCCAATGTCGCAGCCTGACCGTCAGGGAAGCGGCTCGGCTACAAACATTCCCAGACAGCTACAAATTCGAAGGAGGCAGAACATCACAGTATCATCAGGTTGGTAATGCTGTGCCCCCGCTGCTGTCCATGCAGGTTGCTGAAATAGTCCATGATATTTTAAAGCGACTCAAGGATTAGCATGGATACGCTGACCTCGGAAAGACGCAGTTGGAATATGTCCCGCATCCGAGGAGAGAATACAAAACCCGAGCTTGCTGTCCGCTCGGTGCTGCATCGCATGGGGTACAGATTTAGGCTCTCGAACAAAACCCTTCCAGGAAAGCCTGATATTGTTCTCCCCAAATACAGGGCAGTAATCTTTGTCCATGGCTGCTTCTGGCATCGACATCAGGGATGCAAATATACTTACACGCCGAAATCCCGTTTGGATTTCTGGGAACAGAAGTTTGAGGGGAATATCATGAGGGATGAAAATAACCTTTCTCTGCTCCAGAAAGAGGGATGGCTTCCCATCGTTGTCTGGGAGTGCGAGATCAAACGCAACGCAGACATCGTGCTGGGTAAAGTATCTCGGACATTGCAGCACCGCCTGAAAAAGCGGGAGGCGGCCTGATGGAAAAATATACCCTGCCGCCAAGAGCATCTTCTCTTTCCGAATCCATGCGGGATATCGGTTATTCCCTGGAAACGGCCATTGCGGACATTATTGACAACAGCATTACTGCGGGGGCAACTACCGTTGAAATCTGGTGTGATTTTGAATTAACTCAGCCACAACTTGCGATTACCGACAATGGCCAAGGTATGAGCAGAGATGAGCTTGTCCAAGCCATGCGACATGGTTCTACCCATCCCAAAAGCAAGCGTAGCGATGACGATCTCGGGCGATTTGGTTTAGGCCTTAAAACAGCCTCATTTTCTCAATGTCGCCAGCTAGTTGTAATTAGCCGTAAGAATGGTGAGCTTGCAGGTGCCATGTGGGATTTGGATACGATAGATGATGAATGGAATATTGGTCTTCTCAATCAGGATGAAATTCTAAGTTTTCCGCATGTGGACAAACTTGGAACAAGCGGAACCCTCGTTCTATGGCTGAAGCTGGATCGGCTCTCAGAAGGAGATGTCACCAGCAATAAACAGAAAATGCTATTAGAGAAAATTGAACTTGCAGATAGGCATCTTTCTCTTGTGTTCCATCGCTTCCTGTCAGGAGAAGTCAGGGGCAGAAAACTCGACATACTTATCAACAGGCATAAACTTGATCCATTCGATCCTTTCTGTCTCAGTAATAAGGCTACTCAGCTTCTTCAGGAGGAGATAGTGAGACTTGATGGGCACGAGGTTAGGATTCAGCCGTACATACTGCCGCATCACAGCAAGCTTTCGCCAAAAGAGCATGACTACTACGAGAGCAGGAGCGAATTTGTCGGTAATCAAGGTGTTTATATTTATCGCAATAATAGGCTGATGGTGTGGGGTAGCTGGTTTCGGCTGGTGCCAAAAGGAGAGGCTACAAAACTGGCGCGCGTGCGCATTGATTTTCCTAGTGCGTTGGATGAGCAGTGGACAATTGACATCAAGAAATCAAGAGCACAGCCACCTCAGCAGGTGCGTGAAAAACTACGCCAAATTATCAGCAGGATAGTTGAACAAAGTACCCGAGTGCATTCAGGCAGGGGGCGAAAGCTATTTGATGAAGCAAAGGAGCCTTTCTGGGTGCGTTACGCAGAACATGGGGGCGTAAGATATTCTCTTAATAGAGATCACCCTCTTCTCGTTGCTTACAGAAAAATAATTGGGGATGATCAGCAACATCTGTTCCATGAGGTGATGACTGTCATTGAAGATTCCATACCTGTGGAAGCAATCTATTCTGATTATTCAATGACACCGAAGGGATTTGATGAGCCTGCAAAAATAGATACGGAGGAAATCCTAACCAGGCTTCGCATGTTGTGCGAAATTCTATCTGCTGAACAGCAGACTGATATGAATTCTTTCAGGGAAACAGTCAGTCGCTTAAAACCATTCTGTGATTATCCGAAGGAAATCGAGCGGGTAATTAAGGAGAAATATAATGCCTGACAAAGTGGCTGCTACTACCCCAGATTTTACTGAGGCCCTGAAAAAACTATTGGTTGAACAGCTCATGAATGTTGAGCCTCTTCAACATGAGCAGATTATTGACCTCGCACATAAATACGCGCCTGCATTTGGTCTTGCGGAAGACCAACTGGATTCAGTAATCAAATATGTGCATTCCAGGCTCGTTACAACAATGAACGAGGGTGTATCCCTGATTAACCAGGAAGTAGATCACGATGAAGACTGGTATTTAAAACGAGAGGGTTTGTCATGGGATTACTGGAGTGATTATGAGCAGCATATGATCGCGGAGGACTGGCATCCTCGTGTTGTAAATACACTTGGTGATGTGACCGGAAAAATTCTTGGCCTTTTGAAAAACCCTAATGAGCCTGGTGAATGGGATCGCCGGGGGTTGGTCATTGGTCATGTGCAGTCGGGAAAAACAGCCAACTATATAGGCCTTATAACGAAAGCAGCGGACGCTGGGTACAAATTTATTATCGTGATTGCGGGTATCCACAACAACCTGCGGAAACAGACTCAGCAGCGCATAGATGAAGGATTTGTCGGCAGGGATAGCACACCTGGCAGCCTGCGTAAATATGTTGGTGTGGGACGATTGAATAAAAACAGAAAGTTTCCGGTGTCCCTGACCAATACACATCAGGACTTTACCAAGCAGGTTGCAACCGGTATCGTTGCTGACCTGCAGGGATTTAACCAGCCAGTTGTGGTTGTGATTAAGAAAAATGTCACCACACTGTCCAATCTATATTCATGGCTGAAGGATTGGAATACGCGGGAATCGTCGCAGCAGATTGCCAATGTGCCGATGTTGATGATTGACGATGAAGCCGACAATGCTTCCGTTAATACTAATAAGCCGGATATTGACCCTACCAGAACCAACAGCGAGATCAGACGTATCCTGAAACTTTTCAAGAAACGGTGCTATGTTGGCTATACGGCAACACCTTTCGCAAATATTTTCATTAACCCTGATTCGGCGCACGAGATGCTGAATGATGATCTTTTTCCCAGGGATTTCATTTATTGCCTTGATGCGCCGACTAATTACTTCGGTGCCCAGCGTGTATTCATGGATGAGGATAAAAGCGAAGCAATTCTCAGAACGATTGACGATGCTGAGAACTTGCTCCCTCTGGCACACAAGACAAAAGATTTTCCAGTCAGCGATATTCCCTTATCTCTAAAAAAAGCTATTCATGTTTTTATCGTTGGCAAAGCCATCCGTATTCTCAGGGGGCAGGAACAAAAGCACGCATCCATGATGGTGAATGTTTCCCGATTTGTCGGTGTGCAGAGGCAGGTCAGAGATATAGTCTCTTTTTATTTAGAAACTCTTGCTCGCTCTGTTCGCTATAACCATTCTCTACCTATACCAGAAGCGTTAAAGAATGATGGAATGCGGGATTTAAAAGCGGCATATGACGATGAGTTCTCTGCTTTAGATGAGAAGTGGCCGGAAATTCAGAAAGTGTTGTCCAAGGCAATTGATGCAATCAAGGTCTATGTGGTCAACAGCAAGTCAGATGAGGCGCTCGATTATAAAAAGGCAGAAGACAGCAACGAGTCTCTTACTGCTCTCGCCATAGGTGGCCTCAGTCTTTCTCGGGGGCTTACCTTGGAGGGTTTGATGGTCAGCTACATGTATCGAAATACGAAGATGTATGACACGCTGATGCAGATGGGACGGTGGTTTGGCTATCGCGACGGATATGAGGCCTTATGCAAGGTGTATCTGTCTGAGGAGTCACAAGGCTGGTATGAGCATATCGCTGATGCAACTGAAGAGCTTCGTAATAGCGTTATACAGATGCGACGTGACAAGCTGAGTCCTAAGCAATTTGGACTTTACGTCCGCGCTCACCCGGATGCATTAACTGTCACCGCCCTCAATAAAATGAGGGACACCGAAACCAGGCCGCTGCAAATAAATTACAGTGGGAAATTGATTGAGACTCACATTGTGCCTGCCGCTGATGATATTACGGCGCTGAATCAGGCGCTATACAGAGAGATGTATGAATTACTCAAAAACCGTTTCCCTCAACAGCGTAAGTCAGTAGACGGTGCAATTTTCTGGCAGGCAGTTAACTGGGAAATAATTGATGATTTTATTTTTAAATACAGGTTTCACAGAGAGCTGCAAAGTGACAAGGTTTCTGCACGCGATTATCTGCGCAAGACTGCGGATAGATACCCAGAGGTAGATGTAGCGTTTATTTCTCTCAAGAAGGAAGCTCTAGGACAATCCAGATTTCATCTTTCTGATGATGCATACATCTTGTGCCAGGAGCGTGCTGTAGGAAGAAAAATTCCGATTGAAGAAGAAGGTTATTTCATATCAAATAAAGAGCGCGTTGCCGGAAAAGGTGTTGAATCTATCGGTTTGAATGCAGAACAAAATAAAGAAGCAGAGGAGAAAGCCAGAAAAAATAACGCTAGTATTTCAGACTGGTATTATCGCTCTATTAGGGGGCGCCCTCTGCTCATGTTGCATATACTTAACCTTGTAAGAAAACCAAATAAGGACAGTGAGCCACAGAAGCTTATTGATTATGTTCCAGCGATAGGTATTGGTTTCCCAGGAGGGGATTACACAACTACTGTTGATTACGTGGTGAATAAGGTCTGGTTAAATCAGATGAAGCAGGAAAGTTTTGATAGCCCTGATCAGGAGGATGATTATGACGTATAACAGTCTTCCATGGGATAGCATCAAATTGCCGGCTGGCGACATTAATCTTTTACGAATTGATGCCACTCACCCTCACGATTTTTCATGGGGAAAGGACTCGGCGGGGCGAGCACTGCTGGTCTTAAAATTTCCAATGATAGATGCGAATGAACTGATGGCGAGAAAAATAGAACTTGTCGGCATCAAATCTGACTTTTGTAAAATTGCATCCACCGGAGAGGCCTATTTTCAGCTGGCACTACAGAGCAAAGAGAATGCCGACATTTTTTATACGCTGTGCAATGACCTGATTGAGAAAACGCGCACAATTACAAATGCGGGGGATGCTCTTTCACTCGTTTATTCACGACTTGATCGTTGGCGGGCGCTGCTCAGCAAGGCTAATCGTGGCCTGTTATCTCCGCATGAAATACAAGGCTTATTCGGGGAGCTGAAATTCCTTGAGGAATGTATTGATGCAGGTCATGTAAGTAAGCAGGCTGCTATTGAAGGGTGGAAGGGGCCGCTCGGCTCGCCGCATGACTTCATATTTAACCAGTCTGCTATAGAGATAAAGTCGATCAGTGGTTCGTCAGCTGATTCTGTACGCATATCCTCAGAGCTACAACTTACGACCCATCTCAGCACGCTGCATTTAAGGGTAATCTTCTTGGCGCAGGATGCAGACTGTAACAGGGGGGTGTCGCTGAATACTCTTATCCGAGAACTCAAAGAGAAATTCCAAGCGCATGATCTTGTGCAGGCCTTTGATGCTCGGCTTTCCGAGATTGGTTATATTGACATTCCAGAATATGACTTCCCATGCTGCTCTGTGGTTCAGACACGAACCTATGAGGTCAGAGAAGGTTTCCCACGTATTACGCCGGAATCACTGGCTCCCGGAATAAGTGATGTTTCCTACTGCATCGCCTTCAGCAGTATTGCCGGATATATCTGCGACTCATTCATTCCCGGAGGTCGGAAATGAGCATGGACATAGAAGAATTCTTCCATGACTTCAGGCAGGATTTGCTTTCAGGTGCGGAAGCCAGGGAGGATTTTCTGGAAGCAGAATTCGCTCTCAGCGCGACAAGGGAACTTGAGGAGTCCGGAGCCATTGAGGGATTTGAGCCATGCCATTACAAAGCCCCGCGAGGCATGCGGGTGGATGGGTACTGGCTTAATGATGACGGAATTTCCATTGACCTCTTTATCGTGGATTTTGCCAATAGAGAGGAACTTGAATCTCTGACGCGCAGTGATGTGGATGCTCTGTTCAAACGCATCGAGAACTTTTTTACCGCATGCTCTGGAAAGGAACTCTACAGCGAACTTGAGGAAACTTCTCTCGGATATGGTCTGGCGAGAGATATATCAAACCGTGCAAACACCTTTACCAAAGTGAATTTCTACCTCCTCTCGGAACGTCTTCTCAGCGAAAAACTACAGGCCATTGAGGACAAGCCCTGCCAGGGAAGGGCTTTTACTTACAACATCTGGGATATTTCGCGCCTGCACAGAATCAGAACCTCCCGTGGTGCCAAGGAGGAAGTAGTTATTGATTTTGAGTCCATGTTCGGACAAGGTATTCCATGCCTGCCCGCACACATCAAATCAGCTGACTATGAATCCTACCTGATGGTCATGCCTGCAACGATTCTGGGCGATCTGTACGGAAAATATGGCGACAGGCTGCTCGAACAGAACGTTCGCTGCTTTCTACAGGCGCGAGGTAAGGTTAATAAGGGAATTCGTTCCACTATTCTTACCGACCCGGAAATGTTCTTCGCCTACAACAACGGGATTACAGCAACTGCCCGAGAGGTGATTACCGAACCCAAAGCGGATGGTATCTATATCAAGGAAATAAAAGACCTTCAAATTGTAAACGGTGGTCAGACCACCGCTTCTCTGTTTCATACCAGCAGAAAGGACAAGGCCTCTCTCGAAAAAGTATTTGTTCAGATGAAACTCTCAGTAGTGGACAGTGAGAAAGGCGAAGAGGTTATTCCAAAAATCTCTGAGTATGCTAATACACAGAACAAAGTTAATGCGGCGGATTTTTTCTCTAACCATCCGTTTCATATACGGATGGAGGAATTTTCTCGACGCCTCTGGGCACCACCTCAGCAGGGAGCATTGCGTGACAGCAAATGGTTTTATGAACGTGCCAGGGGGCAGTATTCCGATGCACAGGCGAAGGTTTCAAAATCTGAGAAAAAGAAGTTTCTGGCAGAATTTCCGTCTACCCAGATGTTCGCCAAAACTGATTTGGCAAAATTTGAGAATGTATGGGATGACAAGCCGACTTATGTAAATCTTGGGGCACAGAAAAACTTCGCACAGTACGCAAAAAGAATTGGTCAGGAGTGGACAAAGAACCCCGATAATTTTAACGAACTCTATTACAAGCGGGCTATAGCGAGGGCGATCCTGTTCAGAAAAACGGAAAGAATTGTGTCCGTGCAGTCATGGTACAGCGGTGGCTACAGGGCAAACATTGTGGCTTATACCTTGGCACTACTTTCAAAGCTATGCGCTGATAAGGGTAAATCATTTGATTTCAGGAAGGTTTGGGAAACACAGGACATTACAGAGGTGATGAAAGATGCAATTGAAATAACCGCCAAGGTTGTATTCGATAGCATCATGACCCCAATGGCTGGCATTTCAAATATTTCAGAATGGTGTAAGAAAGAAGCCTGCTGGGATCGCATTCAACTGAAGTCCGGCGAGCTAGAATCTTTACTATCCAAACCGTTTTTAAACAGCCTTGTTGATAAAGAAGATATTGTTGATGAGATAAAGTCAGCAGCCAGAGTTCAGAAAATTGACAACGGAATTGAGGCGCAGAAAAAGGTAATAAGTATTCCCGGTGCAAAATGGCGACAGATTATGGCCGATGGAAATAAGAAAAGTCTCTTTTCGCCAATGGAAATGGGGATTCTTCAAGTTGCATCGCAGATACCTGCAAAAATTCCGTCTGAGAAGCAATCGGTAATACTGGTTGAAATATTGGCAAAAACCGCCCTTGAAGGGATCAACTGAGACATGAATTTGGTTCGCGCAGAGCGCGCGGGCTTGGGTGTCAAGTCTTGACATCATTCTTTCTGGCACAAGCTGAAACAGCGGCTGAATGCGGAGGGCAGTGAAGTCGTGATATTTTGTCACGGGTTGAAACTGGAAGCCTCGGACGGCAAGTAGCGCGTGACTGACTGCGCCAATACCGAGCGAGCAAGAAGTGGGCTCGGACTGATTAAACGGCATGTTTTTGATAATTAAATCACATTTGCCTTGTTTGCTGGGCGTTCATCGAAGTCGCTGACTCGTGGGACGCAAAGAACACAATCAGAACTATCTTTCAGAAAGAGATAAAGCCATGAACGAAGAGCTCCACGCCGATTCACAGGGCAAGATTATCGTCTTTGGCGCAAAGCAAATCCGCCGCACCTTCGGTGAGTTGAAGCCTCACGCTTAAACAGTCGGCTTGATACATACCCATATTTATGGGTATGATGCTTGTGCTTGTGCACCCTGAACGTTTGTTGGAGAGATGACATGAAAACCACTATTGAAATGCCCGATGAAATATTCCGTGCGGCGAAGGCTGCCGCCTTGATGCGGGGTCAGACGCTGAAGCAGTTGGTGACTGCGGCGGTGGAGCGGGAACTAAAAGGCGCGCCGTCTGGGGTTGCAGCCAAGCCGCAACAGGCACGCGCCAAGGCGTTCCGCGCCAAGCTGGAAAAATTTGCCGAGCAAAACGCAATTGCCTGGAAAAGTAAAAAATCGGCCTTGCAGCAGCTTCAAGAAGACCGCGATGCGCGTTGTTATTGACGCATCCGTTCTGGTCGCGGCATTCAAGAAAAATGAGCCAGCGCATTCGGTCAGCGCGGATTTTCTCGAAGCAACCGTTGCCCACCCCGTCACTTTATGTTCTCCGGCGACATTGTTCGTCGAAATAGCAGGCGCATTTTCCCGCCCGACGCGCAATCCTGATTACGCCGCGCGGGTCATCCGCGAAATGCGCGCCCTCCTGGAAATTGAGCTTTATCCTGTTGACTCCGACTTGGCGTCAAGTGCCGAGGCCATTGCACAAAACTTGTTCCTGCGCGGCGCTGATGCCCTTTATGTCGCCCTCGCGCGCCGCATGAGCGCTCCCCTGATTACCCTGGACAAGGAAATGCTTGGGCGCGCCCCTGCGGCCATCACTTGCTTAAGCCCTGCGGACTGGCTGAAAAACCATGCCCGCACCTGACGTGAAGCGCGCCGTTGAAGGCGCCCTGCTGGTGTTCAACTTCATAAATGAACGACAGTATTTCTGGAGTGCGGCGGCATGTCGCCGCTTTCACAAGGCGCGACACGTCGCGCCGATCAAAGCGCGGTCATGCCCGCGCACTCCAAATGACGGCGCGCAAAGTACAAAGTATCAGGGTCTTGCACTGACACATTAGTCGCTTTAGCGCCTTTTCAAGATCGGATTTATTGGTTCTAAACCAACCCCGCACTTGGTGGGGTTGTCTATCGGCACTGCGTCGGACTAGGCTTGGCGAAACTTAGGCTGCCATTTCCAGCGGCTTGATGCCTCGATACCGTTTGCAACAAAGGGGTCACAATAAAGGGGTCACATCTTGCCTTACACAACAAAGGGGTCACATCTTGCCTTATGACCTTTTGCCTTCCACCGCCTTGATAAGACGGCTTACGGTCGCGTAATGCAAGTCGAGCTTCGCGCTTGATGCCGAGCTTCATGGTGTTGGAGCACGGTTCGAGCGTGGCCAAAACGCGGTATTCGTTGCTGCTGCAACAGTTAGGCCGCCATCCGTTCTTTTGACGTAAACGCCGCCTGAATATCGCGCGTTGTTGCGCCGCTTGCGATGAGCGCACGTACGATCAAATCTAGCGAAACTGAAGAATCGCCCGCTTCAATTTTAGCAATGCGCGATTGGCTCGATTTCATGCGTTGCGCAAGGTCAGTTTGCGAGAGTTTGCGTTTGATGCGTGATTTTTTTACCGCGCTAATTAGCGAGAGCTTGAGTGCGACGAGCCGCGCCTCTTCATCACTTAATTGCAGAAAATCCTCTGCGCTGCCGACTTTCCAGCCAGCGGCTCGGAGACGCTTTAATTTGTCAGCACTCATGACATTTACCCTCATGCTAAATTGATTTATAGCGTTTCAGTCTCGCCTTGCAAACGTCAATTACCGTCTGAGGCGTTTGGCTTGTCGTTTTGGCAAACACATCAAGAATGACGATGGCTACCGTATCAACGTAGTACACAATGCGCCAAGTACGATTTTCGTCGGGGATTCTTAATTCATGACAACCGCGTCCGATGGTGGGCATTGGCCTTGCATGCGGCAGCGATATATTGGCACCCTCTTGAAGGCGTCGCATTAAAACACCCACTTCAATTCTTGCGGCGGCGGAAAAAGGTGGCGTTTTGACTTCGCCATGCAGCCACACCAACGGCTTACTCTGCCTGCTCATTGGTCTGAGTATATGTCCAAATTGACATATTTAAAAGGTGCGTTCGAGAAATAAAAAAGGCGCGCGTCTTACCTTTTGGCATCTTATCATCCACCGCCTTGATAAGACGGCTTACGGTCACGTAATGTATGGGGGAAAAGGTGACGCTACCCTTATTTCTCTGACAGAGGGGCCCGGAAACTTGCGCCCGATTCGTTTTGGTTACCTGAATTGCTGTCAGTACCTCCGAAACTGCCCGACCACCGAACAGTGGCCACCCTCACCCTGTCCTCTCCCTGAGGGAGAGGGTAAACGGATGTGCTCGCCTTTCGGTCGGATGAGCGGATAGGCCTTGTTCTCCGGCTTCAACACGACCCGGCCCCGTTCGCGATCCAGCCGTTTCAAAGTAAATCGTTGTCTATGATCGCAACGACAATGTCGCCGGCAAGAAGGGTGGGCCAGGAGGAGCGCCCGCTTGGCGAAAAAGTCGGTGAATCCAGCTCTACCGTTCCTCAAAACGAGCCAAAGACGCCCCACCGGCTCTTATAACTATCTGTTTTTTTCGAAGGCGTTCCTGATTTCTTCGATGGCGAATGAGCCAAAGTCGATCCAAGCGATTGAGCCAAATAGATCATGACCCTCATCGATATCAACAGCGAAGTCCGTTTGGTCCAGCAGGCATAATTGAGTGTGCTGTCGCATCAGGTGGGCGGGAAATTGGTCGTAATGAGCACATTGCACTCTATTATTTCGATAATCGCTTGACAGGCGATTATCGCATATCTAGTGTGCAATCATGAAAAAGGGGCTGGGTGAGATCGAGCGACTTTTGTTCGCATACGTACAGATGCGGGGGCAGTCGACCCTGCGCGCGGGCGAACTGGTCGGTCCGTTGCGGTTATCAGGGCCACAGGAGCGCAATCTGCTCAGTCGGCTGGCTAAGGCCGGTTGGATCGTCCGCGTCCGGCGCGGACTCTACCTCGTCCCACGCAAGCTGCCGCTGGGCGGGAAGTGGAGTCCGGACGAGATCCTCGCCTTGAATACGCTCATGGAGGATCGCGGGGGCGAATATCAGATCTGCGGGCCGAATGCCTTCAACCGCTACGGGTTCGACGAGCAGGTGCCGACGCGCGTCTATGCCTACAACAATCGCATCTCGGGCGAGCGCACCATCGGATCGGTTCAATTCACGCTCATCAAAGTCACCGACCAGCGGCTGGGCGGCACCGAGAAGACCGGGACGGAGGAAGGGCTGGTGGCGGTGTACTCTTCGCGCGCGCGGACGCTGATAGATGCCGTTTACGACTGGTCGCGGTTCAACAGTTTGCCGCGTGCTTACGGATGGATACGTCGTGAACTGGCGAAGAAGCGCGTAAGTCCCGCGGACATTGTCGCCGCGACGCTGCGCTATGGCGATAAAGGGGCAATACGGAGAATCAGCGTGTTGCTGGAGCGGGAAGGGGTCGAGTCGCGGTTGCTGCGTAAACTCGAGAAAGTGCTGCCGCCGTCGACGGGCCTGATTCCCTGGATACCTACGCAGCCCAAGCGCGGCACGATCAATCGCCGCTGGGGCGTGGTCGTGAACGGGGAGGTGTGATCATGGCGATTCGCTGGCACGAGGAAGACCCCGCGCTTTTTCGTGAAGCGGTCCAGTTCACCGCCGCCGAGACCGGTTTTGTTCCGCGCCTGATCGAGAAAGATTACTTCTACAGCGTTCTCCTGGAATACCTCGCCGCGAGCAATGAAGAGCTGATCTTCAAAGGCGGCACTTGCCTGGCAAAAGTGCATGCCGGTTTCTATCGGTTGAGCGAGGATCTCGATTTCAGCATCTCGACCCCCGCCGACTCGACGCGCAAGAGCCGCGGCGACAGCATCGCTCCCCTGAAGGCTGTTGTCGCTGATATTGCGAAACGGCTTCCGGCATTCCGGGTGGAGGAACCGTTGGCCGGATCCAACAACTCCACCCAATACAATGCGACCATCGGTTACACCTCGCGGGTGGGTTCGCAGCCGGAAACGATCCGGATCGAGATCGGCTTGCGGGAACCGAGCATGACGGAAGCACATCGGGGCGCTGCGCAGACTGCGCTACTCAATCCCATCCGCAGACAAGCGCTGGTCGATGTCTTTCATATCCGATGTTTGTCTTACCCGGAAGCGATGGCGGAGAAACTGCGCGCTGCCTTATGTTGGCGGGAAGTGGCTATTCGCGACTTCTTTGACGTCGATTACGCGGTGCGAAACACGGGTTTTGATACGTCTGATTCCGAGCTTATGGGCCTGTTGCAGCGCAAGCTCACGGTGCCGGGAACGGGCCCCGTGGATGTCTCGCCAGATCGATTGGCGCAACTGCGGCGGCAGCTCGATGCGCAACTCCGGCCGGTGTTGCGCGCGAAGGAATTCGGCCAGTTCGATCTGGATCGTGCCATTGAGATCGTACGCGAAGTCGCGCGGGCGGTCGGGTAGGCGCCGATGATCACCGCCATCAACAGCGAAGACCGTCTAGTCCAGCAGACCTTCGCCGGGCATCTCGAAAAGGCGCTCGGCTGGGAGAGCATCTACGCCTGCAACACGGAGGTCTTTCGCAGACCTCCTCCCTCACCCGGCGCTTCGCGCCACCCTCTCCCAATGGGAGAGGGACGGGGTGAGGGGGTCGCTTGCGACTTGGGTCGGGCGAACGAGCGCGAGATAGTGTTGATGCGCGACCTGCGCGCGGCGCTGGCGCGGCTCAACCCCGATCTGCCGGAATCGGCGCGCGAACAGGCCATCAAGAAGCTCACGCGCGTGGATTTCGCCCGATCGCTGGTGCAGCACAACCACGAGTTCTACGCTTTCATCCGCGGCGGTGTGCCGGTGGAGTGGCACGACGCCAAGGGTGAGACACGGCATGCGCTGGCGCAGGTCATCGACTTCCGAAATCCGGACAACAATCGCTTTCTCGCGGTGCGCGGCCGGGCAGGATCTGCTGGCGGCGTAACTGTGGATGTCCATTAAAGTGCAAGTGGGGTCACCCATTAGCCAACCCCCGTCAAGAGCACGAATCTGACCGGACCCACCGTGTTGATCTTGAAGATCGCCGCCGGTTCCACCCATCGGCCCGTATTTCTTTCGTACGACGTCGGATGAAACCATCCGTATCAGTCAAACTCGATTTCTGACGGAGGGGCTCGGAAATCTGCGCCCCGTCCATTTTTTACCTACATGAATTGTTGTCAATACCTCCGAAACTGCCCGACCACCGAACAGTGGCCACCCTCACCCTGTCCTCTCCCTGAGGGAGAGGGTAAACGGATGTGCTCGCCTTTCGGACGGATGACCGGATAGGACTTGTTCTCCGGCCGCAACACGACCCGGCCCCGTTCGCGGTCCAGACGCTTCAACGTAAATTCGTTGTCAACGATTGCGACCGCGATGTCGCCGGCATTCGCGGAAGTACGCTTTTCCACAACGACGACATCGCCGGGGTAATGGCGCGATATTGTACGCGGCGGGTCTTGCCATATCTCAGAATGAGATATACACTTCAACCGTGCATGTCATAACGAGAAAGCGACTGCGGGAGTTCGCAGCCAGGCACAGGGAGGCGGAGGAGCCGCTCAGCGTTTGGTATGCCATCATGTCCAGGACCGATTTTGGCGCGTTTGCCGAGATCAAGCGGGTCTTCGGGTCGGTGGACAAGATTGGGAGGTTCACCGTCTTCGATGTCGGTGGGAACAAGTTCAGGCTGATTGCGGCGATTCATTACAACCGGAAGAAGGTGTACATCCGGCATGTGCTCACGCATGCCGCCTATGATCGGGACAAGTGGAAGGACTAATTATGCTGGCCAATCAAATGAAGGAAGTCGCTCGGGAGTACCGCCGGCTGCGGGCCGTGGTGCCACTCGGCACCTTGCGCACGAAGAAGGAGTACGTGCGCGCGGTCGGGCTGCTGGATGCGATCCTCGACGAGATCGGAGAAGACGAGAAGCATCCGCTGGCGGAGCTCGCCGACGCGATCGGTGTCTTTGTCGCGAAGTACGAGGACGAGCACGTGCGCCTCGCGGCCGCCAAGCCCACGGCGGTGTTGAAGTTTCTCATGCGTGAACACGGGCTGCGGCAATCCGACTTCCCGGAGATCGGCACCCAAGGCGTTGTGTCGGAGGTGTTGGCGGGCAAGCGGGAGCTGAACACGCGGCAGATCAAGCGGCTCGCCAAGCGCTTCGGTGTTTCGCCGGCGGTGTTTATCTGATCTTCGACTTGCAACCCGGGGCCACGTCAGAGCCGGGTTTTGTTGTTCCTACGAGGAGGCTTCGAGGAGGCTTTTTGCGTTCGAGGTGAGTCTTCCAGGCCGGGCGTCGGCCATGGCCTTTTAGTGTCCCCATCGGGGAAGGTGGAAACCCCTCGCCTTCAGGCGAAGAATGTTGTGGCGAAATGTGAGCGTAGTGAACAGGAGCAATATTTTTTGCCTCTCCCTCCGGGAGAGGCCGCCGCGGTAGCGGCGGGTGAGGGTAAGCGCTGTTACCGTGATCGTGTTTCCCTCATCCCCGGCCCTTCTCCCGGAGGGAGAAGGGAGCAGTCGGCTTCCAGCCGACAGAATATAAACCCCTCGCCTTACAGGCGAGGGTTGTTTAGTTCGCCCGGAACGTTATCGGTACTTCCGAAACTGCCCGACCACCACCCCGAAAATCTCAAGCTCGCCTTTCGGCCGGATCACCGGATAGGCCTTGTTCTCCGGCTTCAAGAACTGCTACGCCGAGACCATGGCCCGGCGCCTGCCTGCCACGCTTGCCCTTAATGCCAGGTTAGCAACATTGCCTGGCTCCCCTGGTGAGGATTCATAGATCATGAGCGGTATTTTTTGCCTCTCCCTCCGGGAGAGGCCGCCGCGGCAGCGGCGGGTGAGGGAAAGCAGTGTTACAGTTATCGTATTTCCCTCATCCCCGGCCCTTTTGTGGACGGACTTCCCTGTCCGTCCCCCTACGGGCGAACTGCGTTCGACCAAATTTGCTCCCGGCAAATTTGTCCCGGAGGGAGAAGGGAGCAGTCGGCTTCCAGCCGACAGAATATAAACCACTCGCCTTACAGGCGAGGGTAATTTAGTTTCAACCGAATAAAACAAAACGGCCTACCCTTGCGGGCAGGCCGTTTGTTTTATTGGTGGAGGCGGCGGGATTGTCAATCCCGGTCAGGTGTTCTTCGTTATTCTCTTGTCTATATTCTGCAATTCTGTATTTACTAACCGTGGTCACTAAGCTCGGTTATCCATACCTCGCTAAGTGACCCGGTCTCGGAATCCCTTCCTCGCCGCTCAGCGGGGGAAAGCCATGTTAAATGGCTTTCCCTTATTCCGCTTCGCCCCGCGTCCGTACCGGACGTGTGTTCAATTCACACACGGTAAATAATAAAGCCTCCGCGAGGGAGGCTTTATTATTTATTGGTGGAGGCGGCGGGAGTCGAACCCGCGTCCGCAAGTACTCCGCCTTTGGTTCTACATGCTTAGCCGACTCTATTAGTTTAACTGGTGGCTACCCGACCGGCAGGGAAAACCATCAGCGATTTCAGTAAAGTTTTAGCAAATCCACCCTGAACATGTTTCATCGCGAGCTTGTGTGAGTCGACGCCTGGATCCGGTTGCACAAGCACAGCCCGGTCAGACGGCACCCTACTGGGTTTTAAGCAGCGAGTGCGTAGTTGTCGTCGTTGGCAACTATAATTTTGCAGATGTATTTACGAGGTATTCTGCCCCTCGGCATGCCCCTCAGGTTTCATGACCCACGTCGAAACCAAGTACGCCCCCGAAACTTTCAGGTATCAAGTCATTCTATAACCATAGCCCTAAGCTCGACTATCCTTGTCTCGCTAATGGCCCGGCCTTGAACATCCTGTCCAAGGCGTTCGCCGGGGAAAAGACACGTTAAGTGTCTTTTTCTATTTCCAGCTCACCCACGTCGAAACCAAGTACGCCCCCGAATATCAGTAACAAGTTAAAAGTTACAAGTAGAAAGAAACGGCCAGGTGCTAAATATTATAAACAAATAAACAGGCCGGGGATAGGCGAAATAGTCCTTTAAAATATTTGCTGTTGTTTGATCCATGTCAATTTATCTTCGTCTTCCCTGACTAGAATTACTATTGAGAGATTGTTTCCGGAATATAATTCCGGGGGAGTAGGAGATATGAGCATCCTTACATTGATTATTATTCTGGCGTTATTGCTGACAATAGCCGTACTGGCTACTGGCATAGGTTCCATGGCGCATGGTGAAGAGTTTGACAGAAAGTATGGCACGCAATTGATGTTTGCCCGGGTTGGAATGCAGGGTATCACGTTGATATTGCTATTTATTGCGCTCTATCTCGCCAACGGCTAGCCTGTTTGTTGCAATAAGATTTACCAGGCATGGCTAGCCATGCTTGATGAGGCGTTGTTTTTGACGCTGCCAGTCACGTTCCTTTTCCGTTTCGCGTTTGTCATGTGTCTTTTTGCCCTGGGCCAGGCCAATCTCGACTTTCACTTTTCCTGACTTCCAGTACATCGCGGTAGGTACCAGCGCATAACCCTTGCGCTCAACCGCGCCTATCAGTTTATTGAGTTGGTGGCGGTGCAGGAGCAGTTTGCGGTTGCGTTGCGGATCGGGCTGTATGTGGGTGGAGGCCGTTGGCAAGGGTGTGATCAGGGCGCCAAACAAATAAGCCTCCCCATTTTTCAGTAATATATAGCTGTCACGGATCTGTACCTTGCCGGCGCGCAGACTTTTCATTTCCCAGCCTTCAAGTGCTGCGCCTGCCTCATACCTTTCCTCGATAAAATAATCGAATTTGGCCTTTTTATTGAGCGCAATGGTGCTTCCCTGGTGATTATTTTTCGGTTGTTTGGCCATGCCATGTGATCACGTTATAAAAACCGCGCGATTATAACAGGTACCTGGATGAATAATGGCAGAGTTGAGTGTCTGCCGGATTTCGCGCAGAATCGAGATCATAATAATAAGGAATACCACGATATGACACGCAAGCGTAAGTCAATTCATGGGCAGTGGTCGTCACGCTGGGCATTTGTCCTGGCGGCCACCGGCTCAGCCGTGGGTCTGGGTAATATCTGGCGTTTCCCCTATATCACCGGGACCAATGGTGGTGGAGCTTTTGTCCTGGTGTATATCCTCTGCGTTATCATGTTTGCAGTGCCCATCATGATGGCCGAGATCATGATAGGACGGCGTGGCCGGCAGAGTCCGATCAATACCATGCAGTCGCTGGCCGAGGATGAGGGTTTGAATCCGAACTGGCGTTATCTCGGCTGGATGGGTGTGATCGCCGGATTCATGATCCTGTCATTTTACAGTGTGGTCGCGGGCTGGACGATTGATTACATCTTCCGTGCAGGTTCAGGCAGCTTTGCCACCGCATCAGATAATGAAATAGCCGGTTTATTTGAAGGATTGCTGGCCAATCCGGAAAGACTGTTGGTGCTGCATACCATCTTTATGGCATTGACCGTGATTGTGGTATCCATGGGTGTTAAGAGTGGACTGGAGCGGGCAGTTAAATTCATGATGCCCGCGCTTTTTATATTACTTCTCATCATGGTGGGATATGCCATGTCCACTCCAGGTTTCAGCCAGGGTTTGAGCTACATGTTTTATCCTGATTTTTCAAAACTTTCCGCCGCTGGTGTACTGGCCGCCATGGGCCAGGCCTTTTTCAGCCTCAGTCTCGGGATGGGCGCCATCATGGTTTATGGTTCCTATTTACCTGACAATGCGTCAATAACAAAGACAACAATCAGCATTGCTGCGGTCGACACCTCTGTATCAATACTTGCAGGTATGGCTATTTTCCCTTTGGTGTTTTCCTACGGGCTTGAACCAGACAAGGGGCCGGGTTTGATCTTTATCACTTTGCCAATTGCTTTTGGCAAGATGCTTTATGGGGAGTTCTTCGGCAGCGTATTTTTTATTTTGTTGTTATTCGCTGCCTGGACTTCTTCGATTTCCTTGCTTGAACCTGCGGTTGCCTGGCTGGTGGAGAACCGCGGCATGACACGCCCTCGTGCATCTGCGTTGACAGGTCTTGCAGCATGGGTCATGGGCATAGGATCAGTGTTGTCATTCAACCATTGGGCTGACTATAAATTGTTCAACAAAACCTGGTTCGACATGATGGATTATCTGACTTCAAACATCATGTTGCCTCTCGGTGGATTGTTACTGGCTGTATTTGCGGCGTGGTTGATGAAGCAAAATTCCAGTGTCGAGGAACTGGATATGGGTGATGGTTTTGCTTATAAATGCTGGTATTTTGCCGCGCGTTATATTGCGCCGGTTGGTGTAGTGCTGATCTTCCTGCAAGCGATAGGTATTTTTTAATTCCTGTCATTGACAGTTTATTCTACTAACCTTGGTCGACATACATAAAACTACACTTGTGCCTTACAGTGCAGACGAGATGTATGCATTGGTAAATAATATCGAGGCCTATCCGGATTTTCTGTCCTGGTGCAAGACCGGGCAGGTCACGAACAAATCTGAAACACATTTGCAGGCAACAATTGCAGTGGAAGTGGGCAAGATAAAACAGTCTTTCAGCACGGAAAACACCATGCAACCAGGGCGGAGTATTAATATGCAATTGGTAGAAGGACCATTTAAATTCCTCAGTGGTTGTTGGCGATTCGAACCGCAAGCAAATCAGTCCTGTCAGATCAGACTTAACATTGAATTCGAGTTTAAAAACAAACTGCTCAAGTTGGCGTTGAGTCATACCTTTAATCGAATCATGGCCAGCATGGTGGATGCATTTACGCGGCGGGCTATTGAAATCTATGGCAAACGCTGACGAAATAGCCATTGAAGTTGTTTATGCCTTGCCGGAACAGGCGTATCTCATACCTCTGAAAGTAAAGGCAGCTACCACCATTGGGCAGGCGATTGATTTATCCGGATTGCTGCAACGTTGCCCGGAGGTCGATCTCAATCAAAACAAGGTAGGTATATACGGCAGGTTAAAGGAGCTGGATACGGTATTACACGCAGGGGACCGTGTTGAAATATACCGGCAGCTCAAGGTTGATCCGAAAGAAGCGCGCAGAAGACGTGCGGAAAAGAAAAACAAAAAAGACTGATTTTGTTACAAACTCCCCCCTGCCTTTTCGAAGACTTCCGCATCACGTTTATCACGTTCTGTCTCTTCCCCTTCCTGCATACCGCTTTCAGATTTATCTGATGTCATCCTGTCCCAGAAGCGCCGGAACAGATTTTTATCTTGCTCGGTTTCAATAACTGAAGACTGGGCGCGGCGGGAGGTGTCATCAGGTAATGTTTTGTCATGGTCAGGTTTATCTTCAACAACAGGTGGTGATGCATCGGTAGCAGCGCCTGTTTGTGGTTCTTCGGGTAGTGGTTCTTCACTTGCCGGTTCTTCGGCAAGGGTGGTCTCCGTCTCAATGTCTGTAGCCGGTTTGTCTTTGCCAAACCAGCGGCCCAGGAAACCTTCCTGGTGTTGATCAATGGGAACCACAACATTGCGTTCCTTGTGGGTTTCATCTTCAGTTAATGGCATAGTCCTGATCTGGATATCGCCATCGACATAAGCCAGTTTTTCGTCTTCGAAATAAAGGGTGATGCGGCGTTGTTTGCGCTCGCCTCCGCCAGGTTCCATGCTGTAGACATAATCCCAGCGGTTGCTGTGAAAAGGATCGGTGATCAACGGGGTGCCCATAATGAATCTTACCTGGTTTTTATCCATGCCTGGTTTCAGTTTGTTGATCATATCCTGTTCGATCACATTGCCCTGCTGTACGTCAATACGGTGGACCAGCGGCGCTTTCCAGGTCCCATCAACATTTTTGGCACAACCGCTGGCAAGCAGGCCGGAGGCGAGTAATATCGATAATAAAATCAGCTTGGATTTTGACATAATCTTGTTCATATACCAGGGAGTGTGATTGTAACGCAATGTACTAAAAAGGACATCTGTTGCGAATAGCACCACGACACAGGACGGGTATTTGGATATAATTGTTCTGCGTAAATGCGATAATTGATCTTTTACACCAATGTTTTCATTGGTGAATTAAGGAGCCCCGGATGGAAGCAAAAGAACTGAAAGAAGCCGGTCTCAAGGCCACCCTGCCACGGATCAGGATTCTCCAGATACTGGAAGGATCTAATCAAAAACATCTGAGTGCAGAGGATGTGTTCAAGCTCCTGCTAGATAGCAACGAGGAAGTGGGTCTCGCCACCGTCTATCGGGTATTGACACAGTTTGAATCAGCCGGCCTGGTTATACGGCATCATTTTGATTCCGGTCATTCCGTATTTGAACTGAATCGTGGTGGTCATCATGATCATATGGTTTGCCTGAAGACCGGCAAGGTCATCGAATTTAAAAATGAAGAGATCGAACGCCTGCAGAGGGAAATCGCGGAAAAACACGGTTATGTGCTGGAAGAGCACAGTCTGGTTTTGTATGTGAGACCAAAAGAAAAGAAATAAATCTTGAAGCGTCATGCGTGAAGCGCACATGGGATACGCTTCACGCTTCACTGTTTGTCTTCAGCATTTCCCGCGCATGTGCCCGGGTCTGTTCTGTTATTTTCAGTCCGCCCAACATCCGTGCAATTTCTTCTATGCGTTCATCTTTATTGAGTTTGATGACTTGCGTCAGGGTGGTTTGCGCATGTGTAGATTTGTTTACCTGCAAATGATGATTACCCTGGGATGCTACCTGTGGCAGGTGCGTCACACAAAATACCTGGTGGCTGCCGGCGAGACTATGCAAAAGTTTTCCTACAATTTCAGCAACCCCGCCACCGATTCCGGCATCAACTTCATCAAATATTAATGTAGGCAGCCCTTTGTCTTTGCTGCCAATCACTTGTATCGCGAGACTGATTCTGGACAATTCACCACCGGAAGCTACCTTGCTCAAGGGTTGTAGTGGCTGTCCCGGGTTGACGGAAACCAGATATTCAATGCGATCCATGCCGTCACGTTGTGGCGTGTCTTTTTCAACTGCCTGAACATCGATCTCGAAACGCCCACCGGGCATCCCCAGTTCTTTCAGTTTTGCTTCTATTGCTTTGCCGAGTTTTGTCGCGGTCTTTTTCCGGCGTTCATGCAATTCCGCGGTGGCCTTCCGGTAAGCTTGCAATGCCAGATCTCTTTTCCTCCCCAGATCAGCCAGGAGTTGCTCGCTGTCCTCAAGATTTTGGAGTTCTGTCTTGAGTGTTTCAAGATGTGCTGCCAGCGCTTCCGGCCGGACTTTATGTTTGCGGGCAATGTCGTGCAGCGCCGTGATACGTTCTTCTACGGTCTTAAGCCGCCCGGGATCCAGTTCAAGGCCATCCAGATAATGGCGTAATTCCGTGGTGGCCTCGTTGATCTGGATGTTGGCACTTTCCAGCAGTTCCGAGATAGACGCTAATGACGGATCAAAACGTAACAGGCCCTGTAATTCATGTGCACCGTGGTTTATCTGGTTCAATATGGACTGTTCATCTTCCGAGAGCTGGTTCAATAGTTGCTGACAGCTTTCCAGTATTTTGCTGGCATTTGCAAGACGTGTATGTTCTTCCGCCAGTTCCTTGATCTCCGCCGGATCCGGGTTCAGTGCCCCAAGTTCCTGGATCTGGTACTGGAGCAAGGCAAGCCGCGCATCGCGGTCCTGATCATGTCCACTGATGCGGGTGAGTTCTGTATTGGCCAAAGACCAGTCACCCCATGATGACCTGACCTGATCAAGCAGGGTTTCATACTGACCATAGTCATCCAGCAGTGTGCGTTGAACATCCCGTTTCAGGATTGATTGATGGGCATGTTGACCGTGAATATCGACCATATTTTCACCCAGGTCACGCAGAATCTGGGCCGGAACGGAACTGCCATTAACATAAGCACGGGAACGGTCATCCTTGTTGATCACACGGCGCAGCATGAGTTCACCATCATGATGGATACCCTGTTCCTCAAGGATAGCGTGGATAGTTTGATCATCATTGATCTCAAAAATGGCGGTGATTTCCGTGCTGTCACATTGATTGCGAATAATGCTGCTATCTGCCCGGTCACCCAGGACCAGTCCCAAAGCATCGACAAGGATCGATTTGCCCGCGCCGGTTTCGCCGGTCAATACCGTCATACCTGCATCAAACTGGACTTCCAGTTCCTCAATGACAGCAAAATCACGGATGTGCAGGTGTTTCAGCAACTAAGCTAACCCCAACGCAGTTTTGCCCGCAGGATACTGAAGTGATCGTGATCAGCCGGATGAATCAACCGGATAGTCTGGTTTCTTTTTTCTACAATCACACGATCACCCGATTCAAGTTCCATGGCAATATCACCATCACAGGTCAGCCGGGCGTGATGTACGTTATCGCTACTGACCACGATCTCAACCCGGCTGTTACCATTAATGACAATAGGGCGGTTGGTCAGGCTATGTGGGCAGATGGGGACCAGCACCAATGCATCCAGTGTGGGATAAAGAATGGGGCCACCACCGGACAAGGCATAGGCCGTAGAGCCTGTGGGTGAAGACACTATCATCCCGTCCGAACGTTGCCTGTGTACAAAGGTGCCATCCACATAGGTGTCCAGTTCAATCAGTTTGGCGACATCCCATTTCTGCACGATCACATCATTAAATGCGTATTTCACACACATTAAATTATTGTCCCGGTGAACTTCACAATACAAAAGGAAGCGTTCATCCTCGGCATAATGTCCTTTAAGAATTTCATCCAGATGTTGTTGAAAGGAATCAGCCGGAATATCCGCCAGAAATCCCAGATGGCCACGATTAATCCCCAATAAGGGAATCCCGTGACCACAAACCAAATGGGCGGCCTTGAGCATGGTACCGTCACCGCCGATGGCTATTGCCAGGTCTGAATTCGCACCCACTTTATCGGCGGAAGCGACCGGCAAGTCCTTGTTACGGGTAATCCGGGCGCAATATTCATCGAGTTCGATCCCGATATTGCGTTGTTGCAGGAATTCAATCACCGTATTGAGGGTATCAGCCACCTCATTGGCGTCGGAGTTGGTAATCAGGGATATTCGCTTGAACATGTCCATTTATCAATTATTCTGGTTCGGCAAAGTTAGCATGAGCAACAGTGCGCGCCAACAATATATATCATATCTTTTGCACTCTTACCGGGAGAGTGCTAAATTTCTCTAACCTTGACAATTTTAAAAACCATGCCACAGAAAATCGATTTGAATCAAATACCTGAGCGTAGTCTACACCTGTTCAAGTTGTTGGTGGAGCGTTTCATTCAGGAT